>JBBDTD010000033.1:0-1881 GCA_040904645.1 Paracoccaceae bacterium
CTCCGGCTCGCCCTCGGCTGCGGTCGGCGGCGGATCGCCGGCGCCCCCCGCCGCCGCTCCAGCGATCGAGCCGTAATCCGCCGCGCTCTGCGCGGCCGCAGGAAGCGCGCCCGCCGCCATCAGGGCGAGGACGAGCAGCATCTGGCGAAAGAGGCGAAGACAGGCGATATGCGACAAAGTCGGCTCCGACATGACATGCGTCCGAAAGCGCGAGTTTAACCGTTCCGCGCTCTAAATCATCAGCAATTCGTCACAGCCGGTTAAGCCACCCTCCGGGCGCGGACCGAGACCGTTCCCCCGGCCCAGGCCCCCGACTGAAGCCCCGGCCCAAGCCCCGGCCCAAGCCCCGGCGCGGCGCGGCGGCAATCGCTTCGCCGCGCATCGCTCCGGGGTGGCAATTCGGTCGGGTCGCGGTTAAGGCTTTTTTCGAGAACGGTGACAAAGCCGGATCCCGACGCAGGGAGAGCAGAGGGATGAATGAATTCGCCGGACGCGTAGCGGGCCGGGTTCCGGGCGGGGCGCGTCATCGGGGCCGGCGTGTTGTGCTTTACAGCCACGACACCTTCGGACTTGGCCATTTGCGCCGCTCGCGGACCATCGCGCAGGCGCTGACCGCCAATGATCCGGATATGTCCGCGATCATCATGACCGGTTCGCCCATCGCGGGGCGCTTCGACTTTCCCGACCGGGTGGACCATGTGCGCCTGCCGGGAGTGGTGAAGCTGCCGGACGGCGCCTACGCCTCCCACAATCTCGGGCTCGACATCGAGGACACGGTCGAATTGCGCGCGGCGCTGCTTTCCGCCGCGGAGGAGACCTTCGATCCGGACCTCATAATCGTCGACAAGGAGCCGTGGGGCTTTCGCAACGAGCTGGCCGCGACGCTGGAAACCGCGAAGGCGCGCGGCGCGCGGCTGGTGCTGGGCGTGCGCGACGTCTTGGACGACCCGGACACGCTTCGCCGCGAGTGGGAGCGCAAGGACGCGGTGGCGGCGATCGAAACCTATTACGACGAGATCTGGATCTATGGCCGGCCCGAGATCTGCGAGCCGCTGGCCGGGCTGCCGATCTCGCAGCGGATGATGGATAAGGTCCGCTACACCGGCTATCTGAAGCGCGAAATCCCGCCCTGGCCGATCCACGGCTTCGCCGTGCCGGAGGAGCCTTACGTGCTGGTCACCACCGGCGGCGGCGGCGATGGCGAGGCGCTGATCGACTGGGTGCTTTCCGCCTATGAGACCGACCGGACGATTCCGCTCCATGGCGTGCTGGTCTACGGGCCGTTCCTGAACGCCGAACGGCGCACCGAATTCGACGAGCGCGCCGCGGCGATGGCGGGGCGGGTGACCGCCTTCAGCTTCGATCCGCGGCTGGAGCGGCTGCTGGCCGACGCCGCCGGGGTGATCGCCATGGGCGGCTACAACACGTTTTGCGAGATCCTCAGCCTCGACAAGCCAGCGGTGATCGCGCCGCGCATCAAGCCTCGGCTGGAGCAGTATATCCGCACCGAATCGGCGGAGCGGCTCGGCCTCGTGCGCATGCTGCACCGGCCGCGCGACGGCGACAGCCCCGACGTGATGGCGCGCGCGATCCGCGGGCTGATCGACCAGGAGCCGCCATCCAAGCACCGGATCAGTGGCTTGATGGATGGGCTTGATACAATAAATGAACTCGCGGCGATGTCCTGGACGAGCCGGGCTGCCGAATGACGCAGGCGCAAGGCGCCCCGCGCCTCGCCGTGGTGCTGAAAGGCTGGCCCCGGCTTTCCGAGACGTTCATCGCGCAGGAAATCAAGGCGCTGCAGGATCGGGGCTTCATCTTCGACATCTGGTCGCTGCGCTTTCCCTATGACGACAAGACGCATCCGATCCACGATCAGGT
>JBBDTD010000034.1:0-11422 GCA_040904645.1 Paracoccaceae bacterium
AGATAGCAGACGCTGCTCCGACTGATCCCGAGCGCCTTGGCCTGGCCGGCGAGCGCGCCCTCTAAAAAATCGTTGGCCAGCGTGAGCTCCCCGATCTTCGCATGAAGGACCTTCACGTCGATCGCCGGAGCGGCGTCCGCTTTCGCGTCCTCGCCAAAGACCGCCGTCGCGCCCTCCAGAAGCCGGCTTCGCCATTGTGTGATCTGGTTCGGGTGGACGTCGAACTCCTGCGCCAGCTCGGCCAGCGTCTTCTCCCCCTTGATGGCGGCTATCGCAACCTTCGCCTTGAAGGCCGAACTATGGTTCCTGCGCGGTCGTTTCGTCATGGTCGCTCCTCGTTTCTCAGCAATCTTCTTGCCGATTTCGAGCGGCTTCACCACTCAGCGCCCATGTCCAGATTTCCTGAGCCACCTCTATGCTTCGATCTTGAACTCATGTCTGAACTTCCGCCTCCCCATATCCACTCTCCAGTTCCTTGGTCACGAGCTTGTCTTCGTGTCCGCGACACCGGCGGCAGGCCAGGGTGGCAGGCTTGAAACCGCCTGCAGCCGCAGATCGGTTTAACTCACCCTAGTGCCGGTGCATCCGGTCAAGCAGATTGTCGGCCTGGCGCGCCAACCAGCTCGGCTTTGCATAGGTGTTGTAATCAGGCGCCGCGATGACCGTCCGAGGAGGCAGGGCCACCGGATCGAAACTGGTTTCCAGCCGGCGGCAGGCCCCGTCCGGGCCGGCGGCCTGGATCGCCAATGTCAATTCGGTCAGATGCATGGTGAAATCCGGCGACGGAAACGGGCTGCGCCCGCTGGCCACCGCGTCGGCGAGTTCGGCGATGCCGATCATCTTGTCCTGCTGGCCCAACTCGCGCCGTTTCCAACGCTGCAGAGCGTCCTTGGGATGCCAGCGGCGGCCACCTGTCGCCACGATCCGGTCCGTGCCGGGGGGCGGGGTGCGCACCAGTGGCAACCGTCGTCCGCCAATTCCGAACGGCCAACCCAGCCATGATCGGGTTCGCACCGACCGCGCCTTGCGGGCGTTCATATTCAGTTTGGTGAAGGGTTCCAGATAGACCGGGCATTCGTAATGCCGGTACGTATCGGCGTGCACCATGCCGGCCTTGCCGATAATCCGCATCCGGTGATCATACGGGGCCGCAATCGAGCACGTCACGCGCCCCACGACACCGGATTCGAAATCCAGACAGGCGACGGAAAAATCGGGGGTGTCGGCGGGGTTCAGATGCTGATCGGTCTTGTCAGGCGCCGTGACCTTGGAGAACGCTGTGACCGACCGTACCGGCCCGAAGATCGCGCACATCCAGGTCAGGTGATAGCCGACATGTTCCCAGGTGCAGCCCATTTCGTATTCGTGCAAATAGGGCCAGGGCGCGCCTGACCGTGATCGCCATCCCTCGGGCGACATCAGGTAGATAGGGTTGTCGTCGAACTCGGCATAGACCATGCGCACGTCGCCGACCGCGCCGTCGACGACCGCCTTCCACATGGTCTGCGAGGTGGCTCCCAGCGCATTCGAAGGCGCGCAGGACAGGTGCAATTTCTGTTCGGCCGCCAGCGCCATCAGTTCGCGCGCCTGATCCATCTGCATGACCAGCGGCTTTTCCGAATAGACATGTTTGCCGGCCAGAAGCGCGGCTTTCGACACCTCGTAATGGGCCTCGATCGATGTGAAATTGGCGACGAGGGCGATCTCGGGATCAGCCAGCAACGCCTCGACGCTTTCATAGGCGGTCAGACCGTAAAATTCGGTGGCCTGCTTCAGCCGGGCCGCGTCGAGGTCGGCGACGCCCGCCAGTTCCAGTCCCGGGTGCCGGGCCAACGTGGCCATGTAATGATCGAAGACATAGCCGCAACCGATGATGCCGAACTTCAATGCTTCGCTCCTTGTGCTCGTCTCGAAACCGCGGCTTCCGTCCACTGCGATTTCGCCTGATCCACCAGATCCATGATCTCGACGCTTTCCGCGAGCGGCATAAGGGCATGTTCGCCCTGCCCCGCAGTGACGGCGGCGGCCACGGCGGCGGCTTCGTAGTGATAGCCATTGCCTTCGAACTTGCCTGACAATCCACCGGCCCGGGAACGAAGCAGCGCTTTCAATCCGTCAGCGCGCTGGTTCAGCCCTTGCAGAAAGCCGCCTTCTTTCAGCGCCTCGAAACGCCCGCCCCCGCCGGCGCCCGTGCCGCCCTTGCGAGGCGACACCACGGTCAGCCGCGCCTTGAACGGGCGATAGATCGGCGGCGCGATCTCGATCACCCCCTTGGCGCCCCGGATGATCGCGCCGTTCGGGCCGCTCGCGCGCAAGGACGCCCGCAGCGTCGAGATCGCCCCCGAGGCGTGCCGAAGGGTGAGCGCGACGTCCTCATCCACACCGGTTTCACCGATCCGGGCCATCGCCTGCAGCGTGCTGACCGGCCCCAACAGATGCCGCGCCAGCGACAAGGGGTAGATGCCCCGATGCATCAGGGCGCCGCCGCCACGGGCTGGATCGAACAGACTGTTCGCCGCGTCGGGCGCATCGGAGCCGAAAAAACCACCTTCGAAAGACCGGATTTCGCCGATTTCCCCGTTGGCGATGCGGGCGCGCAGCGTGTCGAGCATGGGCAGGAAGCGGGTCCACATCGCTTCCATGCAGAAAACGCCGGCGGCTTCGGCTTGCACCGCGATACGGGCGGCGGCGGCGGCATCCAGCGCAAACGGCTTTTCGATCAGCACCGGTTTGCCAGCCGCGATAGCCAGCGCCGCGTGGGCCTCGTGCTCGGACGGCGGCGTGGCGATATACACCGCGTCCACCTGCGGATGGGCGGCCGCGTCTTCATAACTCGCCGACTCGGGCACGCCCAGAGAGGCCGCGAAACGTTTGGCGTTCTCCGGCATACGGGACGCCACGACGATCGGCGTCGCCGCGTCGCCCAGGGCCCGAAGCCCCAATACGAATTTCCGGGAAACGCCGCCGGCGCCGAGGATGGCCCATCGGAACGGAGGGCGGGCTTGGGTCGGCATATCGCTGCCCTTCCGTTCTATAGAGGAAACCACTTCGTGAGCATCCTAAGGGCCACGGAGGCAAATGACATGCGCGATTCCGTCTCGGGGCGAAGCGATGCGGTAAAGCCACGTCATGCATCGGAGCCCTGGCCCACGATGAAACGCTGCAAGCGGTCGATCAGGGCTGCGTGGGTCGGACTTTGCGCCTCGCTGGCTGCGGTCAGGTCCGGTGTTCTCAGCAGTGGACCGAGATCATCGACCTGCCACGCCACATGGATTCCCGCGAGCTTTTCAACCTGACGGGCGGTTGCAAGTTGATGATCATTGCGATGCTCGCCCAAGGCGTGGCGGCGCGGCAGGATCACCAGCGGCTTGCGCCACCGCTTCGCCGAAAGGATCGTCCCGATCCCGGCATGGGCCACCACCACGCGAGCCGAGGTGAATATCTGCTCGAATTCTACCGGTGTCAGTGTTTCGCGCCGGTCAAGATGCGGCCAGCGCCCGTCTTTCGGCCCGGTCTGGGCGATAATCGTCTCGCCAAGTTCCAGCACCAATGCGTCAAGCGCATCAATCAGGCGCGCAAAGGGCAGCTGCGTGCCGACGGTCGCGAAGATCACAACACCGCTCCCGCATATTCGGCGCCGGATTCGGCGGCGACATGTTCCCATTGCGACATCCACAGATGGGCGACCCGCCGCGCCAGCTTGCCCGACATCGACATTTCTTCGGCGTTCGCGACACTGTCGACCCAGATGGTCCGCGCGCCGGCAAGCCGCGCCAGCCCAAGCGCCAAAACGCCGGGCAAGGCGCCGGTCGAAATCACGACATCCGGCCGAAACCGACGCAAATGGCCGAACACCGCCCAGGTGGTCCGCAAGATCTGGCGTTTTTCGTTGCGATTGCAATCGGGTATGATTGCAGCCGGAGACGCGCCGAACTGCTCGGGCAAACCAGACAATGTGGTCAGGTACAGCGTTTCACAGCCCTCGAACGCCGGGCGCATCAGCATCAGCTGTTGCCAATGCCCGCCGCCCGAGCCCACCGCCAAAATCCGTTTGGTCATTGTCCCAGATCCCACTTGCGGCCCGGTCCGCGCTGATCGGGCCGCGCCGACCTTATGTATCAAACGCACCGAACGGAACGCCTTCAGTCCCTTGGAATACCCTCATGGAGGTCGTCATTCAAACGCTGGCCGGAAGGCCGCGTCTGTAACTGTTCGCGCGCGGAGCCGCGCCATATAGCGTCCCCTCGATCATTCCCGGTGGAAGCGACGGCGCGTGACGTCTTCAACAACTCCTGTGCGAAAGAATGTCGCTTGCGATGGCCCGGTGACTAACTGCGACGATGCCTCGCGTAGAGTTAAGTAAAACGGGCTTGCAATTATCCTTCATCCTCTTAAAAGGGCGGCGATCAAGAAAGTGGCGTTTAT
Source organism: Paracoccaceae bacterium (assembly GCA_040904645.1). Lineage (GTDB taxonomy): Bacteria > Pseudomonadota > Alphaproteobacteria > Rhodobacterales > Rhodobacteraceae > Pikeienuella. The sequence continues at coordinate 4,426 of JBBDTD010000034.1, forward strand.
TCCTTCTTGTGACTCGCCGTAGCAGGCGGTTCGTGAAATTGAACGCCATGATCAAGGCAAGCAGTGCCACAGCACCTATCGTAGCAGGAGACTAAAATTGGCGGATGATCAACTGGACAGGTCTGAGCTTCTGGCGCTCACGTCTGAGATCGTATCGTCGCATGTGTCGAACAATGCGGTGAATCAAGCGGATCTGACGACGATGATCGAATCGGTGTTCTCGACACTGGCCGGCCTCGCCCACCCGAAGGAAGAGCCGGCGGTCGAGCTGGTCCCCGCGGTGCCGATCAGGAAATCGATCTCTGATGACCATATCGTCTGTCTGGAGGACGGCAAGAAGCTGAAAATGCTGAAACGCCACCTCAAGACGGCCTATGACATGAGCCCCGAGGATTATCGCGCGAAGTGGGGACTGCCGTCGGATTATCCGATGGTCGCCCCCGCCTATGCGCGCAAACGCCAGGAGCTGGCGAAAAAGATCGGCCTCGGCCGCAAACGGAAAGTGGCCTGATCCACCGGCGCGGGGCGCGGTCGTTGCGACTGTCCCTCCCGCCGGGTTAAGGAGCGGCGCGCCCCGGTGGCGCGCCGCGATCCGTTCAGGAGGCCCGATATGGCGGAGCCGAAAAAGCTCTTCATCAAGACTTATGGCTGTCAGATGAACGTCTATGACAGTGAGCGTATGGCCGAGGCCATGGCCGGCGCGGGTTATGTCGAGACGGCGACGGCCGAAGGCGCCGACATGGTGCTGCTCAACACCTGCCATATCCGCGAAAAAGCCGCCGAGAAGGTCTATTCCGAGTTGGGCCGGCTGAAAAAGCTGGCGGACAGGCGCCGGGCGGATGGCGGCGAAATGCTGGTCGGGGTCGCCGGCTGCGTCGCGCAGGCCGAGGGCGAAGAAATTTTCCGCCGCCAGAAGCTGGTCGATCTCGTCGTCGGTCCGCAGGCGCTGCACCGCCTGCCCGAAATGGTCGCGCGGGCGAAGGCCGGCGGCGGCATGGTGATCGACACCGATTTTCCCGACGACGACAAATTCGCCCAACCGCGCGCGAAATCGCGCCGGGCGCCGGCCGCATTCCTCACCGTGCAGGAGGGGTGCGACAAATTCTGCTCCTTCTGTGTCGTGCCGTATACGCGCGGCGCCGAAATCTCGCGCCCCGCCATGCGGGTGCTGGACGAGGCGCGCGAGCTGGTCGCGCGCGGGGTGGTTGAGATCACGCTGCTCGGACAGAACGTCAACGCCTGGCGCGGCGCAGGGCCGGAGGGCGGGCGCTGGAGCCTCGCGCAGCTGATCCGCGCGCTCGACGCGATCGAAGGGCTGGGGCGGATCCGCTACACCACCTCGCATCCGAACGACATGGATGAAGATCTGATCGCCGCACATGGCGGGGTGCCGGCGTTGATGCCCTATCTCCACCTGCCGGTTCAGGCCGGGTCCGACCGGATCCTCAAGGCGATGAACCGCCGCCACGACGCCGACGCCTATGTCAGGCTGATCGAACGGATACGCGCCGTCCGCCCGGATATCGCGATCTCCGGCGATTTCATCGTCGGTTTCCCCGGAGAGACGGAGGCCGAGTTCGAGGAGACGATGGCGCTTGTGCGCAGCGTGAATTACGCACAGGCTTATTCCTTTCGCTATTCGCCCCGCCCCGGCACGCCCGCCGCCGGTATGCCGCAGGTCGACCCGGACGTGGCGGCGGAGCGGCTTCAGCGGCTTCAGGCGCTGCTCGGCGAACAGCAGGCGGCGTTTCAGCGCGCCTGCGTTGGGCGCATCCTGCCGGTGATGATCGAAAAGCCCGGCCGCCAGGCGGGACAGATGATTGGCCGTTCGCCCTATCTTCAATCCGTGCATCTGGACGCCGACCCGACGCTTGTCGGGCGGATCGTGGATGTGGAAATCATCGACTCGGGACCGAATTCGCTGGCGGGGCGGCTGGCGGCCTGATCCCGGGGGCGGCTGGCGGCTGGCGGCTGGCGACTGGCTGAAGCTGGATGCGCAACGCGCGTCGATCGAAACCGACGACGGCGCGGTGGTGAAGACCTGCGGCGACGGCGCGATTCACGGCATCGAAGGCCTGCACGAGAGTTCACCCATGCGCCCGGGCGACTGACCGCAGCGCGTGCGGTTGCCAAACGGCGCGCCTTCACGTCATCTGCTCGCCGAGGGAAATTCGGAGAGATGCATGAAAACCGGCGGCCAGATTTTGATCGAATGTCTTGAGGCGCAGGGCGTGGAGCGCGTCTTCTGTGTGCCCGGCGAAAGCTATCTGGCGGCGCTGGACGCGTTTCATGACGGCTCTGTTCAGGTCATCAACGCCCGCCAGGAGGGCGGCGCGGCGATGATGGCGGACGCCGACGGCAAGATGACCGGCCGGCCGGGCGTCGCCTTCGTCACCCGCGGGCCGGGTGCGACCAACGCCGCCGCCGGCGTCCATGTCGCTAGGCAGGATTCAACGCCGATGGTGCTTTTCGTCGGTCAGATCGGCCGGCGCATGAAGGGCCGCGAGGCGTTTCAGGAAGTCGACTATCGCCAGACCTTCCGCGATCTGGCCAAATGGGTGGAGGAAATCGACCACGCCGACCGCATCCCCGAAATCGTCTCCCATGCCTGGCATGTGGCGATGAGCGGGCGCCCCGGCCCGGTGGTCCTCGCCTTGCCGGAGGACATGCTGACCGAAATGGCCGATGCGGCGCCGGGCCCCTATGTGACGGTGGCGAACCCCGCGCCTTCCGTCTCCGAAAGCGCGGCTTTCATGAAAATGCTCGCAGAGGCCAGGCGCCCGGTTCTGGCCCTTGGCGGCTCGCGCTGGGATGAGGCTTCGGTCGCCGCCGCGCACCGTTTCGCGGAAAAGCACGACCTTCCAGTCACCGTCACCTTCCGCCGGCAGGGGCTTTTCGATCACGAGCACCCGAATTTCGCCGGCGATCTCGGGATCGGGCCGAACCCGAAGCTGCGCCGGATAGTGGAGGAAAGCGATATGCTGATCCTCCTCGGCGCGCGGCTCTCGGAAATGCCGAGTCAGGGATTTGAGCTCCTCTCGATCCCGACACCGCAGATGCCTGTCGTCCATATTCATCCGGGAGCGGAGGAGCTTGGCCGCATCTACACGCCTGAACTGGCGATCAACGCGACCCCGGGCGCCTTTCTCGAAGCGGTGGAAAGCGCGCCGGCCCGCGCCGGCGGCGGGGCGGGCGCGGCCGCCCACGCCGCCTATCTCGACTGGACCGGCCAGCCGCCGGCGACGCCGGGCGACGCGGAAATGGGGCCGATCATGTCGCATCTGCGCGCCGTCGCGCCGGATGCGGTGGTCACCAACGGCGCCGGCAATTACGCGGGCTGGATCCACCGGTTCTGGCGCTTTCGCCGCTTTGGGCAGCAGATCGCGCCGACCTCCGGCTCCATGGGCTATGGCCTGCCGGCTTCGGTTGCGGTGAAGCTGAGGAATCCTGCGTCGGAAGTGATCTGTTTCGCCGGTGATGGTTGCTTCCAGATGACCAGCCAGGAATTCGGCACGCTGGCGCAATACGATCTGCCGGTCATCGTGCTGATCGTGGATAATTCCATCTATGGCACGATCCGCATGCATCAGGAGCGCGATTATCCGGCGCGGGTTTCAGGCACCGATCTGAAAAATCCCGATTTCGCCGCCATCGCCCGCGCCTATGGCGGCCATGGCGAGACGGTGGAGAAAACCGAGGAATTCCCTGAGGCGCTGACCCGCGCGCGCGAAAGCGGCCTTCCTGCGATCATCCACATCAAGACCTCGCCCGAGGCGCTCAGCCCGACGCTGACGATCGAGGGGCTCAGGGCGCGGGCGCGGTGATCCGGTTCAGGAGGCGCAGAACCTCCGCCGCCTGATCGTCATAGCCGATCACCTCGGCCGCGATCTTCGCGCGGCCGGCGGGGCCTGGGCTTGGCACGCCGCCCTTGACGAGGCGCCGGACCGCGCGGCCCAGCTCCCTAGCTGAGCCGAAGCCCTTGAGAATGGTCGCAGTGTCGCCATCGATCAGATGCTCGACCGGCGCGCCGCAATCAGTGGCGAGCACGTGAACATCGCGGAGCGCGGCCTCCCGGCTGGTCAACCCGAAGGTCTCTTTCCAGGTGGAGAGGAATAGCAGAACGTCGAGCCCGGCGAAAAATTCGTCGATGGTCGCCCGGTCATAGCCCGGAACCACGGTGACTAGCGGCGCGATCGGTCCAAAGCGGTACTCGCCCCACCAGCTGCCGCCGATATGGGTGGCGGCGTCAACGACGACCAGCTCCACCTCGGCCGGGTCGAGCCCGCGAAAGGCCCGCTCGATCATCGCCCAGCCCTTCAGCGGGCCGGGCCCACCAATATAGCCGAAGCGAAGCCGGCGGGATGATTTCGCAGCGCGAAGCGCGGGATAGCCGGGGCCGGGCGGCGTGACGCCATTCGCCAGCACCATGCCGGTCTCCGTCGGGGCGCCGTTACGATCATATTGCGCCTTGGCGTGACGGCTTGGATAAGTGACCACCGCCGGGCGGCGGAGCATGGCGAGCGATTTTTCCCACCGCGCGTCGAGCGTCTCGGCGTCGTGCACGCAGCTGGCGCAGACTTTCTTGTCGATCACCTCCTGCCCGCAATATCGGCCGAGCGCGTTCAGCATGAAGATCTTTTCGCAGAGCCACCAATAGTCATGCGTGGTCAGGATCATCGGCACTTCAGCGGTGTCCAGCGCCTCGATAAGCCCGGCGCCGAGGCCCTGGATGCAATGCACATGGGCCGCATCCGGCTTCAATTCGGCGAGCAGCCTGCCGATCGTCGCGGTGACCGCTGGATTGTCGAAATCGAGGCGCGGGGGACGAGCGCCGCCGAAATTGATCGTGTAATGGTCGACGCCCCTCGGCAACCGGGTGCGGATCACCGTCGGCACGCCGTGCCCGCCATAATGTGAGCAGGAAAGGACGCTGACGCGCCATTCCCCCATGGCGGCGACTGCGCGGGCGAGTTCCTCCGCCACGATGGTGGCGCCGCCGAAAGAGCGCGGAGAGAACCAGATATTGCAGACGAGCAGGTGTTTCATGCGGCCTGTATCGGTTGGCTGGCGAGCGCACGGAGCGCTGCGCGCAGTGGCTCGGTCATCTCCGCCGTTTCCAAATAGGCGCGCCGCGCTTCTTCGGCCCGTTTCGCATTGGTCGCGCTTTGCGGCAGGCCGAGGCGGGCGGCCTCAAGGCTGAGAACCGGGAAAACCGGGTCGTCTTCCAGATCAAGGAAGGTGACGCCGCTCGCGCTTTGGAGCGCGGAGACGACGGAAAGCGGGGAATTGACCAGTGCGCGCGGCACCGTCAGATGCGGGCCCGCGCCGGGGGGCGCCTCGAACACGCCGGCTTCCAGCGCCGCCTGCCAGCTCATGGTCACGCAGTGGAGCCCGAGCGAATCCGGTGGCGGCTGCTTTTGCTTGCCGGCGCGTCTTATCGCCGCCTCCCTGCGCAGGATGCCGGGAAGGTCCAGCGGCCGCGTCAGGAGCGCATGGACGACATAGCCGACATCTTCAAGTTTTGGCGGCTTCTTCAGGAGGTCGACAACGAATGACATGTCATGCGAGGTAGCAGCATCGAAAGGGGGCGGCAAGCACGCGCCGCCGACCGGCGAGAGGCGATTTGCGGGCGCATATGATCGACACAATCTACGCCGCGTTAGAGGCGCGGATCCTGCCTTTCGAAACGAAGCGCCGCGGCCGGCGCATCGCGGCGCGCGTTGCGGCCGACCCTGACGCCGTCACGACGCTCGCCATGGTTCAAGAGCGCCTCGGCGGCGCCCGCATCGTCAGCTTCGATCTCTTCGACACGCTCCTGCTGCGGCGCGGGCTTTCCCCCGAAGCGACGCATCGCAAGACCGCCGGCTTCGCGCGGCTGATCGCCGGCGCCGCGGGCGCGGAGGCGATCTTCGCGGCGCGCCACGTTTTCGCCGGAATGGTAAAGGCGCGCATGATCGCCGAAGAGCGGGGCGATGAGCCGGCGCTGGCCGATATTTTCGAAGCGGCGCTGCGCTGCGCGGGTGTCGGCGGCGATCCGCGCGCCGCGGCCGAGCATCTGGTCGCCTTCGAGGCCGAATCCGAGGCGCAGGGCATTCAGGCGGCGCCGGGCGCGGCGGCGCTTCTCGGCGGGCTTCGCGCCCGCGGTTTGAAGGTGATCGCAGTCACCGACATGTATTTCAGGGCGCCCGAGATCGAACTGATCCTTGAGCGCGCCGGGCTGCGGAAATTTTTCGATGAGGTTTTCGTCTCCTCCGATCTCGGCTGGACGAAGCGCGGCGGGCGGATATTCCCCATGGTGGCGTCGCGGGTGGGCGCCGCTCCCGGCGATATCCTGCATGTCGGGGACCGGATCGACAGCGATGTGATTCCCGCCCGGGCGGCCGGCTGGCGCGCTCTGCACTTCAGCGACCCCGCAGGCGTGGCGGAGACGGAAGCCGCGCGTCTGGCCGAAAGCCATGCGCCTTCGCCGCGCCTCCGTCGCAGGCGGGTTTCCGCCGCGCTCGATATCGGAGATGGCGGCGCGCTCGATTCACCTGAGCTGATCGTCGACCAGCTCGTCGGCCCGGCGGCGGGGCTGCTGGCGCTCCGCGCCCTGACGCTGGCGCGCCGGCGCGGCGCGGCGCGGCTTTATCACCTTACGCGCGACGGCTCCTTGATCGGCGAAATCGCGGAGGCGGCGCGCTCCGCCCATCCGCATCTCGCGCCCGAAGGGCTTCAGGTGGAGGAACTGGCGATCAACCGCGCGCTCGGCGCGCGCCTTCAGGTTCGGCGTGCGGCCGATCTCCACCGGCTCGGTCATCTGACCAGCTATCTCGCCAAGGCGCCATTCTCCGGCGACGCGCTGGCGCGGGCTTTCGACCTGCCGGAGACCGCGCTTTCCAAGCGCGCCCGCGCGGCGTCCGGCCCCGATCTACACCGGATTCTTGACGAGCCGGAGGAAGCGGCGCCGCTGTTGAGCGCGCTCGACAGCGGGCGGGCGGAGGGGGAGGATTTCCTT
>JBBDTD010000035.1:0-11400 GCA_040904645.1 Paracoccaceae bacterium
TGATCTTGAAATAGCCGCCGCCCGCCAGCTTCTTGAACTTGACCAGCGCGAAATCCGGCTCGATCCCGGTGGTGTCGCAATCCATCACCAGACCGATGGTGCCGGTCGGCGCGATCACCGTCGCCTGCGCGTTCCGGTAGCCGTGCTTCTCGCCAAGGCTCAACGCCCGATCCCAGGCGGTGTGCGCCGCGGCGATCAGCCTCTGGTCCGGGCAGTTGCCATGGTCGAGCGGAACCGGCTTGGTCGCCAGCCCTTCATAGCCGCCGGTCTCGCCATAGGCGGCGCGGCGGTGGTTGCGGATCACCCGCAGCATATGGCCGGCGTTCTCCGCATGGCCAGGGAACGCGCCGACTTCGGAGGCGATCTCAGCCGAGGTCGCATAGGCGACGCCGGTCATCACCGCGGTCAGCGCGCCGCAAAGCGCACGGCCCGCAACGCTGTCATAGCTGTGGCCCAGCGTCATCAGAAGCCCGCCGATATTGGCGTAGCCGAGGCCGAGCGTGCGGAACTTGTAGGACCGCTCCGCGATCTCCGGACTCGGGAACTGGGCCATGAGCACCGAGATTTCCAGCGTCAGCGTCCAGAGCCGGGTCGCATGCTCATAGCCGACGATGTCGAACTCGCTGTCATGCAGGAATGTCAGCAGGTTCATCGACGCGAGGTTACAGGCGGTGTCGTCCAGGAACATGTATTCCGAGCAGGGGTTTGACGCCCGTATCGGCCCGTTCTCGGGGCAGGTGTGCCAATCGTTGATGGTGTCGTGATACTGCATGCCCGGATCGGCGCAGGACCATGCGGCGAGCGCCACCTGCTCCCAAAGTTCGCGCGCGGCGACGGTTTTGGCGACAGTGCCGTCGGTGCGGCGGATCAGCTCCCACGGCTCGTCATTCTCGACCGCCTTCAGGAAGGCGTCGGTGACGCGGACGGAATTGTTGGAGTTCTGCCCGGCGACGGTCAGGTAAGCCTCCGAATCCCAGTCGGTGTCATAGGTCGGGAACTCGATGCTTTCGAAGCCCTGCGCCGCGTATTGCAGCACCCGGTTCACATAGGTGTCCGGGATCGCGACCTTGCGCGCGGCGCGGATCGCGTCCTTCAGCCCCGGGTTCTTCTTCGGATCGGCGGCGTCGGCGATCGCGCCGTCCCAGGCGCGGATGGCGGCGAAGATCGCGTTCAGCTTCTCTTCGTGCATTTTCGAGCCGGCGACGAGGGAAGCGACCTTCTGCTCCTCGACCACCTTCCAGTTGATGAATTCCTCTACATCGGGGTGATCCATGTCGCAGATCACCATCTTCGCGGCGCGCCGTGTGGTGCCGCCGGATTTGATCGCGCCGGCGGCGCGGTCGCCGATCCGCAGGAACCCCATCAGCCCAGAGGATTTGCCGCCGCCCGATAGCCGCTCGCCATCCGCCCGCAGGGAGGAGAAATTGGTGCCGGTGCCAGAGCCGTATTTGAACAGCCGCGCCTCACGGACCCAGAGATCCATGATGCCTCCATCGCCCACCAGATCGTCTTTCACCGACTGGATGAAGCAGGCGTGCGGCTGCGGGTGCTCATAGGCGGAGGTCGAGCGGGTCAGCTTGCGGGTCTCATGATCGACATAGAAATGCCCCTGGCCCGGGCCGTCGACGCCGTAAGCCCAGTGAAGGCCGGTGTTGAACCATTGTGGCGAATTCGGCGCCGCCATCTGCTGCGCCAGCATGAAGCGCATTTCGTCGTAGTAAGCGCGCGCGTCAGCCTCGGAGGTGAAATAGCCGCCCTTCCAGCCCCAGTAGGCCCACGCGCCGGCGAGCCGGTCGAAGACCTGGCGCGAATCCGTCTCGCCGCCGAATCGCTCGGCTTCGGGAAGCTTCTTCAGCTCCTTCTCGTCAGGCGCGGAGCGCCAGAGGAACGCCGGAACACCCTTTTCCTTGACCTTTTTCAGCGCCGCCGGAACGCCCGCCTTGCGGAAGTATTTCTGCGCCAGCACGTCCGCCGCCACCTGGCTCCATTTCGCCGGGACATCGACATTGTCGAGCCGAAAGACGGTCGAGCCGTCGGGATTGCGGATTTCGCTGACAGCCTTGCGAAAGGCGATAGCCGCATAGGGCGAGGCGCCCTCGCTGGTGAATCGACGCTCGATCTTCATGCCTCAGTCCCCTTCTCGCCCGTTTCGGGCTAACTCGTTCCCGGTGCGCGGAGATTGATGCTCGCCGCGCTTTTCTCGCCGGCGCGCCTGATGGCGCCGGTGGTGTTCGTTTGTTCCTGACAGGCAGTCCACTAGATGCGGTGGTTGCTGCAGGACCAGGACGCAAACTGTGGGCCTGTCCCACCCTCCGGTCAACGGATTTTTTTGACGTTTCGACTAGATTTTGTGTTTGACAACGGACGCTGCCCCACCTGTTGTGGAACGAACACGGAACGCATGGTTTGCAAGTGGTTAAGATTGCGCGGTCGCATCGAAACTCGCGTGATCAGCTTCGTGAATCGGCCCACTGGCGTGGGGGCTTCAGCTTCACCGGGCGCGTCGCCGCGGTGCTGTAGCGAGGCGAATGATTTCAAGGATGCGCTGGCGCGGATCGGCGCGTCCGTCTAGTATCCGCCGGCAACCGGATGACGAGGCGCGCATGAATCCCATGACCCCGTTCCGCGCCATCGGCTGGGCCGCTGGCGTCTTCGGATCGGAGAAATCCTTTCTCGCCAACCCGATCATCGGCTCACGCCGTTTGAACGAGATGGGCCTTCACCGCACCCGGGTCGCTGCGGCGGCGCGAATGGCGCAGTTTCGCCGTTCGCTCCTCTCCGACGTGCCGGCGGAGGATCGCGCCAACTATGACCGCGACGGTTTTGTCATCAAGGAAAACTATCTCCCCGCCGACATTTTTGAGCGGGTGCGAGAGGAAGTGTTCAAGCAGCGCCATCCGGCGCGGGAGATGCGTCAGGGCCAGACCGTGACGCGGATGATCCCGCTGACCCAGGGGGCTCGTCAGCGCATGCCGGAATCGGTGCGCGCCGCGCAGGACCCGGCGCTGAATCGACTGGTCGGCTACGTCGCCGGGCGGACCGGCGCGCCGATCCACTTCGTCCAGACCGTGATCGCGGAGCCGCAAAAAGGCCCGGCGGACCCGCAAACCGCGCTCCATGCCGATACATTTCACTCCACTTCGAAATTTTGGCTGTTCCTCCATGACGTGACGCTGGAAGACGGCCCCTTCATGTTCGCGCCCGGTTCACACCGGCTGACGCCGGAGCGGCTGGCGTGGGAGCATGAGCAAAGCCTCTCCGCCCGCGAAGCGAAGCGCGCGCATCACTCTTTCGGCTCGTTTCGCGTCAGCGCCGCAGAGATGGACCGCTTCGGCTATCGGCAACCGCAGCCCGTGCCAGTGAAGGCGAATACGCTTGTCGTGGCGGATACTTATGGGTTTCATGCGCGCACGCCCTCCAGGAAGGCGACGGTGCGGGTGGAGCTTCATGGCCATATGCGGCGCAACCCGTTCACACCCTGGAACGGGCTCGATGTTCAGGGCCTTCCCGGCGTGAAGGGGAGGCAGATGGATATATACTTCGCCTGGCTCGACTATTGGCGCCGTCCGTCGATCTGGAAGGATGTCGGCATGGTTCACGCGGACGGTCCCGCGAACGTCTGAAGCCGTTAAATCGCAGCCCCTGCGCCAGATCGCCCCTCGCCAAACGCCTCGGAACCACCTAGACGGCCTCCGACCGGATACAGGAGCCTTCAGTGGACCTCAGGAATATAGCCATCATCGCCCATGTCGATCATGGCAAGACCACGCTCGTCGACGAGATGCTGAAACAGTCGGGGGCTGTCCGCGCCAATCAGGCGATGGACGAGCGCGCGATGGACAGCAACGATCTCGAACGCGAGCGCGGCATCACCATTCTCGCCAAGTGCACTTCCGTTGAGTGGAAGGGCGCGCGGATCAATATTGTCGACACCCCGGGCCACGCCGATTTCGGCGGCGAGGTGGAGCGGATCCTCTCCATGGTCGATGGCGTGGTCTTGCTGGTGGACGCGGCCGAAGGGCCGATGCCGCAGACCAAGTTCGTGACCTCGAAGGCGCTCGCGCTCGGTCTTCGCCCGATCGTCTGCCTTAACAAGGTCGACAAGCAGGAGGCGGAGCCGGACCGTGCGCTGGATGAGGTGTTCGACCTTTTCGTCGCGCTCGACGCGGATGAGGCGCAGCTGGACTTTCCGGTGCTTTACGCGTCCGGGCGCAATGGCTGGGCCGACACCTCGCTCGAAGGGCCGCGCGACAGTCTGGCGCCGATGTTCGATCTGGTGATGAAGCATGTGCCCTCCCCGGCGCAGACCGGGCGTGACGAGGAGCCTTTCGCGATGCTCTCCACCACGCTGGAGGCTGACCCGTTTCTCGGCCGGCTGCTGACTGGCCGGATCGAGCAGGGCGCGGTCTCGCCCGGCGATATGCTGCACGCCATGACCCGTGAGGGCAAGGAAGTGGAGCGGTTCCGCGTCTCCAAGGTTCTTGGCTTTCGCGGCCTGAAGCGCACGCCGATCGACCGCGCGGAGGCGGGCGACATCGTCGCGCTTTCGGGCATGGCCAAAGCCACAGTCGCCGACACCCTGGCGGCGCCAAACGTCACCACGCCGATCGACTCGCGCCCGGTCGATCCGCCGACGATCTCGGTGACCTTCGGCGTGAACGACAGCCCGCTCGCCGGCAAGGATGGCGACAAGGTGCAGTCCCGCGTCATCCGCGACCGGCTGATGCGCGAAGCCGAAGGCAATGTCGCGCTTCGCGTCGCCCCGACCGCGGAAGGCGACGCCTTCGAGGTGGCGGGACGCGGTGAGTTGCAGATGGGCGTGCTGATCGAGACGATGCGCCGCGAAGGTTTCGAGTTGTCCATCTCGCGCCCCCGCGTGCTCTTTCGCGAGGAAGATGGCGTACGGCTGGAGCCAATCGAAGAGATCACCATTGATGTTGACGAGGAATTCGCCGGCGCGGTGGTCGAGAAAATCACCCAGCGCAAGGCGGAGATCCGCGAAATGCGGCCCGGCGGCGGCGGCAAGACCCGGATCATCGCCCATGCCCCCTCGCGCGGGCTGATCGGCTATCACGGCGAATTCCTGACCGACACGCGCGGCGCCGGCGTGATGGCGCGGCTTTTCCATTCCTGGGCGCCGCACAAGGGGCCGATCGCCGGGCGGCGCAATGGCGTGCTGATCTCTATGGAGGACGGCAAATCGGTCGCCTACGCGCTTTTCAACCTGGATGATCGCGGCAAGATGTTCATCGGCTCCGGCGAGGCGATCTATCGAGGCATGATCATCGGAGAGCACGCCCGCCCCGGCGATCTCGAGGTCAACCCGCTCAAGGGCAAGAAGCTCACCAACATGCGCGCCTCCGGCAAGGATGAGGCTGTGGTTTTGACCACGCCGGTGAAGATGAGCCTTGAGCAGGCGATCGCCTATCTAGGTGACGATGAGTTGCTTGAAGTGACGCCTGGCCACCTTCGGTTGAGAAAACGGTTGCTCGATCCGCATGACCGCAAGCGTGAGTTGCGAAACGCGAAGGACTGATTTTTTGCGTTGCAGATTGCTTCGCATTTTGCGAGCTTTCTTAAAATTGCGCGCGGCGCGTTCATGGTTTTTTCAGGACGCGCCAGCCACATGATTTCGACAGAAATATTTTCATACGACATTGCAACCCATTAGAGTGCTGGGGCTGGTTCTCACCCATTTAGGGAGAGTGCCCCGAAAAGTTGGCACGGCCTTTGCATAACAACTCCTACGTGAAGTTCATTGTGGGAGCACAAGCTATGAAACACCCTGTAGACGTCCATGTGGGGATGCGCGCTCGTCAACGACGCTGGATGGTGGGGATGACCCAGCAGCAGCTTGGCGAAAAGGTTGGAATCAAATTCCAGCAAATCCAGAAATATGAAACCGGCATGAACCGGATCAGCGCCAGCCGGCTGTGGGACATCGCCGCCGCGCTGGAAGTGTCGATTTCATATTTCTTCGAGGGGCTGGCCGGCGCGGAAGATATGACCACCGCCGCGACCGAGGCGAGGATCCATCCGCAGGGAGATCTTCTGGCTGACAAGGAAGCGCTCGAACTGGTGCGCTCCTACTATTCTATCCCGGAGGCGCAGCGCCGCCGGCTTTTCGAACTGGCGCGGGTTCTGTCTGACGCTGCGTAAACGCTGTTCGTTGTTGGGGCTGTGTTGTGGCGCCCCGTCCCGCCGTCGCTGTGTGTGGGTGTGTGTGGGCTAGTGTGTGTGTGTTGTGTTGTGAGTCGTGTGTGGAGCTGCGCGCCGGTTGACTGATGGCCGTGCGTGAGAAAAGGTCCGGTCTGTGGGGGAGACTGGACCTTTTTCATGACCGATACTGAAATCGAAGACCTGCTCGGCGTCGCTCATGCGATGGCTGACGCCGCCCGAGCGCCGGTGATGCGGCATTTTCGGGCTGTCGACCTCTCCGCGGACAACAAGCGCGTGGACGGGTTCGACCCTGTCACGATCGCAGACCGTGAGGCGGAGTTGGCGATGCGCGCCGTCCTCGCCAAGGCGCGGCCGCAGGATGCGATCCTGGGCGAGGAAGCGGCCCCGAAAGCCGGGTCGAGCGGCCTCACCTGGGTGATAGATCCGATTGACGGCACACGCTCGTTCCTGTGCGGCGCGCCGGTATTTGGCGTGCTGATTGCACTTCATGACGGCGCGCGTCCGATCCTCGGGATCATCGACCAACCCTATATCGGCGAGCGTTTCATCGGCGTCCCCCCCGGCGTCGCCGACGGCGCGCCCCCGCACGCGGAGATGGTCCGCGGCGCGGGTAGGCGCGCGCTTAGCGTTCGCCCCCCCCGGCCACTGGGGGAAGCGACGCTCCTCTCGACATTTCCAGAGGTCGGCACGGCGCAGGAACGCGCGGGATTCGAATCTGTCAGCCGCCGGGCCCGGCTGACCCGCTACGGGCTCGACTGCTATGGATACGCGCTCCTGGCGCTGGGGCAGGTGGATCTGGTGATTGAAGCGGGCTTGCAGCCCTACGACGTTCAGGCGCCCATCGCAGTCGTTCAGGCCGCTGGCGGGATCGTAAGCGATTGGCGCGGCCGCCCGGCGGATCAGGGCGGGCAGGTGATCGCGGCGTCCGACGCGGCGCTGCACCGGGAGGCTCTGGCGCTGCTCGCGCCCTTCGCGGCCTGATCCGCGCCGGGCCGTGGCCGCCCTAGATGTGATTCCCGGTCAGGAAGCTGTCGATTTCCGCCCAGAGGATACGCCGAATTTCGGCCGTCTCCAGAAACACCTCATGCCGTCCGCCCACCAGCTCCACCAGCCGACAGGCGGGGTTCCTGGCCACGAAGGCGCGGATCCGTGCGGGTGAGACTACGGATTCGTCTTCGCCGAGCAGCATCAGCATCGGGCCGTCCGGCGCCGGCGCCTGGGAAAGCGCCGCCGATTCATCAAGCGCCGCAGCCATCCAGCCCAGCGTCGGCGAGCCCAGCGCGAAGCCGGGCTCCGCCTCCAGATGCTTCGCAAACCAGGCGTAGTGCTCCGCGTCGCCGGTCAACACATTGCCTTCGAAAGCCTGATGCGAGACATAAGGCAGGCCGGCTTTAGGGGCTGGAATGAACGAGCTCTCAAAGCCGAAGCGGCGGGCGAGCATGATCATCACGTCGATGAAACACCGCGCCAACGGCGTGAATTCGATCCCGAGCATCGGCGCGGTCATCACGGTCGCGGCGGGCGCGATCCGCTCATCCAGAAGCGCGCGCATGCCGATGCAACCGCCCATCGAGTGGCAGAAAAGCACTTGCGGGCCTGCGAGCGCCGCGACCTCCGGCGCTTTCAGGAACGCCTCCACGTCCCGCTGATATGCGGCGAAATCCGAGACATGACCCTTCATCTGATTGCCCAGCGCGCGATCGGAAAGCCCCTGGCCGCGCCAGTCCAGCGTCGCGACCGAAAACCCCCGCTGAACCAGCTGCGAGACGACGCGGCCCCATTTCTCGATATATTCGCTGCGCCCGCCGAAGATGACGACATGCCCCCGGCCGCCGCCTTCCCAGACTGCGGCCCGAAGCCGGCGTCGCCCGGACTTGATCCAGAACGCCCGGCCGAATTCGGGCGCCTCGGCGAGCTCGTTATAGAGCGGCGCGGGGTCGGCCATTATGCGTGTCGCCCTCCATCGCGGAAACGCCGCCCGAGCGTGGCGCGCGAAATCCGATTGCGTCTTTTCTTGCCTTGGGCCGGTCGCAACCCCATCATGCTTAACATGGACCGCGTTGCAATCCGCCCCGTTATCGCCTCGATCATCGTCGCCGCGTCGATGGCCGGCGCTTGGGCGTTTCCCGCGGCCGCGCAGAGCATCGAGGATGAAGCGACGCAAGCGGCGACCCTGCCCGAACCGGCGGAGACCCGCGAAGAGCGGCTCAGCCGGCTCTTCGCGGCGCTGGCGGCGACCAGGGATGAGAAGGAGGCTGACCGGATCGCCGGTGAAATCCGCGACATATGGGCGAAATCCGGCTCCGACAGCATGGATTTCCTGCTTGAACGCGCGCGAAGGGCGACGGCGGAAAAGCGCTATGACCGGGCCCGCGCGCATGTCGCGGCGCTGAATCGGCTCGCCCCGGATTTCGCCGAAGGTTGGAACGCCGCCGCCACTCTGGCTTATCTGCAGGAGGATCTGGGCCGCGCCGCCGCGGATATAGAACGCGCGCTGGCGCTTGAGCCCCGCCATTTCTCAGCCATCAGCGGCCTCGCCATGATTCTCGAGAAGGTCGAGCGCAAGCGCGCCGCCCTCGCCGCATGGCGGGAGGTGGAGCGCCTCTATCCGACGCTCGACCGCGCGAAGGAAGCCGTCGAGCGCCTGTCGCCCGAGGCCGACGGCCGGGCGCTCTGAAAACCGCCAGTTGAGGAAAGACCCACGATGACCGCGCCGTTCGACGCGCCGTTTCACGGCGGGCGCGACGCCTCAGTCGAGGCGCTGCTTGGCCCCACGAATACCGGCAAGACCCATTACGCGGTCGAACGGATGCTGTGTCACAGCAGCGGCGTGATCGGTTTTCCACTGCGGCTGCTGGCGCGGGAGATTTACGACCGCGTCGTCGCGATGCGCGGCCTCGCTTCCGTCGCGCTTCTGACCGGTGAAGAGAAAATCACCCCGAAGGCGGCGCAATATTATCTTTGCACGGTGGAGGCGATGCCCCTGGATTGGGGCGCGGATTTCATCGCAGTGGACGAAATCCAGCTCTGTGCAGATCCCGATCGCGGCCATGTCTTCACTGATCGGCTGTTACGCGCGCGCGGGCGCAGGGAGACATTGTTCCTTGGCGCGGAGACGATGCGCGCACGCATCGCCGCGCTTTTGCCGGGCGCGCGGATCACCACGCGCCCGCGCCTTTCCACGCTCAGCTACAGCGGCGCGAAGAAGATCAGCCGCTTGCCCGCCCGCTCAGCCATCGTCGCCTTCTCCACCGATCAGGTTTATACCATCGCGGAACTGATCCGCCGCCAGAAAGGCGGCGCCGCCGTGGTGATGGGCTCGCTTTCGCCCCGCACGCGTAACGCGCAGGTCGCGCTCTTTCAGAACGGCGATGTCGGGCATCTCGTGGCGACGGACGCGATCGGGATGGGCCTCAACCTCGATCTGCAACATGTCGCCTTTGCAGGCACGGTGAAATTCGACGGGCGCAGGCCGCGGCAACTGACCCCGGCGGAGATCGCGCAGATCGCCGGGCGCGCCGGCAGATACCGGACCGATGGCAGCTTTGGCGTGACCGGCGACGCCTCGCCGCTGGACGACGACCTGGCGCTGTCGATCACCCAGCATCGTTTCGCGCCGGTCGGTGCGCTGGAGTGGCGAAACGCATCGCTTCAGTTCGGGACGGTGCCGGCGCTGATCGCGGCGCTGGAGGCCCCGGCTCCCCTGCCTGGCCTGCGGCGCGCGCGCGAGGCGGATGATCTCTTCGCGCTGCGCTCGCTTTGGGCGGACGACGCGATCCGCGACATGACCAAGGGCGGCGCGGCGGTGCGGCGGCTTTGGGACTGTTGCCAGCTTCCGGATTTCCGCAAGGTGGCGCCATCGGAGCATGCGCGGCTAATCTCTCGGATTTATCGGTTTCTCCTCTCATCGGAGGGCGCTATACCCTCCGACTGGATCGCGGACGAGATTACGCGGCTGGACCGGATGGAAGGCGGCATAGATAGCCTCTCCCGCCGGTTGGCGCATATGCGAACGTGGTCCTATGTGGCGAATCGTGGTGGTTGGCTGGCGGACCCGGGTGAATGGCGCGGCCGCGCCCGGGAAGTCGAGGATCGGCTGTCGGACGCGCTGCATCTCGCGCTGACGCGGGAATTCGTGGACCGGCGGACCTCTGTCCTGATGCGCCGGTTGAAGGAAAGGGAGAGCCTGGTGGCAGAAGTGACCGAGACCGGCGAGGTGACCGCCGAAGGCGAACATCTGGGGCGGATCGACGGGTTCCGCTTCCTCGCGGACCCGGCGGCGACGCCAGAAGAACAAAAACGGCTCCGCTCCGCGTCGCTTGGCGCGCTGGCGGGCTGGTTCGCGCATCGCGCCGATCGGTTCTACAACGCCCCCGACAGCGAAATCGACGTGACCGAGCAGGGCGGCCTGATGTGGGGTGAGATCGCGGTCGGGCGGCTGGAGCCGGGGCCGGACGCGCTCTCTCCAACCGTTCGCGCCTTCGCCGATGAAATGCTTGAGCCGCCCGTTGTCCAGAAGATCGAGCGGCGCCTCGGCCACTGGGTCAACCGGCGGGTCGCAGCGCTCTTCGCGCCGCTCATTGCGCTTCGCGACGATGAGGTGATGACAGGCATGGCGCGCGGCGTCGGCTATCAGCTGGTCGAAGGGCTGGGCGTGCTTGAGCGCCGCCCGATCGCCGAGGACGTGAAATCGCTGGACCAGCAGGCGCGTACGCTCCTGCGCAAGCATGGGGTCCGCTTCGGGCAACATTCGGTCTTCATGCCCCTGCTCCTGAAACCCGCGCCGACGCGGTTGCGGCTGGTCCTGTGGGGGCTGAAGGAGAAGCTGGACGAAATCCCCTCCGCGCCGCCGCCCGGCCTCGTGACGATCGAGGCGGTGAAGGGCGCGCCTGACGGGTTCTATCTTCGCGCCGGCTACCGGCTCGCGGGGGCCCGGGCGATCCGCATCGACATGCTGGAGCGGCTCGCGGACATGCTGCGCGACAAGGACGCGCGCGGCGGGTTCGAGGCGGCGCCGGAGATGCTCTCGATCACCGGGCTGACGCTGGAGCAGTTTGCCGATCTTCTGGGCGGGCTCGGCTTCGCCGCCGAAAAGGGCCAGCGGACGAAGGCGCCGAAACAGGAGCAGGTGAAGCCCGCCGCGGCGGAAATCGCACCCGTGGCGGTGGAAGCCGCCCCGGAGGCGTCCGAGCCCGCGCCGGAAGCGCCCGAAGAACCTGC
>JBBDTD010000036.1:0-1871 GCA_040904645.1 Paracoccaceae bacterium
GGATGGTTGAAGCGGGCCTGATCGGGGGTTTTCCCGTAACGCGATGAATGTGGGCGACGGCTGTTGCAGAAGCTCGGATGCCGGCCGATCCCGGCGCGGGCTTCCGAGACGCTGGCTGCCCGAGCCCCTTGGAGTTCGAGGCCCGCGCTATGCCAGCTTGACCCGTCGCCCACGAAACCGGCGGCAGGCCGCTATCGATCTGTCGAACTTGAGAGTCTCTTCAGCCAAAGCGACGCATTCTGCTCGCTTGCGATGGCGATGGCTTGCTGGAACCTGTCCGCTGAGGCTTTCGAGTCCAGCCGGCATGACTCGCGGCCAATTTCTCCGTCCAGCCGCAGGACCTCTGGGGCGCACCATGGCTCCTGCCCAGCATCCGTGGCGACGACCGCTGAGAGGATGGCTCGTTCCGCCCTCGTGATATCGCCTGATGCCGCCAGCCCCTCGGCGAACAGAGAATCGCAAAGCGTCATCGAGACGCGCGTGCCCGACGCCGACAACTCGCGCCTTGCTGCTTCGTAGCGGCGGATCGCGTCGACCTCTCCGCGACCCAGCAGGCTGGAAAGCGCCTCGTATGCGGCTGCGTAACTCCACCACATCGATGTCTTCGAACGCTCGCAGAGCAGCAGAGATTCGCTCGCCAGCCGATGCGTTTCGGTGAAGTCGCGGAGCGTCAGGTTGACCACGCAGGAAAGCGTGAGCGACAGGATCAGACTGTGGGTCCGCCCTTCGGCCCTGACCTCCTTTTCATTCAGGGCGAGAAGTCGACGCGCTTCCTCCGTGCGGCCGAGGCAGGCGGCCACCCGGGCCTTGTGGAGCCGGATGGCGACGCGGTGGTCGATACCGATAGTGCTGACCGAGCGAACGGTCGGTTGAGCGTCGAGAGCCGCTTCCGCGCGCGCTAGCGCCTCCTCCGCCTCTCTGAACCGACCGGCGAGCATGTCGGCCGCGGCGATAAACCGCCAGCCCGCGGTCGCCTGCGGACCGTAGTCGTCATTCCATGTGGAAAGCGCCAGAAGCTCCTCGCCGATCTTGCGCGTCTCCTCCAGATCGGCCTGCGTATAGCGCGCGGAATACGTCTGCCAGAGCACCGGGATCGCGTGCGGCGAGTCGGGATGGCGAAGCGCAAGCCGGCGCGCGGCGTCAAGCGACGCGATGGTCTCCGGATGCCCGTACCCGAGGGCGTGCGCCTGGCAGAGGCCAATATGGCCCAGAAGTTCGAGGCGCTCGCCCTGCAGATCCTCGCCGGAGGCTTCAAGTATCGCCAGCGCTTGCTCGAAGCGGCTGCGAGCCTCACGGTGCGCGAACTGCGCGAGGGCGACGGCGCCCGCCGCACGCAGCCAGCGGATAGCCTCCGCGTCCAGCCCGGCCTCGCGCGCGTGGCGCGCGGCGACCCCCGGGTCCGGGTCGGCCCGTGTCGCAAGCGCGAGGTGGATTCTCTTGTGTGCGGCCACGCGCGACGATCGGGGCAGGCTCTCATATGCGGCGTCCCTGACCAGCGCGTGGCGAAAGACATAGTTCTCGGCGCCATTGACCTCGTGTGGAAAGACGATCCTGTCCTCGATCATTCTCGCGAGCGCGCCGTCGAGCGGCAGGGCGTAGTTCGTGAGCGCCGCAGCGAGAAGCGTGCGGTCAAAGCGCCGGCCGATGCAGGCGGCATGTTGCGCCACGACCTTCGCGGGGCCGAGGCGATCGAGCCGCGCCAGAAGAATATCCCTGAGCGCCCCAGGCGCCGGCGTATGGGTCGGAGCGGCGCCGCCGCCGGTCTCGAAGGCTGCGCGGACGATCTCCTCCGCGAATAACGGAACGCCGTCGGCCCGGTCGCAGACCGCCTCGATGAAACCTTCTTCAAGCTCTCGGCCTCCGGCGATGTC
>JBBDTD010000037.1:0-11344 GCA_040904645.1 Paracoccaceae bacterium
GTCGGGCTGGGCCTATGGTTTCAAGGCGCTGGGGTTCAATCTGCTTTCCGGCATGTTCGCGGCCGATTCCGGCGCCGTGCGCGTGAAGGGGCGAACATTGCCCGCCGGCAGACCAGAGGCCGCGGCCGAGGCGGGGATCGGGCGATCCTTTCAGATCACCAACCTCTTTCCCGACCTCACGGTGGAGGAAAATGTGCGCCTCGCGGCGCAAGCGCGCGATCCCGCCCGCTTTAACGCCTGGAAGGCGGCTGACGGCCTGGCGCAGGTCAACCGCGAGACGCGCGAGCTGCTCGACTGGCTCGGCCTCGCGGGGATGGAGCGGGCGCAGGCGGGGGAGCTTTCCTATGGCGGGCAGCGCCTTCTGGATCTCGGCCTGGCGCTGGCGGCCAAGCCGCGGATATTGCTGCTTGATGAACCTCTCGCCGGCCTCGCGGCGGCGGAACGTGAGCGCGTCGGCGGCCTCGTCAAGACAATCTCCGCCGATATCCCCGTACTTCTGGTCGAGCATGACATCGACCGGGTGTTCCAGCTCGCCGATCATGTGACGGTGATGAACGAAGGCCGCGTGCTGCTCGATGGCGACGCGGAAGCGGCGCGCAGCTCCCCGGTCGTGCAGGAGGTTTATATCGGCGCCGGCGACGCGGTCATCGCCGCCCGCCCCCGGACCAGCGCAGCGACGACGAACGTGCTGCTCAGCGTCAGCGGGCTAAACACCTTTTACGGCAAGAGCCATATCCTCAACGATGTGTCGTTCGTCCTGCATGATAACGAGATCATGGCGCTCCTCGGCCGCAACGGCGCCGGCAAATCCACCCTGCTGAAATCGCTGATCGGCGTCGCGCCGGTCGCGGCGGGCGCGATTGAACTTGGCGGCGTCGATATCGCCGGATGGAGCTCCGCCGAAAAGGCGCGGGCCGGTATTGGCTACGCGCCGCAGGGCAGGGGGCTTTTCGCGGGCATGACCGTGCGGCAGAATCTCGAACTTGGCCGCCTCAAGCGGCGCACTGGCGCCGGCTCCCATTGGGAGGATGAGCGGATCTTCGAGTTCTTTCCGCGCATCCGCGAACGCCTCGACACGCCCGCCGATATGCTTTCGGGCGGAGAGCAGCAGATGGTCGCGGTGGCGCGCGCGCTGTCGGGCGACACCAGGCTGCTCCTGCTCGATGAGCCGTTCGAGGGGCTGGCGCCCGCCGTGGTCGAGCAATTGTTCGAGAGTTTCGACCGGCTGAGGCGCGAAGTTTCGATCATTATCGTCGATCACAATCTGGACCTGGCGCTCGCTCTCTCGGATAAGACCGTGGCGTTGGAGCGGGGGCAGGTCATCCATTCCGGACCCTCCGCCGCGCTGAACGACAACCTCGACCTGCGCCGCAAGGTCCTCTGGCTCTAGGAGACTTCCATGAAGAAAGCCGCAATCGTCGGATCTGGGCTTATCGGCCGCGCCTGGGCTATCGTTTTCGCGCGGGCGGGATGGAGCGTAACGGTCTGGGATCCTTCGGAGGAGGTCCGGCGCGGCTTCCTCGCGGCGTCGCGCGGCGATGCAGACGCGCTTGCAGCGCACGGATTGGTCAATGACGCTGAAGCGGTCGTCGGCAGGATCAGCGTCGCGGAGACGCTGGCTGACGCGCTCAAAAGCGCGGTGATCGTGCAGGAAAACGGCCCCGAAAAGCTCGATGTGAAACAGGCGCTTTTCGTGGAGATTGATCGGCTGGCGCCGGCGGAGGCGATCATCGCCTCCTCCACCTCCGCGATCACGCCCTCGCAATTCACCGAAGCTTTGCCGGGCCGGGCGCGATGCCTTGTCGGCCACCCGGTCAACCCGCCGCATCTCATTCCCATCGTCGAGCTTTGCGGCGCGCCCTGGACCGCGCCTGAGGTGATGGACCGCGCCCACGCGATCTACGCTGAAATTGGCCAAAGTCCGATCCGCGTGCACGGGGAGCCGGACGGCTTCATCCTCAACCGCCTTCAGGGCGCACTGCTGGCGGAGGCCTTTCGCCTCGTCGCCGAGGGCGCGGTCAGCGCCGAAGACCTCGATCTCACCCTTACCGACGGTCTGGCGCGGCGCTGGTCCTTCATCGGCCCGCTCGCGACGATCGAGCTGAACGCCCCGGGGGGCATTCCCGATTATTGCGCACGCTATACCGGCTTTTACCGCCGCCTCGCGGCCGATGCGCCCGGGGAACAGGTTTTCGAAGCGGCGAACGTCGCCAAGCTGGTCGCAAGCTGGCCGCACGAAGCCGCGCCGGAGCGGCTCGCCAAGCGCACCGAGTGGCGCAACGGCCGGCTCGCCGCGCTCGCGGCTTTTCTGAACACGCAAAACGAAGAATAAGGAGCGATTTCAATGCCTGGAAAGGTCATCATCACCTGCGCGGTGACGGGCGCCATTCACACACCCTCAATGTCGCCCGCGCTGCCGGTGACGCCCGCGGAAATCACCGAGGCGGCGCTGGGCGCGGCCGAAGCCGGCGCGGCGATCATTCATCTTCACGCGCGCGATCCAGAAACCGGCGCCCCCGACCAGAGCTCGGAGGGTTTCGCCAAGTTCCTGCCGGTCATCAAGCAGAGCACCAACGCCGTTCTCAACCTGACGACTGGCGGCGCGCCTTACATGACGGTCGATGAGCGCGTTAAGCCTGCGCGCGATTTCCGCCCGGAGGTCGCCTCGCTCAACATGGGTTCGATGAATTTCGGCCTTTTCGCGATGCTGAACCGGTTCAAGGATTTCAAGCACGAGTGGGAGCGCAAGCACCTCGAAAACCGTGACATCGTTTTTCGTAACAGTTTCCAGGACATCGGCTACGTTCTTGATACCCTTTCGGAATCCGGCACCCGGTTCGAGTTCGAATGCTACGACGTCTCGCATCTCTATAATCTGGCTCATTTTCTTGACGCGGGCAGGGTCAAGACGCCGCTTTTCGTTCAGACGGTATTTGGCCTGCTCGGCGGCATCGGTGCGCATCCCGAAGATGTGCAGCACATGAAACGCACCGCAGACCGGCTTTTCGGCAAGGATTACGTGTGGTCGGTGCTGGGCGCGGGCCGCAACCAGCTCCCGGTCGCGGCCATGTCAGCGGCGATGGGTGGAAACGTGCGGGTCGGGCTCGAAGATTCGCTCTGGTCCGGGCCGGGGAAATTCGCCGAGTCTAACGCCGAGCAGGTGAGGAAGGTGCGCGAGATCATCGAAGGACTCGGTCTTGAAATCGCGACGCCGGATGAAGCGCGCGAGATTCTTTCCCTCAAGGGCGGCGATCAGGTCGGCTTCTGAAGAAGCGGCGCCCCGGCGCCCCATACACGATGACAGGCCAGCCGCCGCACTGCCCCGGCCTCGCATGCGGCGGCACGGTCTGGCGCATGTCTGTGCGCCTAGAGCAGAGGTCCTGAAACGGGCGGGCTTCGATTTGTTGGAAGCCTCGCCTGGAGGCGGGCCGCACAGCCTCGCGCCGCCGATGGGCTGGGTGGAGCAGTCGAGGGACCGAGGCGCCCGCGCTGGCGCCGGAGCGTGGCGGGGCCGAACGCGGTTGGGCGAGGCGAGGACAGCGCGCGCCACCTCTTGGCGCAAAGCCGCGATTGCCGCCCCCGTCCTTGACGCCGGGGAGCGATGGCTCGTCATGCAACTCACCACGATCTCCGGTTGTAGCTGAAGAGGCGTGACCCTGGCTTTAACGCAGAAACAAGAACAGGTGTTCTCTGGGCCCATATTCTCCGCACGGCGTCGCCGCGCGGTTTTACCAGCGCCATCCGTTATACGGTCTGTTACACTCCACCCACGCGCCGGACGGTGACAGTCTTTCACCCCGAGCAGACCAACCTGCTGCGGCGTTCAACTTCATCCGATAGCTGCGGGTGAAGCCGGGGCGGCCGGTCGCCCCACGCCAAAGCAAGAAGGGCCCGGCCGCCCCACGGCGCCGGACCCCTTCCATGCTTCACAATCGGGCCACACACACGCCCCGGTGAAGCCTCACGCTACGCACACACTCCACGAACAGCAGACTTGCAAACCCTCACTCACCACACACTCACCCCCGACCCACACACATCAGGAGCTTCACTACCGGGCCAAACACGCCCGGAGGGATTCAGGCCTTGCGCTTGCGCCCGACGACCAGCAGCCCCACCACGCTGGACGCCAGGAAAAGCAGCGCCGGCGGCAGCGGAACCTGGCTCGGAGAAGTGGACGCGCCCTGGCCCGGGATCGAACCTTGCGCAAAGCCGTTCGACGGCGCGAAGACCGAGTAGCGCAGGTCCGCGCCATGCGTGAAGTTCAGCGCCAGATAGAGCGATCCGGTGAAGGCGTCGTCGAGGCTCAGCTTCATGGTCTGGCCCGGCTTGCGCTGATCGACCTGGATCCCGCCCCTAACCTGCTTTCCGTCCCATTCATACCTGAACGGCGCGTTGGCGAAGAGCACGGCCCCGCCGGCTGAATAGGAATCGCCGTAGTCTTTCGGTGCGGCGAAACTCAGCACGATTTCCTGCGCCCCGGATTTCAGCCCGGTGAACACGAAGTAATCGTCGCTCGCGACCCCGCCGATCCCCATCAGCGTATCGATCCCGGCCTCTATGGCGGTCGGCGAGTTGAAGTTCGAGCTATACTCGCCGCCCTTCACGTCAGCCTCTGCAAGCGTGGAGGCCTGCGCGGCGCCGCCCATGAGAAGTCCAAACACACACCCCAGAACAACTACTGAACTTTTCATGTTTCCGCCCGATACGATGTTTCGATGAGAGTAATAACGCAAAGGCCGTGCCAAAACTTTTACGCGTATGAAATTAGCTTGCGCCACCTCTGCGTGCGCCACGTAAGCAGTTGCAATATTATGATAATTTTACCTGAGCGCGAGTAGCCCGTCAGGGTCGACATACAACCGAAGGGCGTTCTGAAGCTTCGCATTTTGCAATGCCGCGCAATTCGCAACTGCGAAATGCGACTATGGCGTCAACGCCCCGATCTCGCCCGATGGCCGCCACAATCTCACCGCCCCCGCAATAATTGGAAAACTTTTCAAATAGTTAATCAGAGGGCGCGAAGCTTCAAAGATGCGTCGGTGCTTTCGAGGCGCAACCTCGGGGCGCGCGGGGCCCATAGCAAGGCACGCTCGCAATAGTTGCTGAATGGCCTCTACCCAAGGGCCTTTCGCGGCTCGGCACGGTGGCCCGGCGGCGACCCTCTGGCCTCTTTCCAGACAGCATAGAGTTGTGCGATCCGGGCGATGGCCTCTTCGGCGATGGGAGAGCCTTGCGACCGGTGGGTGTCGACGAACTCGCGCCGGGCATGGGCCATGCAGGCGACCTCGCGGATGGCGCCGCAGCGGTAGAGATCTTGGAACCCGGCGTAACCATCGGCATGCATCCGGCCGCAGCGCCGGGCGACGGGCGGAACCTCGCCACCCCATGAACGCTCATCCGCGGGCGTAGGTCCAGAGCCGGGCGGTCTGGGTCTTGCCGGCGCCCGGCGACGCATAGTTCGGCTCGATTCAGATGAGCCAAGCGGCACGAACCCTAACCCGGATGCACCTTAACTGAGCCGCAAATCTGTCCAGAAAAGCAGGACCGCTTCACAAGCGCCGAAGCCCTTTGACGATCGGGTTCGACCCCGAGATGAGGGGGCGCGCCGCACCCACCGGAACGCGAGGCGATGTCGTAATCGCCCAGAAGTCCGAGGGGCGACAAGGCATCATTCTGGTCGCTGGGCGACAGAATTTCCCAAACCGTCCGATTGGTCCCTTGCCCTTCGTGCTTGCGCCCAGTTCAGCCCCAGCAAGCCCACAATCAGCACAACGCCAGCGATCTCGACTGTCAGGTCGGGCCAGAATACCGCAACCACGCCGGGTACCAGAGCCGTGCGGGCCCAGAGCGGTATGGGGCGCCACAAGAAACCCTCGAGCACCGCCGCGAAAGCCACCAGCGCAAGGATGGCGATAACGCCGCTCCAGATCACCAGCGGCAGGGGGCCACCGAGGATGATCTCTTGATTGAACACCATGAACAATGGGATGAGGTAGAGGCCCTTGGCGTATTTCCACGCCTGAAAGCTTGTCTCCATCGGCTTTGAACCTGCGATGGCGGCGCCAGCAAAGGCCGCCAGGGCCACAGGTGGCGTCACGTTGCTGTCCTGGGAATACCAGAACACCACCAGATGTGCGATCAGGATCGGAACGCCGAACTCCTGTGTCAGCGCCGGGCCAACAAGGATGATCAGCACGATGTAGGACGCCGTTACCGGAAGCCCCAAGCCAAGGATCAGGCTGGCGATAATGATAAGGAACAGCGCCAGCAGAATATTGCCGCCCGAGAACGCGATCATCATGGCCGAGAATTTCAGCCCCAGACCGCTCAGCCCCACGACGCCGACGATGACGCCGGCGACCGCGCAGGCCATCGACACCGCAACTGCGTTGCGTGCGCCCAGTTCCAGCGCCTCAAGCGTCAGCGCGATCCCCCGGCGGCACATGGCGAGAAAGCCGACCGCGCTGGGGCCGTTCGCCGCATGGGTCCAGAGCGCCTTCGCCGCCGCCGCTGCGATGATGGAAAGGATCGCATAGAACCCCACGCGCATCGGCGAATAGCCCGCGATCAAGAGCGCCATCAGCGCCACCAGCGGCAACAGGAAATGCCAGCCCTCGGCAAGCACGCTGCGCACATTCGGCAGGTCCTCGCTCTTGATGCCGGTCATGCCCTGTTTCACCGCAGCAATATGGACCAGCAGGTAGACCGCTCCGAAATAGAGGAGCGCGGGAAAGATCGAGACCAGCACGATGTCGATGTAAGGCATCCGCGTGAATTCGCTCATCAGGAACGCCCCCGCGCCCATCAGTGGCGGCATGATCTGTCCGCCGGTCGAAGCCGCGGCTTCGATGCCTCCGGCCTGCGCGGGGCGATAACCCAGCTTTTTCATCAACGGGATGGTAAAGGCGCCCGTCGTCACGACATTGGCGATGGCCGAACCACTGATCGACCCCATTCCCGCGCTGGCGAGCACCGCGGCCTTGGCCGGCCCGCCGCGTTGGCGCCCGGTTGCGGCATAGGCGAGGTCGATAAAGAACTTGCCCGCTCCGGTTGCCTCCAGGAACGCACCGAAGAGCACAAAGATAAAGATGAAGGTCGCGGCCACCCCCAGCGGGATGCCATAGATCCCCTCGGCGCCCAGCGTCATCTGGCTGGCGACCCGGTCCAGAGTATAGCCCCGGTGGTTCATGATGCCCGGCATCCAGTCGGCCAGAAACGGCAACTCGCCCCGCCTGCCAGCAAAGGCGTAGACGAGGAAAAACGCCCCGATGATCGTCATGCCAAGGCCGACGGCCCGGCGCGCCCCTTCGAGCACGACCAGGATGGTCAGAAGTCCCACCCAGACGTCGATGTCGCGCGGAAAGATCTGGTTGGCGATGATGTCGATGTTGACCGGCAGCCAGGCGCCCACCAGCACGCCGCTGGCGATCAGCGCACTGTCGATGGTCCAGCCCAGCACGCCGCGCGGGCGGTTACGGCCAAAGGCCGGGTAGATCAGGAAACACAGCACCAGGATGAATCCCAGATGGATCGGTCGCTGAAAGAAAAGGCTCAGCGGTTGCAAACCAGCGGCATAAAGCTGGAATAGCGACAGGACGACGCCAATCACGGCGATGGCGCGCAGCACGATTCGGGGTTGCGGGGCATGGACGACGGGAACTTCGGTGTTGGTGACCATCAGTTTCCGTCTCCTGCCAATTCGATGCGCACACGTTCGCGCGGGGCCACTGCGGATAGCGACACCACTGTGTCGCCCACCTGCAGCCGGTGATCGACCGCCCCTTGGCCCGGTCGCAGGATATAGGCGTTGCCCGGCACGGTTTCGTCGATATCGAGGATCCAGTAGCCGCCCTGCCCGTCGGACACCTGCCGCCCGCGACCCGGAACATGGTCCAGGCCGGCCGCGAAATCAGGCAGGTGCGACCAGACCAGCACCATGTCGCCGCCGCGGTTTTCGTAGCAGTCCGACACCTCGAACCCCTTGACAGAATGCCGCCACAACACGCACCACCCCGCCCCATCGGGAATGGGCAGACGCGCGATTTCGGCGCCATCCTCGCGCGTGGCGACAAGATCACCGGCGCTGACGGCGAATGAGGCGGCGAGCAGGAGGAGCGCCGGCAGCCCCCCTCCCATCAGCGATTTCACGGGCGCAAATTGTCCGGGATCGTTGCGCCGGCTTCTTCAAAGTAGCGGATCGCCCCAGGATGCAGCGGCACCGGCGTCGCGGTCATTGTGAACTCGACCGTGGCCTCGTTTGCGGCCGGATGGACAGCTTGCAGGTCGGCGATATTCTCGAACATCGCGCGGGTCAGCTCGTAAGCAAGATCGTCCGACATCTCTGACGATACGACCAGGACGTTGGGAATGCCCAGTACGGCCGTGTCGTTGTCAATGCCCGGATAGCTGCCGCCAGCCAGCGCTGTGCGCGCGAACGTGGCATCGACTGCCTGTGCCGCCGAAAGTTCCTCGTCGGACAGTTCCAGCATGACAATCGTGTTGGTCGTGGCAAGGTTCAGGATCGAAGATGTGGGCGCACCCACCGACCAGAAGCCGACATCGATATCGCCGTTGGCCAGCGCATCGGCGGTTTCGTTGAAGTTCAGGCGCCGTTCATCTATGTTGTCATAGCTGATGCCATTGGCCTCAAGAATTGCGGCGGCGTTGATCTCGGTGCCCGATCCGGGCGCGCCCACCGACACGCGCTTGCCGCTCAGATCGGCCAGGGACTTGATCCCGCTGCTTTCCAGCGCCACGATCTGCACCATGTTGGCGTAGATCGACGCCAGCCCGCGCACCATTTCAAGTTGCTGACCCTCAAACCGGCCGGTGCCGGTATAGGCTTGCGCAACAGTATCGGCGAGCGCGATGGCGAGGTCCGCATCCCCCGTGGCGATCAGGCCCATGTTCTCGACCGATGCGCCCGTCACCTCGGCTGTGGCGGAATAGCCATCGACCTGCTCATTGATGATCTGCGCCAGACCGCCGCCAATGGGGTAATAAATCCCGCCGGTGCCGCCGGTGGCGATCGAAAGCTGTTCCTGCGCCAGCGCAGGGGCAGCAAGGCTCGCCGCGATCAGCGCCGCCGATCCGAGCAGACCGCGCGGGCCTCCGAAAACTTGTCTAGCCATTTGTCACTCCCTTCATGGGCCGATTGCCCGTTGTGTCCCGATTTTCCGCTCGGGATGTCCATAGCGTAAAAGGACCCAGCTTGGAGTGACACAGTTTTCTCGCCGACATGGCAAGTCTGTTGGTGGCTGACTTCCGGCGCCGGTGCGAACTCGGCTTCAGGCCTGGATTGAACACAAGGGGCCGCGCCTGCCAGAGCGGCATTCATGACGATCCCGCCAAGAAAAAGGGGCATGACGCAGAACTGCATGTCCGGCGCTATGAGCCAACGGGCCACTTCTTCGCGGCCAACGCTGGGCAATTTGATGAGTGGGAGGCGCCCTTGTCTCGTGACAGTGGCCTATCCGGCGGCGGTTTGCATCTCCCAGAACTGACGCCGGCGAAGATTGCAGGCGATGTAGGCCATGCCGGCCTTGGTTCTGGCCCTCGCGATCCCGATGGTCGGGATGAGGAGGCCCATGCGGCGTTACTGCTCGGCGAAGACATGCTCGATGGCTGACCTTGGCCACGACTTTGCAGCGTTGGCGCGTTGTTTCGGTTTGGGCATTGGTTTGCCCGGTGGCTTGCGGAAGTGGACCTTCGAGTCGAGCCAACCTTTGCGATATACTTCTCATCCTTCGCAGATCGATAAGCCCCGTGCCGTGCGCGTGGCCGAGCGTCTTGCGAAGCAGCCTGCCCGCGCCCACGTACTGGCGAGCAAAGGGAGTTCTGCATGAATACTCGGAAACTGCTCGAACAATTTCTGGGGCCAGACGCCCTCGCGAATCTCGGCGGTCAGCAGCAAGGTGCGGGCGCCCCGGCGACGACCGGCGCGCAAGCTGCGCCGCAAGGGCAGGGCGGCGGCATCGGCGATCTGCTCCGCGGCGCGATGGGTGGCGGCGGCCAACAGACACAGGGCGGCCGCAGTTTCGGCATCCCCGGCGGGGCTCTCGGCGGGATTGCGGCCGGCGGGCTGTTCGGAATGCTGCTCGGCAACAAGAAGATGCGCAAGATGGCCGGGGGTGCAGTCGGTTACGGCGGCGCTGCGGTTCTTGGAGCGCTGGCCCATCGGGCCTACCAGAACTGGCAGGGCGGACAGCGGGTCGACCAGGCGCCAGTGGCCACAGCCGCCGACGCGCCACAGCAAGGATCGCGTTTCGCACCGGCGACCGGCGCCGACGGAAAGCCCTTTGCCCTGGCGCTGATCGGTTCGATGATCGCCGCCGCAAACGCCGATGGACATATCGACACAGACGAGAAGAAGCAGATTTTCGAGGCCGCCGAGCGCGGAGATCTCGATGCCGAGGGAAAGGCGTTTATCTTCGACGCGATGCGGAACCCGCTGTCGCCCGGTCAGATCGCGGCGCTTGCCAAGGATCAGGAGCAGGCGGCCGAACTCTATCTCGCGGCGCGCGTGGCCATCGACCCCGACCACCCGGAGGAAAAGGCCTTTCTGAAGACGCTGGCGCAAGCGTTGAGCCTGCCCGACGGGCTCGTCAGCCATCTCGACTCGCAAGTCGCACGGAACCTGGAAAGCTGATCACACTTCTATCTGAAGGCGAGCAAAACATGACACTGAAACGCGAACGCGATATCGAGAAGGACTATCCGATTGCCGAGTTCATCGACAAGTTGCGCCGCCTTGCCGACTCACTGGAGACCGGGCAGCGCTTCCAGATCCAGATCGCCGGAGAGCGTATTTCGGTTCCGGTGGGCGCCACCTTCAATATCGAGCATGAGCGGGGCCAAGGTGAGGAAGAGATCGAATTCCAGATCAAGTGGTCCCGGGGTTGATTGCGCGACCCCCAAGTCTTGCGCGCCTGAAGATATGATCCGGCGCAACCGTGGGTCTGCCAAAAAGCTGAACGGTTGATGCCGCCAGACGAAACGCACAAGCCTCCGTTCAGCCGGAGCGCGTCGTCCTTCAGGCCGCGCCGAGGCGGCGCCACGTGGCGAGGGCGGCGGCGCGGTTCTGCTTGAAGTCGTCTCGTCGGAGGAAGTGGCGCTCCAGGTTGAAATGATTGTGAACCGAGGAGTGGACGGCGGCGAAGACCTGCAGGGTTCGCAGCCGCCGGAAGCGAAGCATCGCCCGCTCCCGTCGTCGGAACGGCTGGTGCGCGTTCTTGATCCGGTTGTTGAGCCAGCGGCCGGTCACCTGCTTGTCGGAAACGCCGGGCCCCGCATCGCCGCCTTGCATGAGGGAAGACCGTCGGCCGCGATCTCCGCCGGGCGG
>JBBDTD010000038.1:0-1855 GCA_040904645.1 Paracoccaceae bacterium
GAACAGGGATTCGTTTTCTATACCAATTTCGGCAGTCAGAAAGGCAGCGAGCTGCTGGCCAACCCGAAAGCCGCCCTCTGCTTTCACTGGAAATCGCTGCGCCGCCAGATTCGCATCCAGGGTTCTGTAGAACAGGTCAGCGCGGCGGAGGCCGACGCTTATTTTACAAGCCGCCCGCGCGACAGCCGCATCGGCGCCTGGGCCAGCCAGCAATCCCGCGCCATGGAAGGGCGCTTCACACTGGAGGCGGAAGTCGCGAAATACGCGACGAAATACGCCCTTGGCGCCATTCCGCGGCCCGATTACTGGTCCGGATTTCGCGTCCTGCCCGAACAGATTGAATTCTGGCGCGACCGTCCGTTCCGCCTGCATGAGCGGCGTGTTTATAAAAAACAGGCGGATGGCTGGCAGGAGAGCCTTCTTTTCCCGTAAAACCGGGACCGGCCGTCCACTTTCAGGGCATCACAGACAGGCGACACAACACAGGCAATGACAGAGACACCACCCAATCCCGGCCCGACCCCGCCAGACCGGCATGCGGACAACAGCCGTCTCATGCGCAGCGCCACCTATGCGGCGGTCGGCGTTGCCCTCACCCTCATTGTCATCAAGCTCGGCGCCTATCTCGCCACCAATTCCGTCGCCATGCTGTCGACGCTGGTGGACAGCACGCTCGATCTCGCGGCATCGCTGGTCAACCTCTTTGCTGTTCGCCAGGCGCTCGTCCCCGCCGATCGCGACCATCGTTTCGGCCATGGCAAGGCGGAGGCGCTGGCCGGGCTGTTCCAGTCAGCGATCATTGCCGGCTCCTCCGCCTTTCTTCTGTTTCAGGCGGGCGAGCGGCTGCTGCATCCCGAGCCGATCATGGCGGAAAATGTCGGGCTTGTTGTCATGCTGGTTTCCATCGCCCTCACAATCGGGCTTGTCGCCTGGCAGCGCTATGTGATCCGGCGCACCGCCTCCCTCGCCATTTCCGCCGATTCCCTGCATTATGTCGGCGATTTGCTGATCAATGGCGGGGTCATCGCCGCGCTTGTGCTCGGCAGCAGCTTCGGTTGGCTCCATGCCGACGGCATTATCGCCATCGCCATCGCCGGGATCCTCGGGTTCAGCGCCTGGCAGATTATCCGTACGGCCCTGGCCGAGCTGATGGACGAGGAGCTGGGCGCGGAGGAGCGCGAGAAGGTCAAGGAGATCGCGCTCGCGCAGCAGGGCGTTCTCGGCCTCCATGATCTCCGCACCCGCCGCTCCGGGCAGCAGATCTTCATGCAGATGCATCTGGACATCGACGGCGGCATCAGTCTTGGCGATGCTCACATTATCTCCGATGCGGTGGAAATACGGCTGATGCAGGAATTTCCGGAGGCCGAGGTGATCATCCATCAGGACCCCATCCGCACAACAGCGGCTCCGCCGCCGCCCCAATAACGGGGTAATCGACATAATTCTTTATATGACAGCATGTTAGTGTTACATTCATATGAAAACAGCCGCGTGAGGTGCAATATGTATTTCAAGAATATTCTGGTTCCCCTGTCCGGTGCAGCCAATGACTGCGATACCGCCGCCCTTGAAAGCGCCTTCAATCTGGCGCGCCGTTTTGGCGCCCATGTCAATGCCCTGCATATCAAGATAGACCCCCGCACCGCCGCCGCCTTCGTCGGCGAGGGGATGACGTCCACCATGATCGAAAGCGTCATCGACATGGCCGAAAAGGAGGGGGCGGAACGTCGCCTGCGGGCCCGCGCCAGCTTCGATGCGGTCACCGCCGCCATGCAGGTGCCCGCCGTCACCAATATGGCCGACCGGCCCGCCGCCGATGGCGCCTCGGCCCGGTTTGTCGAAATGCAGGGCA
>JBBDTD010000039.1:0-11198 GCA_040904645.1 Paracoccaceae bacterium
GCTCGACGGCTCGCTTTATGGCCATGTGCTGAAACCGGGGGCGCTGGTGACGATCGACGGCGCGGGCGGGCGCTATGGCGGCCTCTATTATGTCGACAAGGTCGCCCACGCCTTCAACCCGGAGGGTTATGTCCAGAATTTCGAGGTGATGCGGAACGCGACGGGCGAGACCTCGGGGCCGACCGGGCCCCTCTCGGCGGCGACGTCCGCGATCAGCGGCCTGTTCGGATAGGAGGGCGCGATGGACGACTTCCAGCTTCTCGAAAACGTCGCCCGCAGGCAGGCGACGAAGTACTGGGGCAAGTATCGCGGCTTCGTCGTCGATGTGGCGGACCCGGAGAGCCGGGGCCGCGTGCGGCTGACGGTTCCCTCGGTTCTCGGCGAGGAAACCTCGATGTGGGCCGAGCCCGCCTTCGCCTATGGCGGCGGCGCGGGTTTCGGTTGCGTCGCCGTTCCGCCCGCCGGCAGCGCGGTTCTGGTAGAGTTCATCGAGGGCGACGCCTCCGCCCCGATCTGGACCGGCGCGTTCTGGCGGACCTCCGACGAGGTTCCGGAGGAATATTCCGGACAGGAAGTAAAGCTGATGAAGACCGAGAGCGGCCATCGCCTCATCTTCGACGACACCGAGGGCGGCGAGAAGATCACGCTCCACAGCGCGGCGGAGGCGGTGGTGGAGATGAACCCGGAGGGATCGATCGAGCTTACCGACAAGGGCGGCGCCCATGTGACCATCGACGCGGCGGCCGGCGAGATCGTGATCGAGGACGCGAACGGCAATTCGATCACGCTCAGCGCGTCCGGCATCTCCTGCGAGGACGGCTCAGGCAACCAGATCACCACCTCGGCCGGGGGCGTCGAGGTGAAGGGGGCGACGATCAATATCGAAGGCCAGTCGGTGACGGTCGGCGGGCCGGGGGGCGAGCCGCTCATCAAGGGGCAGACCTTTCTCGCGCTGTTCAATTCCCACGTTCATCCCTGCACCGCGCCCGGCTCGCCCTCCGGCCCGCCGGTGGTCCCGCTCACCCCCGCCGCGCTGACGATCAAGACGGTGGCGTCATGACCAGCCCGCTCGAATCCCGGCTGCCGCGCACGCGCTACATGAAGTTCCCCTTCCGGCTGGCGGCGGCGGGACCGTCCGTGTCCACCCGCTTCGAACACATCCGCGAGCAGGTGATGCAGGTGCTTTTCACCAGCCCGGGCGAGCGGGTGTTCCGGCCTGAATTCGGCTTCGGCGCGCGCCAGCACGTTTTCGAGCCGAACGCGCCGCAGCTCTGGGAACTGGCGCAGACCCGGCTCTTCGGCTCGCTCAGCGAAGCGCTGGCGGGTGAGGTCGACCCGAAGACGCTGCGCGTGGAGATCGGGCCGGGACCGGGCCAGCCGGAGGTTCTGCTCGTGAAGATCACCTACATCATCGCGGCGTTGCAAAAGGAGGAAAGCCACAGCTTCGAGCTTTGAGCGCGAAGCGGGCGCATCATCATGGCGACGCTCCCCGATCCGATCCTCGTTTTCGAAAGCGGCTGCCCCGATTGCGGCGAGCGGCAGGCGCGGCTTCCGCCACCCTTGCCCGGCGTTCCCGACGATTTCGACTGGAAGGCGCGCGACTACGACAGCCTGCGCCTCTTCATGATGCAGGAGCTGGCGCACCGCTTTCCCGACCGCCGCCGCTGGACGCCCGCCGACATGGAGGTGCTGCTCGTCGAGCTTCTGGCCGCCGCGCTCGACCGGGCGAGCCACGCGCTCGACGCGGTTCAGGGCGAGCGCTTCCTCGCGACGGCGCGCCGCCCGCAATCGGTCAGACGGCTGCTGAAGCTGATCGGCTACGACGCGGTGATGCGGGCCGATCCCGCGCTGATCGCGGCGCTGCCCCCGGCGCCCGGCGATAACCCGGAAACCGAAGAAGAGCAGGTGGAGCGGCTCTGGCGGCTCGATCCCGGCCTGATGGAGACGGCGCGCGCGGAAGGGCCGCGCCTGATCGCGGAGCAGCGCCGGATGGTCACGCTCGACGACCACGAGCAGGTGTTGAGCGCCCATCCGGTCGTCGGGCGCGCTCAGGCGCGGCTGGTCTGGACCGGGGCGTGGAACACGATCCTCGTCGCGACGCTGCTGAGGGACGGCGAGACGCTCGACCGGGAGCTTCAGATCGGGGCGCCGCCGCCGGCCGGCGAGCCGCCGAGCGAGATATCGGAAAAGCTCTGGGCGGAGATCGTGAAATTTCACCGCGATCAGCGCCTGCCTCTGCCCGCCGTGAACGGCGCGCTGACCCGGCGGAGCCTGCTCCGCGTGCTGATCGAGCGCCACCGGATGCTCGGCGCGGAGGTCTTTCTCGAGGATGCGAAACAGGCGCCGATCACCTTCGCGCTGTCGATCCGCGCCAAACCGGGTTTCTTCCGAACCGAGCTGCGCCAGGCGCTGGCCGAAGTCTTCTCCGCCGACGAAGGCGGGTTTTTCGAGCCCGGCCGGATCGATTTCGGCGAGGACCTCTTCGCCTCCGACATCATCGAGGCGGCGATGGCGGTGGACGGGGTGGAGGTCGTCTGTCTGAACCGGTTCAAGCGGGTTGGCTCCGGCTGGCCGGATCGCGTCGCCCAGGGCTTCATTCCGATCGAGGCGGACGAATACGTCCTCTGCCTCAACCGTCGCGGCGCGCCTGCGAGCGGCTATTTCCGCCTGATGGTCAACGGGGGGGAAACCGGATGATCGAGAACCCGAACCGGCCCGACAAGCGGTCCGATCTTACCCGCTGGAACCGCGCCGGTCTTTCGCGCTTTCAGTATGTCGACGGCGACGCCGCGGTCTGGCTGGAGGAACTCCGGATCGCGCTTCTCGGCCTCACCGCGCGGGGGGCGCCGTTCGAGGAGCGCCTTCCCGAAACTTGGCGCGAGCGGTTTTCGCAGGCCGAAGACCAATGGCCGAGCGTTGCGGAACGCGCCGCGTTTGACGATGCGCTGGTCTGGAAGGCGTTGGCGCGCGCCTATCCCGACCGGCCGGAGACGGCGCGGCGGCGAAACGCGCGGCTTCTGGCGCAATACGCGGCCCCGCCGGACGAATACGGGTGGGAGATCGCGCGGGCGGCGGCGCGGGCGGCGCATGTGCTGCTCGGCCATCAGAACGCCTACGCCAACGAAGGATATCTGCGCACCGCGACACAATGGGACAATATCCGCAAGCTGGCGGCGATGGTGAATCATCAGCCGGCGCCGCCGTCCTCCGCCATCGTCACCGTTGGCCTGATCGTCGAGCGGGCGCTGCTGGCGACCGAGATACCGCGCGGGCTGGCGATGAAATACACGCCCCCCGAGGGCGGCGCGCCGGTGATCTTCGAGACGTTGAAGCCGATCAAGACCCACGCGGACCTGAACGATGCGCGGGCGGCCGGATGGAATTTCGACCCCGAGCCGCTGAACTTCGCCGATGATCTCTGGATCGCCGACGAAGAGGCGGCGCTGTCGCCGGGCTCGGTCGGCGTCCTCGCCGCGCCCTCTGGGGACGGCCCGGTCTCGGCGACGACGATCCTCGATGTCGGGCCGGGGCCCATTGCGGGCGCGGTCGAGATATCGCTCGACGCGAGCGGCGGCTGGCCCCGCGGCGCGGCCGTGCTCCACGTCGATCCGAAGGACACGCGCCGCGGGTCGCCCCGCAGCACCGCCAGTATTCTGACGCTCCGGCTCGCCAGCGCCGCCAGCCATCCGGTCGGCTCGATCGTCCTGGTGAATACGGGAGGCGGCGGCGGGCCGCAGCCCCTGAAGGTGCTCGCCAACGCCGACGGTCATCTGAAGCTCGACAGCGGACCGATGGGCGGCGAAAACGTCACGGTCGAGACGCTGGTTCCCTTCAGCGGCTCGGGCGCCTCGCTCATCGTCTCGCTGGGCGCGGCCAGCCTTGGCTATTTCGCCAACGCCTCCGGCGGGATCGAGACCGCGGCGGGCGTAAACGAGCCTGCGAAAGACGCTGACGACGACGTGGTGCCGGGCAAATTCATCGGGATCAGGTTCAACACCAGCGCGGCGACGGGCAATCTCTATGTGCCGGCTTCGTTCGCCAAGCGCGAGAACGCGGCTGTTGTCGGCGCCCCGCCTGTGGTCGTTCCCGGCGCGTCGAAGCCGGAACGGGTGGTCAGCTTCGCGGGCAAGCCGCCGAAGGGGCTGGCCGTCGGCGACCACATGATCATGCGGGCGATGTCCGGCGGCGCGCTGACGGCGCTGCGGGTGGCGGGCGTTCTGGTCGGCGCCGACCGCTACACTCTCGAATTCCACGCAGACGTCACCGCCGATATCGCCGGGTTCGAGCCGGACAGGTTCGAATTTCTCGGCCCGATGACGCGCGCACTGCGCCCGTTCGACTTCGACCGCGACCCCAACGCCGCCTTCGACGGCGCCACGGTTTTGCTCGCCGGGCTGGACAACGCCGCGCAGGACCTGATCCGTCCCGGCCGGGCCTGCCTGATCGAGGATGAACGGGCGGGCGGCGCCCCGCCCGCGCTCGTCATGGTTCTGGATGCGTTCGAAGGCGACTGGGGATTCGAGGTCGTCTTCGCATCGTCCGAAGGGCTCGCCGGGTTCCAGGCAGGCTGGACGAAGCTGAACTTCAACGCGGTCCTCGCCAGCCATGGCGAGACGAAAAGCCCGAAAACCCTCGGCTCGGGCGATGCGGAGCGGCCCCGGCAGGCGTTTCCCTTCTCGGCCAAGGGCGTGAGCTTCGTTCCCTCTAGCGTCGCGGAAACCGGCGTCGCGCCCGACATGGACGTAGCGGTGGATGGCGTCATCTGGGCGTATCGCGACCTGATCGATCCGCTGGCTGATGGAACCGAGAGTTACTCCGTCGCGCTGACCGAGGACAACGCGATGACGATCCAGTTCCGCCGCCGGCTGCCGACCGGCGCGAACAACGTTATCGTCAGGCGCCATCGCGTCGGCGTGGGGCCGGGCGGGACGGTCCCCGCGCGCGCTTTCACAAAGCCGATGAAGAAAAATCGCCATGTCCTCGCCGTCACGCAGCCCTTCGCGGCCACCGGCGGCGCGGAGCGTGAGCCCGTGGAGGATATCAGGGCCAACGCGCCCGCGCGGCTCGCCGCAAACGGGCGGGCGGTGTCGCTGCGCGATTTCGAGCGGCTCTGCGCGCGGCGCTCTGACATATGGCAGGCGCGCGCGCGCGCGTCGGCGGACCCGAAGCGGTCCGAGCGCGTCGCGGTCGTGATCGTTCCGGCCAATGGCGGCGAAGCGGGGCCGACCCTCGCGGCCGAGATGAAGGCGTATCTTCAGGCGCGCACGCTGCCCGGCCTTCGCGTCGCGATCGAGGATTACAGAGCCGTGCGCCTGATCCTGCAGACGACGATTTTCGTGAAGGTGGAGAAATTCGACAAGAACGACGTGCGGGTGGCGGCCCATGCGGCGCTCGTGACCGAGTTCGGGTTGGCGAGGCGGCGCCTCGGCCAGCCGGTCTACATCGCTGAGGTCGCGGCGGCGCTGGAGCGGGTCGAGGGCGTCGAGACGGCGACCGTGCAGGCGTTCGGGGTCTCGTCCGACTCGCCGGATATCGAGCGCGTCGCCGTCGTCGGCGGCGCGGCCTCGGCCCTGTTCCCGGCCGGCGACCAGGTGATCCATGTCTATCCGGCCAGCGCCGGCGCCGATTTCACCGTAGCCGTGGAGGCGTTATGAACATCGACGATCTCAAGTCCGTCGCGGGGCAACTCCTCTATCGCGAACTGCCCGAGGAGCTTCGCTATCTGGACCCGGCGGCGCCGGGCGAACTCGGTGACCTCGAAGCCTGTCTGCACGGCTTCGGCCACCTGCTCGACCTCATGCGCGGCACGGCGGAGCAGGCCTATGCCGACGCTTTCGCGGAAGCGGCGGACAATGGCCGCGAAATTCAGGTCTGGATGATTCCCTATCTCGCGGAGCTGGTGGGCGCCGAGCTCCGCGCGCCCGATCCCGCGGCGCGGCGGCGCGAGCTGAACAATTCGGTGGTCTGGTTCAAGTCCAAGGGTTCGCTGGAGGCGGTGGACGAGATCGGCGATACGATCGGCGGCGCGGAGACGGTCGTCGTCGAGGGCTGGCGGCGCACGCTCACGACGCCGCGCATGGGTCTGCCGCCTTTCACCGCGCCGCCGAAGCCGGCGATCGACGGCGACCCCTCGACCTCGATCACCGGATTGCCGCTCGGGGCGCCGGACATTCGCTATCAGAACCGCGCGGTGGAGGACGCCAGCGGCTCCAACCCGCTTTTCGAGCTGAAGCGGACGCTTCGCGACGGGTTCGGGCGCGCGACCATCGCGGAGACAAGGTTCTGGCGGCCCCGCGCGCTCCGCGGCGCGCCCTGTTTTCCCGGCGCCTATGACGATGTCGCCGCGCGAACGCCGGATCTTCGTTCTGGCGAATTCGGCGCGGTCGGCCCGCACCCCTCCCGCGCCAACCTTCACGTCCGCCCGCCCGAAGGGTTCTTCGCCGCCGGGATCAATGGTGCGTCCGTGGCGCCGACCACGGCGGATATCGCGATCGACCCGGCGGAGACGTCGCGGCAGGTTTTCCGCCCGGTCGAGGTCTTTCGCGCGCTCGGCTTGCTGGATGATCCCGCCGTCGACGACCTTCGAATCGAGGGTGAGGTGGTCCTGCCGGAGAGGATCATCGTCGCGGGCGACCTCACGGTGCCGGCGGGCGTCGATGTGCTTTTCGAGGATCTGATGTTCACCGGCGCGGTTCGGCTCGACGACGCCGGCGCGCGGGTCGAGTTTCGCCGCTGCGCGGTCGCCACGCTGGCGGTGAACGCGCCCACCACCGCCCCCGCCGTCATCGCCGCTGACTGCCTTTTCGGGACGATCACCGGCGGCGTCGGCTTCGCCCAGCTCGTCCATTGCACCGTCCTCGGCGATGTGGCGCTGGAGCGGCTCTGGGCGTCGGACTGCATCTTCAACGGCGCGTTGGTGGATCTCGATTGCTCGGGCGACGAGACCTGCATCCGCTTCTCGCGCGTCGCCGACCTTGGCGCCCTCGCCGGATGCGGGGCGGAGAAATCGCCATCCAACACCGATGACGACCCGAACTTCCTCCGCCTCTGGTTCGATGATGGCGGCGGTTGCGTGCTTCGACCCGCCGTTTTCGGGGAACCTGGCGCCGGGGTGCTCGACCTCACCTCAAGCCCGGCGATACGCGAAGGGGCGGAGGACGAGGGCGAAATGGGCGCATATCATCACATGTTCCACGCCGCGCAGATCCGCGCGCTGAAACTCAAGCTCACCGATTTCTTGCCGCTCGGCCAGGAGGTGGCGATCCGTTACGATCCCTACCTTTCCCGGCCGCCAGCGCGCGCCGTCTGAAGGGAGAACGAAGCCATGAAGGGCAATATTTCTCGGGACAGCCACCGCCCGCAGAACCGTTTTTCCGGCGTCTTTCAGGTGCAGGGGGGAATGGTCACCGACGCCGATCTCGGCGAGGAGGCCCAGATCGCGCGGGCGCGGGCGGACAATCTCGGCCATGACGCGGTCGGCGGCGGCGTTCCCGCCACGGGCGGCGCGGTCGCGCTGACCGCCGGCGCGCCCGCTCTGATCGAAGGCGTCGTCTATGCGGAGGGGGTCAGGGGCGAGACGGCGGCGGTGGGCGCGTTCATAGGCCCGCTCGGCTACTACGACGTTCAGAAGGATTTTCCGCTCGCCCCGCCGCTGGACGCAAACGGCGACTTTGTCGTTTATGTCGACGTCTGGGAGCGGATGGTCAGCAATCTTGAAGAGCCGAATGTTTCCGACCCTGGCCTCCACGGCGTCGAAACCGCCTTCCGCGCCCGGACGATGACGCAGATCAAGACCGCGCCGCTCGACGATGCGGCGCAGATAATGGCCGGCGCCGGGCGCTTTCCCCGGATCGGAACCGGCGCGCTGACCGTCGTCGAAGTCGATCCGGAGACGATCGCCGACGAATGCGACCCCTGCGCCGACACGGTGACCATCGCGCAGACGGTCGCCAACGCGCTCTTCCGGATCGAGGTGCTGGACGTCGCCGGCCCGGCTGACGCCCCGACCGCGATCACCATCGCCTGGTCGGCGGAGAACGGCGCCGCCGTCGCGCCCGCCACTGTCGACCCGGAAGATTTTGAACGGGCGGGCGCCGTCTACGAGTTCTTCTCGCCGGCGACCGAAAGCCATCTCGGCGTCCATGACGATGATGGCGCCGCCGCGCGCGGCAGCTTCGCGGCGGCGATCGCCGTCGGCCCCGCCGCGCCGAGCGCGCCGGAGGGCGGCGACTGGCCCTTCGTGCGGCGCTGGGACGGCGCGGCGGAAATCGACCTTGTCGCCGGAACCGCCGACCGGATCGGTGGCGGCGCCGCGCCCGCCATGCAGGGGCGCGTGGTTTCGATCACGGTGGATGCGTTCACCGCCCGGCTGGACTTTGAGGCCGCGTCCATCGTCGCGGGCGATTACTGGCTGATCGAGCTGCGCCGCTTCGGCGAAACGCCTGTCCGCGCGATCCAGTCCGCGCCGGTCGGCGTTATCCACAACTACTGCCCGCTCTTTCGCGTCATCGGCGGGGCGCCGCAGCCGGTCACGGACGCGGAGCGGCGCAAGCTCAGCTTTCCGGGCCTCGCGGACCTGCCGGCCAGCCATGTCGGCTTCGTGAACAACTGCCCGAAGCTTTATGACGACGCCGAGAACGTGCAGGAGGCGCTCGACAATCTCTGCGCCATCGAGGCGGCCGACATCGCGTTCGACCCGACCGACTGCCCGCGGCTCTTTGATCAGACGGACAACGTGCAGGACGCGCTGATCAACCTCTGCAAGGTCGATTTCGGCAATGAGAGGCTATTGCGGCTTCTCCACGACTGGGGCGTGGTTTGCGGCGTGATCCCGCGCCTTCTGAAACAGGGTTCTGCGATCATACGCGTGTCCGGCGGGGCGATCCTCGACCGCGCCGGCGAGCTTGGCGATGTCAAGGACATGGAGATCGATCTCGATCAACTCCTGAAAGAAAAGAGATTTCTGTTTGACAGCATTGATGAACTGGCGGCCACGCTTCGGAAGGACGGCCTCTGCCTCGCCCTCGCGATCGGCGAAGGCGGCGATATCGAGAGTTATCTCTGCTCGAAGGAGCGCGCCTTCGCGCCCGCCGATCCGACATTCCTGTCCGTCCTCGCGGAGTGCATGAAAGCGAAGCCGTCCTTCGACGCCAGCGGCGCGTTCGCCCAAAGGCCCGAGGCCGAAAAGATGGTTCTTGAAAAGGTCCACTTTGCTGCGGCGAGCGAGAAGATCGCCGCCTCGCAGCGCCTGAACGGGGCGGAATTCAGCGCTGCGAGCCGATACAATGACGACCTGATCATCGCCTACAAGAAGCATGTCGGCGATGAGGGCGAGGCGGCGGCGCTCGACCTCCGTCTGAAAGATATCGACGACGAGCTGAAACTCGGTCAGGCCTCAGGCCCCGCGCTGGAGACGCGGCGGCTTCAGCGTGAATCGCTGCGCTACCGCGCGGTGGTCGAGGCGGACCAGAAGCGGCTGCAGGAATGCGTCTGCAACGCTCTTCTTCCCCGCTGCCCGGAGGCTGGCGAGCCACCGCATCTGGTTCCGATCTGTTGCGTCGAGGGAAATTTCGACAACGGCCGGATATTCGTGCGCAAGATCTGCGTCCACGAATGCCGCAAGACCGCGATGAGCTGGCGGATGGTCCAGTATTACATCGCCGAGATGCGCGGCGTCTTCGGCGACAGGCTGGCGCGGCTCTGCTGCGGAGAAGAGGCGCGGCCCGGCGGCCCGCTCACCCATGTCGATTTCCCGCTGGCGCAGGCGACCCCGGCGAAGGCGGAGGACGTGATCCCCAAACTGTCGCGGCAGGTCGAGAGCAGCTTCGCCATCCTCACCGGGCGCCAGTCGGCGAGCGACTATCAGGTCAAGCCCGATATCGGCAATCTGACGCGGGCGGCGGCCGAGAAAGTGCTGACCGGGAACGGAGTCGAGATCGCGGAAGCGATCGACGTCGCGGACGCCGAGGCCTTCGCCAGGCTCCGCGCCAAGACGGTCGGGCGCGCGGCGAGCGACCTCGTGCTCGACCCAGGCGGCGTCAAACCCGGCGACAAGGTGGCGCTGATCCTTCAGGATGGCGTCTCGGTCGGCTATCTGAAGCTGGAGGAAGGGCCGGGCAGGGCCCTGTTCGAGCGCCCCGACCTCGGCTCGCCAACGGCGCCGCCGAAGACGACCCCGCCCAAGACTACCCCGCCTTCTACGGGCGGCATGCTCGACGAGGCCGAACTCGGCAGGACAAGCGAGCGCGTGAGCGCCCTGGAAGAGCGTGTGAAGATCGCCGTGGAGCAGGCTGGGGCGGCCGAGAAGGACCTGAAGGCCGTTCTCGACCAGCGCGCCGGGCTGGCGGAGGAGGTCAAGGGCGCGTCCAGTGATCTGGCGGCGCTTGAGACCCGCCGCGCCGATCTCGTCAAGACCGTGGCCGAGGCTGAAGAAGGCCTCGCCTCGGCGCGGGATCAGCGCACGGAGCTGGCGCGCGAGGTTGAAGTCGTCGGCGCCCGGATCGAAGCGCTGAGGGCCGAGCGGACAGCCGTGGAAACCGCCGTCGCGAACGCGCGGGATGATCTGAAGAAACTTTCCGTCGAGCAGGAGAAGATCCTCGCGGACGGACGCGAGGCGCGTGACGAAACCGTGCGTTCGTTACGCCGGAACGCGCCGGTGACTGTGGTGGTCAAGGACAATGACGCGCTTGTCTCCGCGCTGGCGCAGTCCGGCGGCGCGAGCCTCGGCGCCTTCGCGGCGCTGACGCCGGCGCAGCTCCGCGATATCGCGACCGCGAGCGGGACCAATATCCGCACCGTCACCAGCCTCCAGACCACCGCGAAAAAGGAGCTCGACGCCCCAATCGAATAGGGAGCCCCACTTCAAAAAGGAGACTGGCATGGCGATGCGCATGAAGATGCGGCGGCGCGCCGCAAAACGAAAAAGCCCGAAGCCGAAACGCGTCGCCGCCGGCGGCGCGCTGGCGGCGCGCGCCGAGGCGAAATCGCAGATGCAGGGCGAGGGCGGCCTGATGATCGGCGGCGCCCACGATCCGGCGGAGAAGGCGGCGGATCGGATGGCGGCGCAGGCGCTTTCGGGCCGGTCGTCCAGCCCTTCGGCGGGAACGGCGGGCGCATCGGCGGGCGCGGTCCACCGCGCATGCGCCGAATGCGCCGCGGAGGAAAAGGAAAAGGTCGGCCGCGCCCCCCCCCCCCCCCCC
>JBBDTD010000040.1:0-11119 GCA_040904645.1 Paracoccaceae bacterium
ATGGCTGGCCTTGTGGGCCAGCCATGGCGCGCCGGCGATGTCGCCGATGGCGAAGACGCCGTCGACGCCGGCGCGGCAGAATTCATCGGTAACCACATGGGTGCGGTCGATCTTGACGCCCAGTTTCTCCAGCCCCAACCCTTCGATATTGCCGACGATGCCAAC
Organism: Paracoccaceae bacterium; assembly: GCA_040904645.1. Lineage (GTDB taxonomy): Bacteria > Pseudomonadota > Alphaproteobacteria > Rhodobacterales > Rhodobacteraceae > Pikeienuella. The sequence continues at coordinate 166 of JBBDTD010000040.1, forward strand.
GGCGGAGATCACGGTGTCGAACTCGTGCGTCTCCAGCTTGCCGCCGGATTCGATATGGGCGGTCGCCTTGCCTTTCGCGCGGTCGAGTTTCTTGACCATGGCTTTTTCCATGATCTTCATGCCCTGCTTTTCGAACTGTTTCTTTGCGTGGGCGCCGATCTCCGCGTCCTCCACCGGCAGGATGCGGTCCAGCACCTCAACCACGGTCGTCTCTGCGCCGAGCGTGTTGTAAAAGCTGGCGAATTCTATGCCGATGGCGCCGGAGCCGATGACGAGGAGCTTTTTCGGCATCCGCGGTGGTTGCAGGGCGTGCCTGTAAGTCCAGACCAGATCGCCATCCGCCTCAAGGCCGGGAAGTTCGCGCGCGCGGGCGCCTGTGGCGATGATGATGTTCTTGCCCTGGAGGGTTTGCTCCCCCTTGGCGACCTTCACCACGACCTTACCCTTGGCGGGGATCGTCGCCTCACCCATCACCACGTCGACCTTGTTCTTCTTGAGGAGATGGCCGACGCCGGAATTCAGTTGCTTGGCGATGCCGCGGGAGCGTTTCACCACCGCGTCCAGATCGAAGCCGATCCCCTCCGCCCTCAGGCCGAATTCCCTGGCCCGGTGCATGAGATGGAAAACTTCGGAGGAGCGCAGCAACGCCTTGGTCGGGATACAACCCCAGTTGAGGCAGATGCCGCCGAGATGCTCGCGCTCGACCACCACCGTTTTCAGGCCCAGTTGGGCCGCGCGAATGGCGGCGACATAGCCGCCGGGGCCGGCGCCGATCACGATGACGTCGTATGTATCGGCCATAAGATGCTCTCCTCTCGTCCAGATGAGCGGAGATTAGAGGAGAAGGCGACGCGGCGCTACTGGCTCAGCGCCGCTTCCGCCATGTTCAGGCGGCGTAACCGCCGGCTTCGAGAAAGCTCCGCTCTCGGGTGGTCGAGACCCGGCCGAGCGCGTCGTTCCGATAGGGGAACCGGCCGAACTGTCGAATGACGTCCCGGTGCGCGCGCGCGTGGGGAAGCGTCTTGAGCCCGCTTTTCGGCATCCGCGTCAGGATCAGCCGCACGCAGCGGTCCTGATCGACCAGGCATTCGGAATGCATCAGCGGAAGATAGAAGAACTGCCGCTGCGGCTCCGGCGCATGAAGGTCATGGCCGAGGCTGATCGCCTTTTTCGCGGTGGCCAGCGCCTCCGGATCGGAGCTGAAAGCGCGTTGGCAACCTCGGAACATGTTGCGCGGGAACTGATCGAGAACGATCAGGAGCGCGAGCGCGCTTTCAGGCCGTAGCAGCCAATGCTCCAGCGCCCCGGACTTCGCGGCGCGCCATGTGTCCTCAAATCGTTCGCAAATGGCTCGGTCGACCTTCTCGTCGACCGAGTACCATCCGCTTGGGCCGACTTCGTCGATCCAGAACTTCGTAACCGCCTCTACTGCCTCTACCGACATTTCGGTCTCCATTTGACAGACGCGCCGCTTTGCGGCGCTTTGCTCGATTGGTTTGTGGGGGAACGTTTTTTGTGCGCCGGACGCTCGGTATCGTGGCCCGGTCTGTTTTCATTGGCGATCCGCAGTCGCGTTCCGCGTGCATTTTCAGGCCCTTTTCAGCTTCGACCCGTGAAGCCGGGAAGACTCAGCCTCTCTGACAATCACAGGCTCTATTTATTCAAGAAAGTGTCAAGTATTTGGTGTCGGTTTATCTGAATCATTTTCTTGTGTGTCTTCCTCGTCAATCTCCGTCCGCTCGAGCGCATATTCCTGCGCGATCTCCATCGCCACGGAGCCGACGGCGGGCGAGATCGCGGCGAAGCGCCCCGTCGCATCGGTGTTCACTGTGGCGCGCTTTGTCATGCGGTAAAGCCCGTAGACGCTGATCGCCGCCATGCAGATCATGATATAGAGAAAGAACGCCCATGCGCCGAGGTTCTGCATCAGCTGGCCGACCATCACGGGCCCGCCGATAGCTCCGACCCCGCCGATGAACACGAGGCCGCTTGAGGCCGATGGCATGTCTTTCTGGTCCACGTAATCATTCGTATGCGCGATCAGAAGCGCATAGAGCGGGTTGACCGTGCCGCCGATAGCGAAAGCGACGACGTAGAGCGCCGTCGCAGAACTTGAAGCCGCGATACCCGCCCCGCAGATAAGCGCGCAGAGCCCGGCGATGATCACGATCAGCTGGCGGCGATCCATCCGGTCGGAAATGTACCCGATCGGCCACTGGAGGATCAGTCCGCCGACATAAATGGCGGCGACGAAGGTGGCGATCTCGGAAATTGTCAGGTGACGCTCGGTGCCGTAGACGGCCGACATGCCGAACAACGCGGAATAAACCGCGCCGATCAGGATCGTGCCTACAAAGCCGAGCGGCGATACGTGGAAGAGCCGGTCCAAAGTCATGCGCTGCGCCTGCTGGGCGACCGGCGCCGGGCTGGCGGAGAGCAGGATCGGCGCGAACGAGATCGAGACCAGAACCGAGATCACCACGAAGAGCCCGTATCCGGCCGGGTCACCGAAGCTGAGCACGCCCTGCGCGGTCACGATGCCGAGCATCTGAACGACCATATAGAGCGAAAGCGCCTTGCCCCGCGTCTTGTTGTCGGAAGCGTCGTTCAGCCAGCTTTCCGCAACGACATAGACGCAGGAAAAGCAGAACCCGACGACAAGCCTCAGCGCGCCCCAGGCGAGGATGTTCGGGGCCGCCGCGTAGAGGATGAACGCCGCCGAAATCAGCGAGGCCATCGCCGCGAAGACCCGCACATGGCCGACATCGCGGATCAGGACCGGGGCCAGGCGCGATCCGCCGAGAAAGCCGACGAAATAGGCCGATATGACATAGGAGAGCAGCGCGGGGTCAAAGCCTTCGATGGCGCCGCGGATGCCGAGGAGCGAGCCCTGAAGGCCGTTGCCCATCATCAGCAGGAACATGCCGAGAAGCAGCGCCCATGAACTTCGAAGAACGGTGATCATGGCTGCCCCCCTGCCAGACGGTGCGGGCGCTTAAATCGCGGCGTGCTCCGCCGATGTCAATCGGCGCCGGGCCTCAACAAGAGCGAGCCGTCGCCATAGGAATAGAAGCGCATCCGCGCCGCGATCGCGCGTTCGTAGAGATACCTCATCCGTGCGGTCCCCATGAATGCGGAAACCAGCATGAAAAGCGTCGAACGCGGCAAATGGAAATTCGTGATCAACCCGTCAACGATGCGGAACCTGTAACCTGGCGTGATGAAGATGTCCGTCTCGCCCTGAAAGGGCGCCAGCACGCCGTTTTCGGCTGCGGCCGATTCGAGCAGCCTGAGCGCCGTGGTCCCCCCCGCGATAATACGCCCGCCGCCGGCGCGGGAGGCGGCGATGCGGGTGGCGGAGTCTGGCGTGATCTCCCCCCATTCGGCGTGCATCCGGTGATCCGCAGTGTCGTCCGCCTTGACCGGCAGGAAGGTGCCGGCGCCGACATGGAGCGTGACGCGCGCGGTCTTCACGCCGGCCGCCTCCAGCGCCACCATCAGTGCGGGATCGAAATGCAACGATGCTGTCGGCGCGGCGACGGCGCCGGAGTTTTCGGCGAACATGGTCTGGTAATCGGCCTCATCCGCCGCGTCGGCCGCACGGCGGCTGGCGATATAGGGCGGCAGCGGCGGCGCGCCGACGGCGGCGATGGCGGCGTCGAGATCGGGGCCGGCGCGGGCGAAGTCGATTTCGACCATGCCCGCCTCGCCTTTCGCGCCGAGGGTGGCTTCCAGCCCGCCAAAATCGAGCGCGTCGCCAACCCGGAGGCGCTTGCCGGGTTTGGCGAGCGCCGCCCAGCGCGCCGGGCCGAGCCGCTTGAGCAATGTCGCCTCGATCGCGGCGGACGAACCCTCGCGGCGGCGAAGGCCGGAGAGCCGCGCGGGAATCACCTTGGTGTCGTTGAAGACGATCAGATCGCCGGGCCGAAGGTGGCGCGGCAGGTCCGAGAACACGCCAATCTCTTCGTGCTCAGGCCCCGCGACGAGAAGCCGGGCCGAACTTCGCGGCCGCGCCGGGCGCAGCGCGATCAGGTTCTCCGGCAGATCGAAGTCGAAATCGTCAACGCGCATGGGTCAGCCTTTCAGAAACGAAAAACGCGGCCCGAAGCCGCGTTTCCGCCCAGATCGGGTCTTCGGCTTCAGCCGCCGACGCGAACCGATATCATCTTGTCCGGATCCTCGACAGAGCCGCTCTGGCCCCGGCCCTTCTTGATGTTGTCGACGAAGTTCATGCCCGAAGTCACACGGCCGACAACGGTGTACTGGCCGTTGAGGAAAGCGCCTTCCGCGAACATGATGAAGAACTGCGAGTTGGCGGAATTCGGGTTCTGGGAACGCGCCATGCCAACGGTGCCGCGTTCGAACGGCAGCTTGGAGAATTCGGCCGGCAGGTCGGGGTAGCTGGAGCCGCCGGTGCCCGCGCGGGAGAGATTGTCGCCCTTGCCGTGCTCCACGTCGCCAGTCTGCGCCATGAACCCGTCGATCACGCGGTGAAAGGCGACGCCGTCATAGGCTCCTTCTTTCGCAAGCGTCTTGATGCGTTCGACATGTTTCGGCGCCACGTCCGGCAGAAGTTCGATGTTAACTTCGCCGGTCTTCAGTTCGATGATAAGCGTATTCGCGTCGTCCACGGCCTTGGCCTCCGTTGTTGCGAGAGACAGGACCGCAGCGAAAATAACCGTGAGGAAGCGAGACGGCATCCTGAGTTCTCCTTTGAATGTCACGCGCTGCACCTAAGGGCCGGGCGCAGTTCGGTCAACTCTGTTAAGGTTACGCCGTGGAAGCGGGCGGTCCGAATTTTTCGGCTATCGCCTGGGCTACGCGCGGCGTGACGAATGTATCGACGCTGCCGCCAAGCCGCGCGATCTCCTTGACGAGGCGGGAGGCGATGGCCTGATGCTGCGCCTCCGCCATGAGGAACACTGTCTCGATCTCGTCGTTCAGGGCGCGATTCATGCCGACCATCTGATACTCGTATTCGAAATCGGCGACAGCGCGCAGGCCCCGGATGATGATCGAGGCGCCGACATGTTCCGCCCGGTGCATCAGCAGATCTTCGAACGGCTCGACATCGACGCGCCCGGCGTCATCGCCGCAGATCGCGCCGATATCGGCGCGAAGCAGGGCGACCCGTTCCTCTAGGCCGAAAAGCGGGCGCTTGTCGCGGTTGATCGCGACGCCGATTACAAGCCGATCAACCAGGCGCAAGGCGCGACGGATGATGTCGCCATGCCCCCTTGTCACCGGATCGAACGTGCCAGGGTAGAATCCGATCCGCATTTGCGCCTCCAGGCAAAGTTTTCGGGCGCAAAGGCAACATTGTTGCCCGCCCGGGTCAAGGGGTCGGTTTTGGCGAAGCTCCATCCTTCAGGATGTCGAGCGTCAGGCCGCGCTTCGCCGCCGCCTCGCGCACCGCTTCGCGCACGGCGGGACTGCGGCGGAAGACGCGGATGAAGCGGGCGTCGTCCAGCGAGCGCAGCGTGGAATGGGTGATCGCGCGCGCCTCCGTATTGCGCGGGCGGGCGCTGAGGACGGAAATCTGGCCGAACATATCCCCACGGCCGAGACGATGCGCCTGCCCCGCCGTCTCCACTTCGATGGCGCCGGAGGCGATGAAAAAGACGCTGCGGGGCGGCGCGCCCTTGCGAACAACGACTTCGCCCGGCGCCACGAATCGGGTTTTCAGGGCGCGGTTCAGGCGGCGGAGAGATCGCTCGTCCAACCCTCCGAAAAGCGGAAATTGCTGCACGAGGTCACGCGCCTGCACGTTGAGGTCGAGCTTCGGGCGCAGATCGAGCCGGGCGCGGGCCGCTTGCACTTTCTGAAGCAGCGTGGCGTGCAATTCGGCCCCGATCAGCCCATCCTCACGCAGAGCGTCATATTCGCGTTCTTCGATCCTTAGCGCGGTGCGGCGGATGAAACGGCGCTCCATCGCTTCAGCATAGCCAGGGAACTGCAGGCGCTGCCCCTCAAGCGCGCGCTCCACCTCTCCGCTGCGCTGTTCGAGCATCTCATGCAGGATGTCGGCGACACGCCTGCCGTGAATCCGGAGGATGCGAGCGTCGATGAAACGGCTCAGGTCGCGCAGAATCAGCCGGTGGGTCAGCAAGGTCTCGAACCGATCAGCGGAAACGATGCCGAGCGGCGCCGACATCCTGAGCCGGTTGTGAAGAAATATGCTGAGCCCCAGAAGCCGCCCGGCGCCCAGGCTGCGCCGCGCCGCCGTCCGGTAGCCTGTGCGCCCGCCCATGCGCGTCGCCTCGATCAGGCGGTCCGCGTCGGAGACGATCCTGTCGGACAGGCGGGTGGAGATCGCCCGTTCACGCAGGAGCCGCAGGATCAGGTCGCGCTCGGCGCCGGCCATGGCGATCAGGCCCAGGGTGATCCGGTCCCGGTCCAGGATTTCCGAGCCTTCCTCGGCGGATTTCACCGCGGTGTCGAGGCGCTTGCCGAAATGCTTGGCTTCCGAGCGGACCGTATCGCGCAGCAGGCCGTATTCCTCTGTCGTGCGGGCGACATCTTCACGCACCGTCTGGAGCGCGACGGCGATGACCTGATTTGAAAGCGCGGCGTTGAGGGGCGAGAGCCGATCGAGGCCAAGCCAAGTGATCACCCAGCGCAAGCTGGCGCCCTGCACAATCAGGGTGAAAAGCGTAAAGCCGGTGGCCAGAACGCCCACGATGCGCTTCACATCGGGCGGCACCAGGTAGCTTTCCGTCACCGCCAGCGCCAGAGCCAGCGTCACCGCGCCGCGGAGGCCGCCCCAGAGAATGGCCACCTGGTAGGCGCCGCTGACTGGCGGCGAGAGCCGCACCATCGTCAGCAGCGGCAACAGAATGAACAGCACAAGCCCCCGCGCAACCATGGCGGCGAGCATGACGACGATGATCAGGCCGAGATCGGCGAAGGTGACGCCATCGAGCAGCCGCGGGATCAGCAGCGCGGCGAGGATAAAGATCAGCGCCCCGGCCCAATGGGCCAGCAAGTCCCAAACCTCTCGCAGATTGGTCCATGCGGCGGGGGCGAGCCGGCTTGGCCCCGCAAGGTTGAGCGTCAGGCCCGCAACGACGACGGCGATAACGCCCGAAGCCCCTGCAAGCTGCTCCGCCGCGATATACGCCAGATAGGGCAACGCCACGGAGATCGATATCTGCGCCAGCACATGGCGCCCCATCATCCCCATCAGCCTGATCGAGAGCTGCGCGAGCGCCCAGCCGACCGCGACCCCGCCGCCGAGCAGCATCGGGAATTTCGCCAGCGACTCGGAAAGATCGGGGTTGGGAACCCCGGTCATCACGAAGCCCATGAAAAGGCCGAAAAGCGCGATCGCGGCGGCGTCGTTCAAAAGGCTCTCGCCTTCAATGATCCGCGCCAGCCGTCGAGGCGCGGCGATCGAACGGAAAATGCTGACGACCGCGGATGGATCGGTGGTCGAGACGATGGAGCCGATCAGAAGACATGCGGCCAGCGGCAGCGCGCCGACCCAGAAAAGCGAAAACCCGACCGCCATCGTGGCGACGATGACGGCCACAATGGCCAGCAGTAGAATCGGCGCCCAGTCATCCATCATCCGGCGCAGATTCATGCCAAGCGTGGCCTGAAACAGCAGCGTAGGAAGAAATACATAGAGGAAGACGTTAGAGCGGATTGGTAGCGCCAGAATCGCGGACGCCACCGGATTCAGCGCATCGGTTATGTTGGTGCGCAGGAAAAACGCCGCCCCGCCGCCGATAAGCATGCCAACCAGCGCGAGAATGACGCTGTAGGGCAGCCGAAAGCGGGCGGCCAACGGCTCCGCCACCCCGATCACGAGGAAAAGCGAAGCGATGATCGCGGTGATGACGGCGATGTCCATAACGGCAGATTACGCAGAAACCCGCCAGTTAGGGAACAGACCCCAGACAAATCCCTCGAAGGGAAACGCTGTGGGGCGCGCTGTTTTCGCGGCTCGAAAGCCGCCGTTCAGAGCCCCTTGATCATGTCCTCCATCGCGCGGTTCTCCATCTCGATCTCGGACATGCGGGCCTTCACCACGTCGCCGATCGAGATGACGCCGATCAGGCGCCCGTTCTCCAGCACCGGCATGTGACGGAACCGGCCCGTCGTCATTCGCTCCAGCACGGAGTTGGCGCTGTCATGCGGCGCGCAGCTCATCACCGCCTTGGTCATCGCGGAGGCGACTGAGGTCATCAGACAGGAAGCGCCCTCGGCCGCGAGCCTGCGAACGATGTCGCGTTCCGAGATGATGCCCGAGACGCCTTCTGCACCGTCGCCAACGATCAGCGCGCCGATCTTCTTTGCCGAGAGAAGCACCGCGGCGGCCGCCAGAGTCTCCTGCGCGGAGATGGTTTCGACAGTTTGTATCGGCTTGGCGCCGATGATCTTTTGCACGTTCATGGCGTGTCCTCCCATAGGATTGCCACTTGGGAGGGTACCACGGAATTCGCAGCGCGCGGAGAGATTATTCCGCCGCCAGCCTTCTTCGTTTCAGCAGGGGGCGAAGATAGCGGCCGGTGTGGCTGCCTTCGGCCATCGCCACCGTTTCGGGCGTGCCGACGGCGACGATCATGCCGCCGCCATCGCCGCCCTCGGGGCCCATGTCGATGATCCAGTCGGCGGTCTTTATCACGTCGAGATTGTGTTCGATCACAACGATCGTGTTGCCGCTTTCAACAAGTTCATGAAGCACTTCGAGGAGTTTCCTCACATCATCGAAATGCAGGCCGGTCGTCGGTTCGTCGAGAATGTAGAGCGTGCGGCCGGTGGCGCGCTTGGCGAGTTCCTTGGAGAGTTTGACGCGCTGCGCCTCCCCCCCCGAAAGGGTCGTCGCCTGCTGGCCGATCTTCACGTAGCCGAGGCCGACCCGCTGAAGCGTCTCCATCTTTTCGCGGATCGCCGGGATTGCGGCGAAGAACTCCACGCCGTCTTCAACAGTCATATCAAGCACCTGGGCGATGGACTTGCCCTTGTACTTCACTTCCAGGGTCTCACGATTATAACGCGCGCCCTTGCAGGTCTCGCAGGTGACATAGACGTCGGGCAGGAAATGCATCTCGATCTTGATCAGCCCGTCGCCCTGACAGGCCTCACACCGCCCGCCCTTCACGTTGAAGGAGAAGCGGCCGGGCTTGTAGCCGCGCGCCTTCGATTCCGGCAAGCCGGCGAACCAGTCGCGGATCGGCGTGAAGGCGCCGGTGTAAGTCGCGGGATTGGAGCGCGGCGTGCGCCCGATGGGCGACTGGTCGATATCGATGACCTTGTCGAGATGTTCGAGCCCCTTGACCGAGCGTGACGGGCCAGGATTGGCGCGCGCGCCGTTCAGTCGTTGCGCCGCAGTCTTGTAAAGCGTCTCGATGGTCAGCGTGGACTTGCCGCCGCCGGAGACGCCGGTGACGCAGGTGAGCGTGCCGAGCGGGATTTTCGCGGTCACGTCCTGAAGGTTGTTGCCGCTCGCGCCCTCCACAATCAGGAACTTGCCATTGCCCCGCCGCCGTTCCCCCGGGATCGGGATGAAGCGGCGACCGGTGAGGTAGGCGCCGGTGATCGAAGCTTCGACGGCCATCACTTCCTCCGGCGTGCCGGCGGCGATGACTTCGCCGCCGTGGACGCCGGCGCCGGGGCCGATATCGAGAACGTAATCCGCCTCCCGGATCGCCTCCTCGTCGTGCTCGACCACGATCACCGTATTTCCTTGATCGCGGAGGTTCTTGAGCGTGATCAGCAGGCGGTCATTGTCGCGCTGGTGGAGGCCTATTGAAGGTTCGTCCAGCACGTAGAGCACCCCGGTTAGGCCGGAGCCGATCTGACTCGCCAACCGGATGCGCTGGCTTTCGCCGCCCGAAAGGGTGCCGGAGGCGCGGGCCAGGGTGAGGTAATCCAGCCCGACATTGACCAGGAAGCCGAGCCGGTCGCGGATTTCCTTCAGGATCGCCCCGGCGATGGCCTGTTTTTGCGTGGAAAGCGTTGGGAACACCGTCTCCGCCCACTGCGCCGCTTCGCGGATCGACATACGCGTCACCTGCGCGACGTGAAGACCGGCGATTTTCACCGCGAGGGCCTGCGGCTTCAGCCGGTATCCTTCGCAGGCGCCGCAAGGGCGGTTGTTCTGGTAGGCCTCGAACACCTCGCGCATCATGTTCGATTCGGTCTCGCGGTAGCGGCGTTCGAGGTTGGGGATCACGCCTTCGAAGGGGCGTTCCACCTCGTAGACACGGCCGCCATCGTCGTAGCGAAAGCGGATTTTTGTTTCGCCCGAGCCATAAAGCAGCACCTGCCGCGCTTCGTCCGCCAGATCGCGCCAGCGGGTGGAGAGCTTGAAGTCATAGGTCTTGGCGATCGCCTCCAGCGTCTGGCGATACCAGGGGCTGTTGGTCTTGGACCAGGGGGCGAGCGCGCCCTTGCCGAGAGCCAGGCTTTCGTCAGGCACGATCAGGCGTTCATCGAAGAACAGCTCCAACCCCAGTCCGTCGCAGGAGGGGCAGGCGCCGAAGGGGGCGTTGAAGGAGAAGAGCCTCGGCTCGATCTCCGGAATGGTGAAGCCGGAAACCGGGCAGGCGAATTTCTCGGAGAAAACGGACAGAACCGCGTCGCCCTCAGCCGGCGCGGTTTCAATCAGGGCGATGCCGTCCGCGAGGCCGAGCGCAGTGGAGAAGCTGTCGGCGAGGCGCGTTTCGACTCCGGCTTTCACGACGATACGATCAACGACCACGTCGATATTGTGGCGGAACTTCTTGTCGAGGACCGGCGGCTCCTCCAGTTCGTGAAAATCGCCATCGACCTTGACGCGCTGGAAGCCCTGCTTGCGCAACTCGGCGAATTCCTTGGCGTAGCTGCCCTTGCGGTCACGGATGATCGGCGCGAGGAGATAGGCTCGGGTCCCCTCCTCCATCGCCATGACGCGGTCGAACAATTCCGAAACCTGCTGCGCCTCGCTCGCCAGGCCGGTCGCCGGCGA
>JBBDTD010000041.1:0-11112 GCA_040904645.1 Paracoccaceae bacterium
CGCTCATTGTATCGGTCCTTACCTTGCCCCCCTGATGACAGGGTTCAGGCGGCCCCGTCCAGACTTTGGGCCAGTTTCACACGAAGCTCAGGCTCGCAGAAGGCGGCGTCGAGCGCGGCGCGGGCCAGTTTGGCGAAATCATCGGCGGCGAATCCGTGAACCGCGGACAGGCTCGCGTACTCATCCGCCATCGAGTTGTGGAAAAACGGCGGATCGTCAGTGGAGACAGTGATAACGCAGCCGGCGCCGCGAAGCTGCATGATGGGGTGTGCGGCGAGGTTCGGATAGACGCCGAGCGCGACATTGGAGCCGGGGCAGAGTTCGAGCGGAATTTGCTGCAGAACGAGCCGGGCGACCAGGGCCGGGTCTTCAATGGCGCGCACGCCGTGGCCGAGCCGCTCGACATGGAGATGATCGAGCGCCGCGCGGATGCTTTCCGGCCCCTCGAACTCACCGGCATGGGCGGTCAGACGAAACCCGGCCTCGCGCATCATCGCGAAAGGACGGGCGAAATCCCGTGGGTGGAACTCGCGCTCATCGCCGGCCATGCCGAAGCCGCGCATCCTCCCCCGCGGCGCACGGAGCATGACCTCCACGCTTTCGCGCGCTTTTTCCGGGCCGTGATGGCGAATGATGACGGGGATGAAGCGGCAGGCGATTCCGTGCTTCGCCTCCGCGGCGTCGGCTCCGGCCTCCGCAGCGGCGAGCATGTCGCGCCAGGCCGGTTCATCAAAGTTGAGCGAAGGTGGAGAGAGGAATATTTCCGTGTAAATGACGCCATTTGCGGCTTGTTCCTCAAGCACCGCTTCGGTCAGCGCGCGATAGCTGGCGGGCTCGGCGAAAACCTTCGACATTTCTTCGTAAGCTGCGAGGAAGCTTGTAAAATCGGACGAGGCGTATTCACCCGCCGCGTCGAACAGACCTTCGAGGTGGATATTCTGCTCGGCGGCGAGATCGCGAACCAGCGCCGGCGGCGCAGCGCCTTCGAGGTGGATGTGAAGTTCGATCTTCGGGATGGCGAGGAAATCGGTCAAAGCAGGCTCCTTCCGTATGCGCCTGGCGCGAGCCCGAGCCAGGCGGCGGCGGTGGCGCCGATATCAGCGAACGTGGCCAGGCCGAGCGACCCGGAGGCGATGGGGCGCGCGAGACCGGGAGAGGCGAAAAGCGCCGGAACCTGTTCACGGGTATGGTCGCTCCCGCGCCAGGTCGGATCGTTCCCGTGATCGGCGGTGACGATCAGCAGATCGCCACCGCGGAGCCGGGAGAGCGCCTCCGGCATGCGGGCGTCAAAAGATTCGAGCGCGCGCGCGTAGCCGGAAACATCGCGCATATGGCCGTAAAGGCTGTCGAACTCGACGAAATTGGCGAAGACGAGGTCGCCGTCGGCCGCATCCTCCATCGCGCCGAGCGCGGCGTCGAAAAGCGCCATGTCGTTGAGGCCTTTGCGGGTCTCGCTTACGCCGCGATGGGCGAAGATGTCGCCGATCTTGCCGATGGCGATCACCCGTGCGCCGGCGGCGGTGACCCGGTCGCAGAGAGTTTCGCGGTGTGGCGGCGTCGCGTAATCGCGCCGGTTGGCGGTGCGTTGAAAATCCCTCGGCCCGGAGCCGAGGAACGGGCGGGCGATGACTCGGCCAATATTCAACGGGTCGCACAGCGCGCGCGCGATGGCGCAGGTCTTGTAAAGTCGCTCCAGCCCGAAACTCTCCTCATGCGCGGCGATCTGGAATACGCTGTCGACGGAGGTGTAGGCGATGGGCGCACCGGTGTTCATATGCTCCACGCCATGGGCCTGGATCACCGCCACGCCGTTGGAATGGACCTGCCCCAGAATCCCCGGCAGTTCGGCGCGGGCGCAAAGCTCAGCGACAAGTTCGGGCGGAAAGGCCGGATTCCTGTCAGGGAAATAGCCCCAGTCGAAATCGACCGGGGCGCCCGCGATCTCCCGATGCCCGGAAATCGTGTCCTTGCCGCGTGAGGTTTCCCGCACGGCGGCGAAAGTTCCCGGGCCGGCTTGAAGGCCGGGCGGCGTGCGTCCCGTCGCGGCCCTGGCGGCGGCGCCGAGCCCGAGGGCCGAGAGGTGCGGCAAGCGGAGCGGGCCGGAGCGCCCCTCCTCCGCCCGGCCGGCCGCGCATGCCTGCGCGATATGGCCGAGCGTGTCGGCGCCCTCGTCGCCATAGGCGGCGGCGTCAGGCGCGGCGCCGATGCCGACAGAGTCCATGACAAAGATGAAGGCCCGGCTCACGGCCCGATCCAGCGCAGGACGGGATCGGCGGGGGCCGCAGGGCGCGGGCCGATGGTGTAGGCCGCGATCAACGCCGCCGCAGCAGCATCGGCCGCCGACGCATCGGCGGCGTGGACGCGCGCGATGGGCGCGCCCGGCCCCGCCGCCGCGCCGATTCCGGCGAGTTGATCGAAACCGACCGAAGGGTCGATGAGGTCGGAGGCCCTGCCGCGCCCGCCGCCAAGCCCGATCACCGCGAGGCCGATGGCGCGGGCGTCGATGGCGGTGACAAACCCGTCCCCCTCGGTGACGACATCGCGCACCACCGGCGCCTTCGGCAGGTGATGCGCGTGGCGGTCGAGAAAATCCCCGGGGCCGCCGAGCGCTGCGACCATGTGGCTGAATTTGTCGGCGGCGCGGCCGCTCTCGAACGCATCGGCGATGCGCGCCCGCCCGGCGGCGCGGTCGGTCACGAGGCCGGCGAGCGCCAGCGCCGCACCGCCGAGCGCGACGGTCACGTCCCAGAGCCGGGCGTCCATCTCATGCCCGGTGAGGAAGGCGCAGGCGTTGGAGACTTCTAGCGCGTTGCCGGCCGCGCTGGCCAAAGGCTCCGCCATATCGGTGATATACGCGCCGGCGCGGCAGCCCGCTCCGTTCGCGACCTCGACCAGCGAGCGGGCCAGCCCTTCCGCCGCCGCCTGATCGGCCATGAAGGCGCCGGAGCCGCATTTGACGTCCAGCACCAGCGCATCCAGCCCGGCGGCGAGTTTCTTCGAGAGAATCGAGGCGGTGATCAGATCGATCGATTCGACCGCCCCGACTTCGTCACGGATGGCGTAGAGAATGCGGTCGGCGGGCGCGAGGCTGTCGGTCTGGCCGATGATCGCGGCGCCGGCTTCGCGCACCGCCTCGCGGAAGCGGTGCGGATCGGGCGCAATTTCATAGCCGGGGATGGAGGCGAGCTTGTCGAGCGTGCCGCCCGTGTGGCCAAGGCCGCGCCCGGAAATCATCGGCACATAGGCCCCGCAGGCGGCGAGCGCGGGAGCGAGCATCAGCGAGACGTTGTCTCCGACGCCGCCGGTCGAATGCTTGTCGATCACCGGGCCGGGAAGATCCCAGGAGAGGATCTCACCCGAGTCGCGCATCGCGCTGGTGAGCGCGACGCGTTCCTCCAGATTCATGCCCCGGATGCAGACGGCCATGGCGAAGGCGGCGGCCTGCGGCGGGGTCGCGCCACCCGAAGTCAGCGCAGCTATGAACCCGGCGATCTCCTCCGCCGTCAGCGCGCCGCCGTCGCGCTTTTTGGCGATGATTTCTTGCGGGCGCATCAATAACCATCGCCCGGTCCCGCCTCGCGCTCACCTCTGAGCGTGGCGAGAAGCGCGTCGAGCAGGCCGGATGCGCCGATGCGAAAGGTCCCGGGCTTCGCCCAGCCTTCGCCCATGATCTCATCGGCCAGTTCGAGATAATTGAGCGCGTCCTGCGTGGTCTTCACCCCGCCCGCCGCCTTGAAACCGCAATCGTCGTCGCCATCGCGGATCACCTCCAGCATGGCGCGCGCGGCGCGGAGCGTGGCGTTGACCGGCGCCTTGCCTGTCGAGGTCTTGATGAAATCGGCGCCCCCCTCGATGGCGAGGCTGGCGGCGCGCTGGATCAGTTCGACCTTGCCGAGAACCCCGGCCTCCAGGATCGCCTTGACCCTGGTGCGCGAGCCAGCGGCGCGGCGCACCCGTTTGACGCGGGCGATGACGCTTTCCTCGTGGCCTTCGAGCAAGGCGCGGTAGGGGATGACCATATCGATTTCATCCGCGCCGTCGGCCACCGCCTGTTCGGTGAGGTCGGCGACGACGCCGGCGTCGTCATCGCCGGAGGGGAAGTTGACCACTGTCGCGATCAATACTCCCCGATGGCCGAGCAGCCGATGCGCTTGCTCGACGAAACGCGGCCAGACGCAGACCGCCGCCACGGCGCCGAAATCGGTAACGGCGCTGACGGCGAGCCGGTCAATCGCCGTTTCGTCGCAATCGTCCTCAAGATTGGTGAGATCGAGGCAGACAAGCGCGCGTTTGGCGCCGGCTTTCAGCGCGGCCTGATCTTCAGTCAATTCGGTAACTCCCCACGAACGCGCGGATCAGCGCGCGGAACCGGCTTTCGGCTTTCGCCGCTTCGGATTTTGTCTCCGCATGGGAGAGATCGGCGCCGGTCATGCCCGCGGCGTAGTTGGTGATGACCGAAACCGCGCAGACCGGCAGACCGAGATGGCGCGCGATCACACATTCGGGCGCGGTGGACATGCCGACCGCGTCGGCGCCCAAGGTGCGGATCGCGGATATTTCCGCCGGGGTTTCAAACGAAGGCCCGGAGAACCACGCGTAGACGCCCTCAACGAGTTCGAGCCCGGCTTCCTCCGCCCACCAGCGCAGGCGCAGGCGCAATTTATCGTCATAGGCGTTGACCATCGAGACGAAACGGTCGTCGCCTTCGCGCCCGATCAGCGGATCGCGCCCCGAGAAATTGATATGATCGCGGATCGCCATCAGGGAGCCGGGCGGAATCTCCTGACGGGTGGATCCGGCCGCGTTGGTGAGGAACACCAGCTCGACGCCGAGTGCCTTGAAACATTCCAGGACCGGGCGCATCGCGGCTGCGTCGCCGGCTTCATAGTAGTGCTGGCGGCCGGAAAGCATCGCCACCTCAACGCCCTCAAGCCTCCCGAGCGTCAGCGCTCCGGCGTGGCCGCTGACGCCGGAGATCGGGAAGCCCGGCAAATCAGCGGAAGGAAAGCGCGTGGCGTGCTCCATCTCGTCGGTCATCGCGCCGAGGCCTGAGCCGAGGATAAGACCGATGCGGGGCGTCGCCAGGTGGCGGGCGCGGATATGCTCCGCCGCCGCGCTCACGCTTCGCCCTCCAGCGAAAAGGCTTCGGGAAGGAGCGCGCCCAAAGTCCAGCGCCCGCGCTCGCCCGAAGGGCCGGCGGAAATCACCACCGTATCGGCGCGGGCGAATTCAGAGAGTTTCTGCCGGCAGCCGCCGCAGGGCGTGCAGGGGCGCTGGCTGTCAGCCCAGACGCAGACCGCGTCGATCCGCGTCTCCCCCGCCATGACCATCGCGGAAAGCGCGGACGGCTCCGCGCACCAGCCCTGCGGGTAGGAAGCGTTTTCGATATTGCAGCCGGAATAGATTGCGCCGGAGGCGGCGCGGATCGCGGCGCCGACATGAAATTGCGAATAGGGCGCATAGGCCCGGCGCGCGGCGGCGGCGGCGGCCTGGACAAGCGCGGCGACCAGATCGGCGGGGACCTGAATGTCTGGCGCGTTCCGGCCCGGGATTTGCAGGTCTGGGGGCGGCATGTCGGCAGCGTCTCTCCCGGGTGGTTCCGGCGCATGATCGCGCGGGGGCGCCGGCGCGGCAAGCCGGTTCAGCTTTTCGCCCAGTTCTCTCTCTTGCGATAGACGGTCGAGGGGCTGAGGTCGAGAACGCGCGCCGCCTTCGGCACCGAGCCGCCATGCGCGGCGATCGTCGCCTCGATGAACTCGCGCTCCAGTTCCGCCATCGTGGCGCCGACCAGCGGCTCGACCCGGGCCGAAAGCGTGGAGGCCTCAGGGGCCACCCCTCTGTTCAGCGCTGGCGAGGGCGAGGGCGCGCGCACGATGTCGAGCACGTTGGCGGGCAGCATCTCCGGCGTCGCGATCTCGGCGTCGTGAAGAAGCACGACGTTCCAGATCACATTCTGAAGCTGACGCACGTTGCCCGGCCAAGGCAGTTTCCGGAACGTCTCCGCCAACTCGGGAGAGAGACTGGTGAAGCTCTTGCCCTCCTGCGCGGAAAACCGGTGCAGGAACGCCTCCGCCGCAACGATCACGTCTTCGCCGCGTTCGCGCAGCGGCGGCAGATGAATCGGCACGACATGGAGGCGATAGAACAGATCCTCGCGGAACCGGCCCGCGCGCACTTCCTCCACCGGGTCGCGATTGGTGGCGCAGATGATCCGCGCGTCCACCTTTCGCGGCGTGGTCGCGCCGACCGGCGTGACCGTGGATGTTTGCAAAAACCTCAGCAGCTTTGTCTGAAGCGCGAGGTCCATCTCGCAGACCTCGTCAAGAAAGAGCGTGCCGCCATCCGCGGCGGCGGCGGCGCCCTGTTTTTCGGCGATGGCGCCAGTGAAGGAGCCTTTGAGATGGCCGAACACTTCGGATTCGAGCAGATCGCGCGGGATCGCGCCGCAGTTGAGCGCGATGAAGGGCGCCCGGGCGCGGCCCGATTCGGCGTGGATCGCCTGCGCCGCGACCTCCTTGCCGCTGCCGCTCTCGCCGGTGATGAACACCGTGGCGGTGGAACGGCCGATCTCTCCGATCAGGCGGTAAACCTCGCGCATCTGTGGAGAGGAGCCGATGAAATCATGGAAGGCGCTGCCGGAGGCGGCTTTTTTCGTGCGTTGTTTTTTACCGCCCTGGGCGATCTCGGCCAGCGCGTTGCCGACGGCGGAAAGCAGCCGACGCTCATCGAAAGGTTTGACCAGAAAGTCGAAGGCGCCGCCGCGCATCGCCTCGACCGCGCGATTGATCGAGCCGTTGGCGGTGATGACGATCACCTTCCCGCCCGGATCGGCGGCGCGCATCTCGGTCAAAAGATCCAAGCCGTCGCCATCGGGCAGCATCAGATCAAGAAGAACGAGCCGGCCGGCCGCGCCTTCGTGGAGCCTGCGCGCCTCCTCCGCCAGATAGGCGCACTCGACCGCCAGCCCTGATTTTTTCAGCGCGTTTTCATAGACGGGCGAAAGGGAGCGCGTGTCTTCGACCAGAAGCACGGGCGCGTGCGCGCCGGTCATGAAATCCGCCCCGCCTGTTCGGCGGCCACGAACCGGATCACGCGGTCAAGCTCGGGCGCGGTTTCGGCCGCGAGCGCGGTCATCTCGTCCATGTCCTCGTTCTCGGCGAACGCCTGCAACCGTTCCGCCTGACGCTGGAGCCGGACGGCGCCGATCAGCCCGGCGAGGCCGATAAGGATATGGCTGGCGCCGCGCATCCGCTCCGGGTCGCCGGCATCCGAAGCCGCGTCGATATCGTCGCGGGCGATGGCGAAGTCGATCGCCATGCGCTGCAAAAGCTCTTTCATCACCTCGACCCCCATCGATGACGCGAGGCACTCAAAGACCGTCCGCTCGATCACGGCGGCGCCCTTGTCCGCGCCTTCGCGGTTGCGCGCGGCGCGCGTGTCCATATGGGTCAGCACGTCGATCCCGAACTGGCGGATCGATGTGATCGGTTTCGGGATCAACCCGTCGGCCCCGGCTTTCAGGATCTTCTCGCGATGCTCCTCCATCGCATAGGCGGTGAGCGCGATCACCGGCGCGGCGCAAAGCGGGCCTTCATCGGCGCGCACGGCGCGGATCACGTCGAGCCCGGAGACCCGCGGCATCTCGATGTCGATCAGCAGCACGTCATAGACCTGCGTTTTCAACCGCTCGAGCGCGATGGCGCCATCGGCGGCGACATCGACCACGGCGCCGAGCGATTCCAGCATACTGGTCGCAACCAGCTGGTTGGTGACGTTATCCTCCGCCAGAAGGATCGTCATTCCCTTCAGACGTTCTAGATCTGGCTCGCCTGACGCCGACATGCACGTCTCCCCCTCTGCGCGCCCGAAACACGCATTCCACGATCTGCAACGCAACCCTGTGCCAGTTTAGGTTGTATTTGCAAATCGCAAATTAATGACCGTCGCGCGACGCCTTCACCCCACCTCGGTCGCCGCGATCACCGCCATGTTGAGAATGTCGGAGACGGTGGCGCCCATCGAGCAGATCTGCACCGGGCGCTCCAGCCCGGTCAGGATCGGGCCAATCACTGTGGTGCCCTCCAGCTCCTGAAGCATCTTGGTGGAGATCGAGGCCGAATGGCGCGCCGGCATCACCAGCACGTTTGCGGGGCCGGAGAGGCGGCAGAACGGATAGGCGGCCATCGCTTTCGGGTCGAGCGCGACATCGGCCGCCATTTCGCCGTCGAATTCGAAATCGACCTCACGCGCTTCGAGGATCTTGACCGCCTCGCGCAGATTGGCGGACCGCTCCGAGATCGGATACCCAAAGGTGGAATAAGAGAGGAGCGCGACGCGCGGCTCCAACCCCAGCCGGCGGGCGACGCGGGCGGATTGCTCCGCGATATCCGCCAGTTCCTCCCCATTGGGCATTTCGTGGACCATGGTGTCAGCCACCAGCACGGTGCGCCCCCGCGCCAGAACCGCCGAAACGCCGACGACCTTGCGGCCTTGCCGCGTATCGAACACCCGGCCGATATCGCTCAGCACCACGGCGGATTTGCGGCTGACGCCGGTGACCATTGCGTCGGCGTGGCCTGCGGCCAGCATGCAGGCGGCGAAGATGTGCCGGTCGCGCGCGACGCGCCGGTAGCAGTCACGCTCCAGAAAGCCGCGCCGCTGGAGCTTGCCGTAGAGGAGCTCGACATAGTCGGCCAGATGCGGCGTCGTCTCCGCGTTGACGATGGTCAGCTCGCCCACCGCCTCCGGCTGGCCGGCCTCGGCCAGAAGTTGCGCCACCTCGTCGTCACGGCCGACGACGATGGCCTGACCGTAACCGCCGCGCCGCCAGGCGAGCGCGGCGCGGACCGCCCGCGCGTCCTGCCCTTCTGCGAAGATCACGGTCTTCTGCTCGGCCCGCGCACGGGCGCCGAGCGCCTGAAGCATGTTGGCGGTCGGGTCGAGCCGCGCTTTCAGGCGGAGCGAATAAGCCTCCATGTCGATGATCGGCCGGCGGGCGACGCCAGTGTCCATCGCCGCTTTCGCTACCGCGGTCGGGATCACGTGGATCAGGCGCGGGTCGAACGGCGCGGGGATGATGTAATCCGGCCCGTAGACCGGGCGCGCGCCATAGGCGACGGCGACTTCGTCCGGCACGTCCTCGCGCGCCAGCATCGCCAGCGCCTCGGCCGCCGCGATCTTCATCTCCTCGTTGATGGTGCGGGCGTTCACGTCGAGCGCGCCGCGAAAGATGAAGGGAAAGCCGAGGACGTTGTTGACCTGATTGGGATAATCTGACCGCCCGGTAGCCATGATCACATCGGGGCGAATCGCCGCCGCTTCCTCCGGCGTGATCTCCGGGTCGGGATTGGCCATCGCGAAGATGATCGGGTTCGGCGCCATGGAGCGAACCATCGCATCCGTCAGCGCGCCCTTCGCCGAGACGCCGAGAAAGACGTCCGCGCCTTCCATCGCGTCGGCGAGGCTGCGCGCCTTCGTCCTGACGGCATGGGCGGATTTCCACTGGTTCATGCCGTCCTCGCGGCCTTGCCAGATTACGCCCTTGGTGTCGCAGGCGATGCAGTTTTCCGGCTTCGCGCCGAGGGATTTGACCAGCTCGACGCAGGCGATTCCGGCGGCGCCGGCGCCGTTGAGGACGATCCGGCAATCCTCGATCTTGCGGCCCGTGAGGTGCAGCGCATTGATCAAGCCGGCGACGCAGATGATGGCGGTGCCGTGCTGGTCGTCATGGAATACCGGAATATCCATCAACTCGCGCAGGCGCTGTTCGATGATGAAGCAATCCGGCGCCTTGATGTCTTCGAGGTTGATTCCGCCGAAGGAAGGTCCCATCAGCTTGACCGCGTTGATGAATTCTTCCGCGTCCTCGGTGTCCAGCTCAATGTCGATGGCGTTCACATCGGCGAAGCGCTTGAAGAGCACCGCCTTGCCCTCCATCACCGGCTTCGAGGCCAGCGCGCCAAGATTGCCGAGGCCGAGAATCGCGGTGCCATTGGTGATGACAGCAACCATATTGCCGCGCGCCGTATAGTCGAACGCGCTTTCGGGATCAGCGGCGATGGCGCGCACCGGAGCCGCGACGCCGGGCGAATAAGCGAGCGAGAGATCGCGCTGTGTCGCCATCGGCTTCGTCGCGGTGATCTGGAGCTTCCCGGACGGGGCGGCGAAGTGATAGGCGAGCGCCTCTTCATCAAGCTGCTGGGTTTTGTCGGACATGTTTTGGCGGCTTCCTCGAACCTGTCGGTCCCCGGCGCCTGTGATCGGGCCGTTTGGGACGGGCGGCAGACGGTAGTGAAGCCAATCCGCGCGCGCAATCAGTTTTCCGCCCACCTTTCGGCGGGCGGAAACGAGGTCCGGCTCCTCAGATGCAGACGATGTCCAGCGGCGGGAAGCCGTTGAAGCCGACCGAGGAATAGGTCGTGGTGTAGGCGCCGGTGGCGCGGATGAAGACCCGGTCGCCACATTTGAGGGCCAGCGGCAGCTCCATCGGGCGCTTCTCGTAGAGGACGTCTGCGCTGTCGCAGCTCGGCCCGGCGAGAACGCATGGCCCGGCGACGAGGCCGTCATGCGGGGTCGCGATCTGGTAGCGAATCGCCTCTCCCTCGGTCTCGGCGAGGCCGGAGAAGCGGCCGATGTCGAGATAGATCCAGCGATGGATGTCGTCCGGGCTCTTGCGCGAGACCAGCAGCACCTCGGCGGCGATCACGCCAGCTTCGGCGACGAGGCCGCGGCCCGGTTCCGCCATGATGCGGCGGGCGCCGGGAAAGCGGGGCTCGACCATCGCCATCACGTCGCGGGCGTAAGATTCGGGCGCGTCGATCGCTTCGCCGTAGAATGCCGGGAAGCCGCCGCCGATGTTCAGAAGGTCAAGCTCGAAGCCCGCCTCGCGCGCCTCGGCCCAGATTGGCGCGAATTCGTCCAGCGCCGGGCGCCACATCGCTGCCTGACGGGTTTGCGAGCCGACATGGAAGGAGAAGCCGACCGGGCGCAGCCCAAGCTCACGGGCGCGGCGGAGCAGCGGCATCGCCGCGCGCGGCTGCACGCCGAACTTGCGGCTGAGCGGCCAGTCGGCTTCGGACTGGCTGACGATGAGGCGGATATAGACCTCCGCGC
>JBBDTD010000042.1:0-11109 GCA_040904645.1 Paracoccaceae bacterium
CGTGCGCTTCACCTTCCGCGAGGGGGCCTCGATGCGCGATCTGCCGATGCTCGCCGCCTCAGTTCCCGTGCTCTCGAAAGCCTATTGGCAGGGGCGCGATTTCGCCGAATCGTCACTGGAGCCGCCGGTCGGCTCGGGCCCTTACCGCATCGGCGACGTGCAGGCCGGGCGTTCGATCACCTATGTGCGGCGCGAAAATTACTGGGCGCGGGATCTGCCGGTGAACCGGGGGCGCTGGAACTTCGATCGGCTTGAATACGAATATTTCCGCGACGAGACCGCCGCCTTCGAGGCGTTCAAATCCGGCGCCTATGAGATGCATGAGGAGTTTTATTCCAAACTCTGGGCGACCGCCTATGACTTTCCCGCAGTTACAAACGGCTGGGTGAAGCGGGAGACATTGCCCGATCAGCGGCCGTCGGGCACGCAAGGATATTGGTTCAACCTGCGCCGGCCGCAATTCGCGGACCTGCGCGTGCGGCGCGCGCTGGCGATGGTTTTCGATTTTGAATGGTCGAACCGGACGCTGTTTTACGATCTGTATTCGCGGACGGAAAGCTTCTTTCAGGGCTCGCCCCTCGCCGCCTCGGACCCGCCAGGCCCGGCGGAGATCGAGCTGCTGGAGCCGCTCCTCGCCGATCTTCCCGCAGAGATCCTTTCCGCCCCGGCTTTCG
The DNA here is from genome assembly GCA_040904645.1 of Paracoccaceae bacterium. Lineage (GTDB taxonomy): Bacteria > Pseudomonadota > Alphaproteobacteria > Rhodobacterales > Rhodobacteraceae > Pikeienuella. The sequence continues at coordinate 675 of JBBDTD010000042.1, forward strand.
TTCCCGAAAAGACCGACGGTTCCGGGCGGCTTCGGGGTCCGCTCCGCGAGGCTGGCGCGCTTCTCGATGCGGCTGGATGGCGGGCGGGGCAGGGGCGCTTTCGACATAACGCAGCGGGCGAGACGCTGAAGATCGAGTTTCTGGACGACAGCCCGGCGTTCGAGCGGATCACCCAACCCTATGTGCGGAATCTTCAGCAGCTGGGCGTCGACGCTTCGATGCGCACCGTCGATCCGGCGCAGATGCAGGAGCGTTCAAAGAATTACGATTTCGACGTCACCATCGCCAGGATGCCGATGCAGCCGACGCCGGGTGTGGAGCTTTGGAACCTCTTCGGCTCGGAAGCCGCCGCCGCGCCGGATACGCTCAATCTCTCGGGCGTAGCCAATCCGGCGATCGACGCGCTGATCGAGGCGGTGATCGCGGCCAGGTCCGCGGAGGACCACGCCGCCGCCGTCGCCGCGCTGGACCGCGCGCTGCGCGCGCTTCACATCTGGGTGCCGCAATGGTCGAAGGCGAGCCACACGATAGCCTATTGGGACAGGTTCGGCAGACCGGCGACGAAGCCGCCCTACGCCCGCGCCATCGTCGACCGCTGGTGGATCGACCCGGAGACGGACGCCGCGCTGACAGCGGCGCGGGGGTTCTAGACCCGGCTCAATGCTGGGGCGGTAATGGCCGCGGTCTTCCGCCATGGTCGATGGCGACGAAGACGATCCGGCATTCGGCCGCCTGTTTCTCTTCGCCGGTTTCGGCGTTGAAGGTTCGCACCTCGACATGCAGCGTCATCGAGGTGCGCCCCAGCTTGTCCATCGACGGGAATATCGAAACCACGTCGCCAACCTTGACCGGGTGGTGAAAGCGCATGGCGTCGACGGCCACCGTGGCCACCCGCCCCTGCGCCAGCCCGCGCGCCAGAACGGAGGCGCCGAGGTCCATCTGCCCCATCAGCCAGCCGCCAAAAATATCGCCATTGGCGTTGGTGTCGGCCGGCATGGCGATGGTCTGCAGCGAGGCGCCGGGGCGCGGGCCAGGGGAGGAAGCAGGCATGGTGAGAGCTCCGTCGCGGTTCGGGCCGAAGCTACGACGTGGCGCCGCGGATGTGAAGCGCCCGCCCGGCGTCGGCTAGAGGAGCGGCGCGAAAAGCCGGGCGATAGGCGCGCCATAGCGCTTCAGCGGCGTCTCGTCGGCAAGGCGGGTCAGGTGAAGATCGGCGCCTTCGATATCCGTCTCGAGCATCGACGCGACTTCCGCCGCCGCCGCCTCGCCGAATAGTATCGCCGTGACCTCGAAATTCAGCCGGCAGGAGCGGATGTCGAGATTGACCGTGCCGATGGAGGCCAGTTCACCATCCACCACCAGCGCTTTTTGATGCATGAACCCTTCGCGTTGGCGCCATATCCGCACCCCCGCTTCGCGCATTTCGTCGAAATAGGCGTAGGCGGCGAGCCATACAGTCAGATGATCCTTCATCGCCGGCATAAGGATCCTGACGTCGACGCCCCGCAAGGCCGCCAGCTTGAGCGCCGAAAGCGCGTCGGAATCGGGGACGAAATAGGGTGAGGCGATCCAGATCCGCTGCCTCGCGCCGCCAATCGCATTAAGAAAATAGAGGCTTCCCGTCTCCATCGGATCGGCCGGGCCGGGCGCGAGGATCAGCGCGTCCACCCCGCCGGCTACGGGCGCGGCCGACCAATCGAAATCCGGCGTTTCATTGCTGGACCAGTGCCAGTCCTCCGCGAAAACCAGCTGCAATTGCGTGACGGAGGGGCCGCGGAGCTGCAGGTGGGTGTCGCGCCAGCGGCCAAAACGCTGATCCCGCCCCATATATTCGTCGCCTACATTCAGCCCACCGACGAAGCCGATTCGTCCATCGACGACGACGATCTTGCGATGATTGCGGAAATTGAGCTGGAACGGATTGCGGCGCCGCCTGATGGCGTGAAAGTCCCGGATGTCGACGCCGGCTTCGCGCAGTCTGGCGAGATAGGATTTGGGAAGCCCGTTGCTGCCTATGGCGTCATAAAGGACCCGCACCTTGACGCCTTCGCCCGCGCGCCGGACCAGAAGATCCGCGAGTTCACGCCCGATCATGTCATCCCTGAGGATGTAGAAACAGACCAGCACATAGCGCTCCGCCGCCTCGATGGCGGCGAAGATGGCGCCGAACGTCGCCTCGCCGTCGATCAGCAACCGGTATTCATTGCCAGCGGTGATCGGCATGTTCGCCAGGCGCTCATAAGCCAGCGCTCGGGGCGCCGACCGGTGCGCCTCCGCCCTGACCGCGCCGCCATGCGCGCTTCGCTGCGCGTCGAGCCCTGCGATCACCCGCTCGGATGCGCGGCGCATCGAGATGAAGCCCGGATAGCGCGAATGGCCGAGAAAGAGATAGGCCGGCACCGCGATGATCGGCGCCGAAAGCAGGAACACCACCCACCCCACGGATCCCTGCGGCGTGCGCGCCGTCCGCATCGCCTTGACCGCGAACCATGCCGCGAGCGACCAGAGCGAGACGAGGAACGCCGCGCCAAGCGCCGCCATCATGATCTTGGCTCCTTGCGCGGCGCGATTTCAGCCCAGATCGGCAGATGGTCCGAAGCCCTGCGCGCCAAAGCGGAGCGGTGCACCCCGCAGCGCCGGAACCGCAATCCGGCGGAGGCGAAGATCCGGTCGAGCCGCGCGATCGGCCTCGAAGAGTGAAAGGAGGCTCGCGTCGGCGCGGCGTGCAGCCGGCGGCCGAACACCTCCGCGCAGCCGCGATGAGCGCGCCATTCGTTGAGGTCGCCCATCAGCACTTCATGCGCGCCATCCGTCGCCGCGTCGAGCGCGTCAATGATCGCCCGCGCCTGCGATAGCCGGCTCACCGGCCGCAGGCCGAGATGCGCGCCAACCACACGAAGCGCGCAGCCGTTGATGACAAGTTCCGCCATCAGCGCGCCGCGCGGCTCAAGAAACGGCAGGGTGAGCGGCTCAATGCTCCGCAGCTCCACCCGGTTCGAGATCAGGAGCGCGTTTCCATGCCAGCCGTGGCTTTCCCCCGCGCCGGGAACTCCGACGAGGCGCAATCCGGCTTCGGCGAGCGCCCCGGCCATCAGCGTTCCGCGGCGCGCGCCAAGGCGCCGGTCCGCCTCCTGCAACGCGATGACATCCGCGTCGAACTCAGCCAGAACCGCGATGATGCGCATCGGGTCGCGCCGCCAGTCGAGCCCGACGCATTTGCGGATATTATAGCTCGCGACCTTGAACATCCGCGCTCCGCCCGCCGCATGGCGGTGTCTCGTCCCTTAATGGCGGCTAAGCGGCGCCGACGCCAGCCTCAGGCTTCGCGCGCGTCCTCGATTGTCTTGAGACCGGTCGTCGGGGAGGAGACGAGCACCGCCATATTGCCGGGTTTGTGCTCGTTCTTCAGCATCTTCTCATGCGCGGCGGGGATGTCCTTCCACTCGAAAACCTCTGACATGCAGGGGTCGAGCCGGCGTTCCAGCATCAGCTTGTTCGCGGCGCTCGCCTGTTTGAGATTGGCGAAGTGGGAGCCTTGAACGCGCTTCTGATGCATCCAGAGGTAACGCGCATCCATTGTCAGGTTGTAGCCCGTCGTGCCGGCGCAGATCACCACCATGCCGCCGCGCTTCACGACGAAGACCGAAACCGGGAAAGTCGCCTGGCCTGGATGCTCGAACACCATGTCGACATTGACGCCCTTGCCGGTGATGTCCCAGATCGCCTTGCCGAATTTCCGCGTTTCCGTGAACCAGACCTTGTATTCGGGCGTGTTGACAGTCGGCATCTCACCCCAGCAGGTGAAGTCCTTGCGATTGATCACGCCCTTCGCGCCGAGGGCGAGCACGAATTCGCGTTTGTCCTCGTCGGAGATCACGCCGATGGCGTTGGCCCCGGCCGCGTTGATGAGCTGAATCGCGAAGGAGCCGAGCCCGCCTGAAGCGCCCCAGACCAACACGTTGTCGCCCGGTTTCAGAATGTGCGGCCGGTGTCCGAACAGCATCCGGTAAGCGGTGGCGAGGGTCAGCGTGTAGCAGGCGCTTTCCTCCCATGTCAGGTGCGCCGGGCGCTCCATCAGTTGCTGGGATTGAACGCAGGTGAATTGCGCGAAGCTGCCGTCGGGTGTCTCGTAACCCCAGATCCGCTGGCTGGGCGAGAACATCGGATCGCCGCCATTGCATTCTTCGTCGTCGCCATCGTCCTGATTGCAGTGGATCACCACTTCGTCGCCGACTTTCCAGCGCTTCACCTTTTCGCCGACAGCCCAGACGACACCTGAAGCGTCAGAGCCGGCGATGTGATACTCCGCCCCGTGAACATCGAAGGGGGAGATGGGGGTTCCGAGCCCGGCCCAGACACCATTGTAATTGACCCCCGCCGCCATCACCATCACCAGCACCTCGTTGCTGTCAGGCTTCGGCGTCGGCACGACTTCGAGCTGGAAGGATTTCAGCGGCTCGCCGTGCCTCTCCCGCCGGATCGCCCAGGCGTGCATGCTCGCCGGCGCGTGGCCGAGGGGCGGAATTTCGCCGATATCGTAAAGTTCCTTGCGCGGCGTATCGAGGGCCATGGCTCATCTCCTGCATCGCTTGCGCGAAATTCGCACGCAAGATTCGTTCGTTTAAACCTTATCAAGGCTAATTACATTATCGTTTCGCTTGTGCAAGAGAGATTGTGCGGCGCAACCGCGACGGACCGGGCGCGCGCGCCGGGACGAGCGCGGCCAACCTTCCGGCGGCCGCGGCGCAGCTATTCCATTTCCCTAGAGTCTGCGCGGAGTTAAATGCCGGCGCCGCCATCCACCCGCAACTCGACGCCGGTGATGAAGCCTGCCTCATCCGAGGCGAGGAAAATTGCAGCGTTGGCGATGTCCCAGCCGGTTCCCTGACGCTTCATCGGCACCGCCTCGGCCCGCGCGCGGGCGAACGCCTCCAGATTCTTGCCGCCGGCGACAAATTCGTCGGCGTGCGGTGTCGCGATCATGCCGGGAAGTATGACGTTCGAGCGGACCCCGTCAGCCGCATGTTCGGATGCGATGGATTGCGAAAGCCGGTTCAATCCCGCCTTCGACGCCTCGTAGGAGACATAGCTGTAGGGGCCGGATTTCACCGAGGCGAGTGTGGAGATGAAGACGAGCGCGCCGCATTTGCGGGCCACCATGCCCGGAAGCACGGCTTTTGCGCAGAGATAGGCGCTGCGCAGGTTGATGTTGAAGACATGGTCCCAGTCGTCGACGGTAGTGGCGGTGACGCCGCCCTTGCGGTTGATCCCGATATTGAAATGCAGGATGTCGATCCGGCCCCAGAGCGTGATCGCGCGCGCCGCCGCCGCCGCGACATCCTCCTCGCGGGTCATGTCGCCGGTGAAGGGCTCGGCTATGCCGCCTTCTTCGCGGATGGCGTCGGAAGTGGCGGCGGCGGCCGGCGCCGACCGGTCGACCGCCAGCACCTTGGCGCCCTCGCGGGCATAGAGCACAGCCGCGGCCTTGCCGTTACCCCAGCCCGCGCCGACCGATCCTGCGCCGATGACCAGCGCGACTTTATCCTTAACCCTTCCGGTCATACCGGCCTCTCCTCAATTCAAGATGGCGTCAGGCAGCCAGAGCGACAGGCTGGGCAGAAGCGACAGGGCCGCGAGCAGCGCCAGCCCCGCGGCAATGAACGGCGCGATGTCTTTCAGGCTTTTTTCAAGCGGCAGGTCGCCCAGCTTGCAGGCGACGTTGAGGCAAAGCCCGATCGGCGGCGTAATCAGCCCGAGGCAGAGGTTGACGACGATGATGACGCCAAGCTGCGTCGGGTCGACGCCAAGCGCCATGCCCGCCGGATGCAGGATCGGCACCAGCATCACCATCGCGGCGTTGGCCTCCATGAACGTGCCGATCAGCAGCATCAGGATGTTGACCATCAGGAGAAATACCAGCGGGTCGCCGCCCATCGAGGTGATCCACGCGACCGCCGCCTGCGGCACCTCCGCATGAGCGAGGAGCCAGGCGAAAAGCTTGGCCGCGCCGACGATGATCATGATGACACTGGTCATCTCCGCAGTTTCGCGCAGGCTGACGAGCACGCGTTTGAACGTCAGCTCCCGGTAGACGAGCGCGCCGACGATCAGCGCGTAAACGACCGCGATCGCGGAACATTCGGTTACGGTGAACGCGCCGCTGAAAATGCCGACAAGGATGAACACGGGCAGGAGCAACGCCGGCGCCGCGCCGCGAAAGCTTCGCCGCAACTCGCCCGGACCGGTCGACTTGTGGACCGGATAATTGCGGGTTTTCGCCAGCCGCCAGGTGATCGCCAGCGCCGCGGCGCTGAACAGCGCGCCGGGGATCACCCCGGCCAGAAACAGCTTGATGATCGATTGCTCGGTGATGACGCCGTAAACGATGAAGCCTATCGAAGGTGGAATGATCGGCGCGACGACTGAAGACGCCGCCGTCACCGCGACGCTGAAGCCGCGCCCATAGCCGAGCCGCACCATCTCGGGGATGAAGATGCGCCCGAAGACGCTGGTGTCCGCGACGGCGGAGCCGGAAATGCCGCTGAAGAAGGTCGAGGCGACGATGTTGCTCATCGCCAGGCCGCCGGAAAAGCGCCCGACCAGCGCATTGGCGAAGTCGATCAGCCGCGTGGTCATGCCGGTCGACGACATCAGCGACCCGGCCAGCAGGAAGAACGGGATCGCCAGCAGCGTGAAGCTGTCCATGCCCGCGAAAAGGCGCTGGCTGATGATGACGGGATTGATGCCGCCGTCGATCCAGATGATCGACAGGCACGCGATGATGATCGCAAATCCGAGCGGCGTGCCGATCAGGATGAGGAATACGATGATGCCGGCGAGGGGGGCGATCATGCTTCCGGCTCTCCGGCGAGGCGCCCGGCGCGTGAGAGGGTGAGGAGGAGGGCGATCAGCGCCGCCCCGACGGGGATGGCGAGATAGGGATAGTACATCGGGATCTCCAGCGCGGCGGAATCACGCCGCCCGCCAATAACGGCGAACATGTAGCCATAATAGGCGAGCGCGCCGGCCATGATCAGGATCAGCGCATCGCGCAACCACCCGACCGCAAGGCCGAGCCGACGCGGCAGCGCGTCCACCGCCACCGTCACCGCGATATGCCCGCCGCGGCGCAGCATCACCGCGCTGCCGACCATCGTCACCCAGATGACGAGGAAGCGCGCGACTTCTTCGGTCCAGCTCGGCGCATAGCCGAAGAGATAACGCCCCGCGACCTGAATGCAGATGCTCACCAGCATCATCGATATCGCAATGAGCAGGAAGACGTCCAGCGCCCGCTCGATCGCGCGGGCCAATCCAAGAAACTTCAAGATTCGCTCCTTTCGCCGGCGCGGCGGAGATCACGCCGCGCCGGGATGCAAACGCGCGGTTACTTGATCGAGGCGGCCCGCTCGACCCAGGATTTCAGCTCGGGGAAGTCATTCTTGATCGGCTCCACCGCGGCGCGGAACGCGGCGACGTCAGGATCGACCAGCTCCATGCCCCGCTCCACGAGCTGCTGTTCGAACGCGGCCTCTTGCGCGACCATCTCGTCCGTCGCCCAGAGCATGGCCTTCTGGCCTTCCTCCGTCAGGATCGCCTGAAGCTCATCCGGAAATGACGCGAAGCGGTTGGCGTCAAAGATGAAGGTCATCGCGCCGACGACGTGATTGGTCGCTATTACGTATTTCTGAACTTCATCAAGGCGCTGGCTTTCGATCACCTCGATCGGATTCTCCTGCCCGTCGATCACGCCCTGCTGAAGGGAAGTGAAGACCTCGAGCCAGGGCATCGGCACCGGGCTGGCGCCCATAAGCTCCCATGTGCGGCGATACATCTTCAGCGGCGGCACCCGCAGCTTGAGGCCCTCCAGATCGGCGAGCGTGACGACCTTGCGGCTCGCGGTCAGCTTGCGCGCGCCGCGATAGCCGGCGCCGACGATGTGAAAGCCGGTCCGCTCGGCGATTTCCGCGAAGAGCTCATCGCCCATGTCGCCGTAGTAGAACTTCTTGAAGTGATCGAGATCGCGGATCAGATAGGGGAACGCCTCGATCCCGGGCAGCGGGTCATAGCGGTCGAGCGTGCCGATCGACTGCACGACGACATCATTGGTGCCGATCAGCAGCGCTTCGATCGACTCGGCCCATGTGCCTGTCGTGCCGCTCGGCGCGACCTTGAAGGTCACCTTGCCGTCGGTGCGTTGGCGCACGCCTTCGATGAACCTCTCGCTCGCCTCGAACCAGAGATTGCCCGGGTCATAGATGTGGGCCATCTGCAGCGACATTTCGCCGATTTCGGCCTTGGCGGCCCCGGTCATGCCGACGCTGAGGAGCGCGGCCGCGAAGAGCGCCCCGGCTTTTGCGCCAAGCGCCGGCCGGCGGTGAATTGGTCCTGAAAAGGTCATTCTGTTTTCTTCCCTTGATTTCGCCGCGCGCTTCATGCGTCGCGATCCTGATTCCTTCGTTGCGGGGCGGGCGGCCCTGCTGGTTATCGCGCCGTTTCCCGCATTCCGGCCCGGGCAGCGCCGGTTTCTGCGGCGATCTGCGCCGCCAGAAGGTCGATTTCCGCGCGGAGCGCCGGAAACAGCGTCTCCCTCACGCGCGCATCGTTCATGCGCTCATCTATCGCGCCGAGCGACAGCGCCCCGATCAGGCCGTCCGCGATGATCGGCGCGCCGATAGCGCTCATCCCCGGCGTGACGCGATTTCGGTTCATGACATAGCCGTTCGACAGGAACCGCCTTTGTTCGTCCTCAAGCTCCGCCGCAGTGAAGCCGTAGGTGGCGAGCCAGGCGGCGTTCGCCTTCGCCGTGATCATTCTGGACCGCTCCGGCATCGCGCAATAAAGCGCCAGCGCGCCCGCGCCGACGCCGAGCGGCCTCCGGTCGCCCTTGTCGAGCGTCAGCGTGCGGATAGGGAAGGCGCCGGTGCGCCGCGCGACGCAGACCGCGCTCAGTCCCTCGCGGATGGATAGAAACACGGTATCGCCGGAAAGCTCCGCCAGACGCTCCATGCCAGACCCCGCCAGAGCGGCCAGGTCGACGGCCGCCGCTCCGCGTGCGAGATCGGCCAGGCCGACGCTCAGCCGGTACATGCGCGTCTCCGGCTCCTGATAGACGTAGTTCACGTCACGAAGCGCCGCGAGCACCCTGAACGCAGTCGTCTTGGTGAAACCGGCCCGCGCCACGATGTCGGAAAGCGACGCGCCATTCGGCGCGTCTGCGAGCGCGGACAGAACCCGCGCGCCCTTGGCGATCGACCCGATGGCTTCGAGTTGATGCAAATCCGGCGCTCCCCAACTCGTTCCTTTAAGCGGAACATATTATGCTGGTATTCAGAACTTTTGCCTTGCCCTTGTCAAGGGGAGCTTGTGGGCGCGGCGCGTTTTCGGGCAACCGCCCGATCCCCACGCACGACCGATCGGAGATCACCGGTTTCAACGTTCACGTCGTGGGCGCTCTATCAGATGGTCTGCGAGACCCTTCTGATGACGGATTCTTCGATGACGCTGCAGCCTTGTGTCAACGGCGGGGACAAAACCGGCCGCATGGCGGCGCAAAACCAGACCAGTGGCAGGGCGCCAAGCGCCATGGTGCGTGCGCTCTCAAAGCAGCTGGCGGGCGCATTGGCCTGCATGGCCAGTCTTGCGACGGGTGATCAGGTGTTGCTTCCGGCCTTTCGGGCGCGGCTTTGGCCGAGGCGATAGCTGTCGCCGTCCCCCTTCCAGGCCGGCAACCGGGACCGGCTGAGATCATGAAGGCGCTGCTGGAGCCTCGTCTTGTCGCTGCTGGCATCGAGCATCTCGACCTCGTGCCGGGTTGTCATCAGGCTGCTCTGCGTCAGTTCCGGAACATGCGGAATGCGCTCGCGGCGGCATCCCACAGATCCAGAAACCGGGCATAGAAATGTTCACGCGCGACGAAGGGTTTGTCTCCGCGCCCGAGGAATTCCACCTCCAGCGTGTCGAGCAGGCGGCGCAGACGACGGCGATGGATGCCGAGACGAGCCTGAACCGGATCTGCGAGGACGCCCGCGAAGGCGGCGAAGACAGAGCCGATCATGACAAGCCCCGCGATGGTGGCGCAAAACAGCAATGGCGATGCGGCCGCTCCGAACACGCCGTACCACATCCCGCCCATGGTCTGGCCCAGCGGAAAGGCGTTGATCGCATTGGTGCGGGCCATGGCGTCCGCGACACCCGGAGCAATCGAGATCATGCCCGGCGTCAGCGCCTGAAACACCAGGGCGCCGACCAGAAGGACGCAGAACGTCGTTGTCATCTCGGCAACCGCGGAACGGGTGCTCGCATATTCCCCCAGAGCGCCCGCAAACCGCTGACCAAGGGCTTCGGCATCAGCGGGAGTCGATCGGTTGCGGATTATCTCGCGAAACTGCGGCGCGGCCAGAACGGCGCGGGCCAGGGCCCGCGGGTCTCGGGC
>JBBDTD010000043.1:0-1809 GCA_040904645.1 Paracoccaceae bacterium
TGGCGTCAGGCCAGAAAAGCCTTGCGTTGCTCGCTGTCGCGGGTCGTCATGCGCCCGCCGAAGCAAGATGGGCCGCCAAGATGCGCAAGATCCCCAAAACCCCCGCCGAGATCCCGACGCCGGACGTGATCCGCTCGATGTCCGGGCTGGATTTCATGCGCAAGATCATGGCGGGCGAACTCGCCGCCGCGCCGATCGCGGAGACGCTGGATTACGACCTGGTGGAGGTCGAGCCGGGCCGCGTGACCTTCGCCGGGCGCGCCAGTTTCGCCGCCTACAACCCGATCGGCTCGGTCCATGGCGGCTGGTTCGGCACCTTGCTGGACAGTTGCATGGCCTGCGCCGTGCAAACCATGCTGCCGGCCGGGCGCGCCTATACGACGCTGGAGTACAAGATCAACATCCTGCGCGCTGCGACTGTCGACAGCGGCCTGATCCGCGCGGAGGGCAATGCGATCCATGTCGGCCGCCGCACAGCCACCGCCGAAGGGCGGATGATCGGCGAGGATGGCAAGCTTTACGCGACCGGCACGACGACCTGCCTCGTGTTCGAGATCTGACACCGGCGGCGTTTCGCCACTTCAGAGGGTAAACCAAAGCCTGGCTTCAGGCCTTGGTTGCAAAGAAAACGGGCGCCGCCGCGCCACATTTTGCGTTTTCCCTGCCCATCCGCCCAAAAACATGGCGGAATCGCGGTCTTCACGCCCGTTCAGGGGGCAGGACCGCGTGGCGGCCTTGACGCGCCGCGCCGAGGGTGCATCAATCAATGTGATCAATCTGATCAGCGGGAACGCTCAACAAGGGTGCGCGCGCCGGTCGGATTGGCGTTAACCGCCCCGGAAAGGGGCGCCCCACCAGGGAAGAGGTATCTGATGAAAACCACCCATATCCTCGGCGCAATGACCGTGGCTGGCCTCGCCGCTGGCGCAGCGTCGGCAGCGACGCTTGACGATGTGAAATCCGCGGGCGAGCTGAAATGCGGCGTAACCACCGGCCTCGTCGGCTTCGCCGCTCCGGACGCGAACGGCAAATGGTCCGGCTTCGACGTCTCCGTCTGCCGCGCGATCGCCGCCGCCGTGCTGGGCGATGCGGATAAGGTCCAGTACGTGCCGACCACCGGCAAGACGCGCTTCACCTCGCTCGCTTCGGGTGAGGTCGACGTCCTGGCGCGCAACACCACCTGGACCTTCAGCCGCGACACCGATCTTGGTTTCGATTTCGTTGGCGTGAACTATTATGACGGCCAGGGCTTCATGGTGCCGACGGCGCTCGGCGTGACTTCCGCCAAGGAACTCGACGGCGCGACCATCTGCATCCAGACCGGCACCACCACCGAGCTCAACCTCGCGGATTTTTTCCGTGCCAATAACATGAGCTACGAGCCGGTGCCGATCGAGACCAACGCCGAAGGCCAGCAGAAATATCTGGCTGACGCCTGCGACTCCTACACGACCGACATGTCGGGGCTCGCCTCGACCCGCGCGACGTTCGAGACGCCAAAGGATCACATCCTGCTGCCCGAGGTCATCTCGAAAGAGCCGCTCGGACCGCTGGTTCGCCACGGGGACAATGACTGGGGCGACATCGTGATGTGGACCCTGAACGCCCTCATCGCGGCCGAAGAGTACGGCGTGACGAAGGAGAACATGGAGCAGATGAAGGCGGAGTCGGTGAACCCCGAAGTCCGGCGTCTGCTCGGCGTCGAGGGCGACCTTGGCGCGATGATCGGCCTCGACGCCGACTGGGCGTATCGCGCCATCGCGGCGGATGGCAATTACGGCGAGATCTTCGCCGCCAATCTCGGCCCGG
>JBBDTD010000044.1:0-55124 GCA_040904645.1 Paracoccaceae bacterium
GGTGCGCGACAACGGGTTCAAGGATGTCGTCCGCCGCCATGCGCCGGCGCTCGCCGACCGGTTCAGGGATGCGCGCAACCCGTTCTTCCCCTGGGCGCGGGCGGGCTGAACCCATGGCGATCAGGATCCGCATACCCTGGCTTCTGGACCTCGTGCTGGTCTCCGCGCCGGGCGAGATTCTGACGGCCGCCAACGATCCGGCGCTCGACCGCGCGTTTCGCCCGGGCCGGGGGCCGCTGGTCAACCGCGTCATCGCGCGGAGGCTCGACCGGGGCCTCCGGGCTGGCGGCGTGTCGCTGCCCTCCGCGCGCCGGCGCGAAGATCCAGAGCGACGCGCGGCGAGCGGCGCGCTGGCCGCGCGGCTCGATCCCGCGGGGGCGCCATGGGACGAAGCCGCGCTCGACGCGCTCGCCTCCCACGTTCGCGGCGAGGGCCGCCGACCGGCCGGCGAATTGGCGCAAGAGGCGATCGGGCGTCTTTTCGCGCCGGCATACTGCGCGGACGCGGAGACCTGGCGGGCGGCCCTGTTGATCGACGCCTCTCTGAAAAGCAACAATCCGCTGAGACGCCTGATCTGGTGGGTTACTGGCGCCATCGCCCGCGCCCAGGCCCGGCTGGCGGCGGCTGTGGACGGCGATCCATCGGGCGTTCATGCGACCGGCGTCGCCGTTCACAGTTTCCTTCGCGCTGTGGAGAGTCTGCGGCATGCGTTAGCTGATCGCGAGCGGACCCGCAGCCTGACGGATCGTGGGGTCCTCGGCCGCGCATTGACGGCGCCCGATATGGTGGCGCGGGTCGCCGTCATGGATGCCAGGATCGGCGATGTCGCCGTCGACGAAGGCGTGCTGGTTATCTTGCAGACCTCCGGGGCCGCGGCGCTCTGCGCCGACCGCCGCGTCGTCTTCCTCTCGACGAGTTGGAGCGCCTGCCCGGCCAGCGCGTTGGCGCCGGTGATGCTCGCGCAGATCTGGGAACGGGCGACCAACGCGTCGAAGCGAACTGGAGACCACCCATGATCGAGCCGCTCTCCCTCGCCTCCACTCGCGGCGCCGCGGCGGCGACCCAGGCGGAGGCGCGTTACGCCCTCGGTTTCGCGCTCCTCGTCGAGGTCCTCGCCGGGCTTGCGATTTTGATCGCGCCGGAATGGGCCGCCGCGCAGGTCGGCGTTGAGGCGGGCGACAGCGCGCGGCTTCTCGGCGCGCTGCTGATCGGCGTTTCGGTGATGCAGTCCTCGGCGCTCGGCGACCCTGGTCTTGGACGCATCGCCGTCCTTGGCGGCGTCTTCGCGCGCGCGCTGGTCGGCTTGACCGCGATCCTCGGCGTTGAAGGGCTGAACGCAGTCGGCGCGGTCGAGCTGGTCCTCGCCGCGGCGGTTTACCTCGCCTTTCGCCGCATGATCATCGCAACGCTATCCTCACGACCCTGACGGCGGGCAGGCTTTAGGCGGCGGCGTCATTCAAAGAGGGCGCCGGATGCCGGGAATCTGATTCGAGGCCGAAAACGGAGACGACCTTGACCGACGCGCAGCAGTCGCGGCGCGCGCGAAGCGCGTCGACATGGCGTGACCCGCCACGTGAACCTGTCGATTGGCGGATAAGATCCGCCTGCTTATCGTCCTCCATGCGCCCTCGGATCGCGCAGGTCCGCGCACTGAAACCCGATCCTGAGAGGATAACACGGCGCCAATTGGAGCCCGAGCCCGAACCTCGCCGCCTCCAAGACTGAGGCCGAGCGCCGGTATCGCTCCTTGCACCCGAAAACCGTTGCCGCGCGCCGCCGAACCGGGGCGTCTGTCAAAGATCAGACGGCGCGTGGATCATCCTCGACGATGGACGCCAGCTGCGATCAGGAAAGACGGACAATTCCGGGGCCTGGCTCGCCTTCAAGGTTTGAAAGGAGCGCCGCGAGCGCCTGAGGCGGTCCATCGCCAGCGCAACCTCGAATTCCAGCGCCGGCCGCGCGATATCGCGGAGCGCAAAAATGACCAATCGTTGCGGGTCTCAGTGCGCGGCGAGATTGGCGCTTTTGGGAAACCCCTTTGGGATCATGGTGCTGTGAGAGAGGATTGAACTCTCGACCTCTCCCTTACCAAGGGAGTGCTCTACCACTGAGCTACCACAGCCTGAACGCAACTGGCGCGCGGCGGGTTTTCGGCGAAAGCGGGCGGAAATGCAAGCCCTGCGCGGAGGGTATTCTTTCTGGCGTTCAGCGGTCGCTGTCGGGGGCCCGCCGCCATGTGGAGACGGGCGCGGACTCGGGCCTGGCGGCGCGCTCCGGCGGCGGCGAGGCTGGAGATTCGGCGGACAGTTGCGGAACCTCGCCAATCTGACGAGAGGCGCTGGGCGCGTCCATGTCCTGAAGCGCGGCGCGGGCCATGCCTGCGGTGGGGCTTGTTGGCGCGGCGGTGATCGTGGCGAGGAAAGCGGCGCGCGCGGCTTCATGCGCGCCAAGATCCGCCTCCGCCATACCCAGCTCCAGCCGCGCTGGCGCGTGGTCCGGCTCCAGATCGAGAGCGCGAAGAGCGTCGCGCCTGGCGTTCGCCGGATCGCCCAGCCGGCGGCGCGCGGCGGCGCGGAGCGCCAGCGTTTCCGCGTCATCGGGGCGGAGCCGCAGCGCGGAGTCGAGATCGAGCTTCGCGCCGGCAAAATCATCAGCTTCGGCCGAGAGCGCGGCGCGTTCGACCAGTACCCCCGCGCCGGCCACGCCGCCGCCCGCGGCCCGATGCGCGGCGTCGAGGGCGCGGCGGGCCGCGGCGCGGTCGCCTTCGCGCCGATAGAGCGACCCGGCCTGCGTCAACACCGCGGCGCGTTCCTCCGCGCCAAGCTCCGGCGCGCCGGCGAGCGCCTCCAGCTTCTCCGCCGCCGTCCGGTCCGCGCCGAGCGCGGCCAGGGCCTGGGCCTCGCAATGGAGGGCGCCGAGCGCGCCGGAAACGCTGAACCACGCCGCCGCCTCGTTCCGCGCCCGCTCGGCGTCGCGCTCGGCCAATGCGATGCAGTCAGCGTAGTTGGAGACCGCACCGGCCGCTGCGGGCGCCAGAAAGAAAAGAAAGCCGATCAATGCTCGCATCATTACCTGCCTCCGCGTTATGCAGGGGTATCCTATCCGCTTCGGAGGAACGACCCAATGGCCACTCTTCTTTGCGCCGGATTCGGCTATTCGGCCCGCGCGCTGGCGCAGCGATTGCTGGCGCGAGGCTGGCGCGTGATCGGCACGATACGCGACCCCGGCGCGGCGGCTGGGGTGGAAGCGGCTGGCGCCGAGCCGGTATTGTGGCCGCCAGCGCCCGCCATCGTCACCGAGGCGACGCATCTTCTGGTCTCGGCGGCGCCGGAGGAGGCGGGCGATCCTACGCTGCGCGCCATCGGCCCGGCGCTTGGCGCCAGCGCCAGGCTTGAATGGGTCGGATATCTCTCCACCACCGGTGTCTATGGCGACCGGGGCGGCGAGTGGGTGGGGGAGGGCGACCCGCTCGACCCGGCGACGCGTCGGGGCGAGCTGCGCGTTCGCGCCGAGGCCGAGTGGCGGGCGACCGAGCTGCCGCTGCAGATCTTTCGTCTTGCGGGGATCTACGGCCCGGGGCGCGGCCCGTTCAAGAAGCTGAGGGACGGCAGCGCGCGGCGAATCGTCAAGCCGGGGCAGGTGTTCAGCCGGGTTCACCGCGACGATATCGCGGCGGCGTTGGTCGCTTCCATCGACAGGCCGAATCCCGGCGCCATCTATAATGTCTGCGACAATCTTCCGGCGGCGCCGGAGGATGTGATCGGGCACGCGGCCGAGCTGCTGGGGATGACGCCTCCGGCGCCCGTGCCTTTCGGGGATGCCGAGATGACGCCCGTGGCCCGCAGCTTCTATTCCGAATCGAAGCGCGTCTCAAACCGACGGTTGCGCAATGAGCTTGGCGTGACCCTGGCCTATCCGACCTACCGCGAGGGGTTGGCGGCGACGTTGGCGGAGGAGAAGGCCCTGAGCCTCGATTCTTAACCCAACCGCCTCAGCGTCGCTTCGCCGGCGCGCATCTGGCCCCCGGCGCGGTCGAAGCGCAGATGCGCCAGCGCCTCCGGCCCGGCCACTGTATGGAGCACGCCGGCTGGTTTTCCCTCCGCCTCGATTGGCGCGCCGGGCGAGGCGGCGCCGTCAATGGCGACGCGGGCGAGGCCCTTTTTCAGTTCGGTCTTGTGCTTCATCCGGGCGGTGACTTCCTGCCCGACATAGCAACCCTTGCGGAAATCGACGCCATGGAGGCGCTCGAACCCCGCCTCGAGGATATAACTCTCATCCGGGATCAACTCGATCCCGGTCTCAGGCACCAGAAGGGCGACGCGGCGCGCGTCGATTTCCGCCCTGCTCGCCAGCACGGCGCCTTGCGGCGGGGCGGCGGCGTAGAGCCTCCAGCCGAGGTCCGGATGCCGCGGATCCGGGCGCGATCCCTCCGGCCTCTCACCGCCCCAGCAAAGCGTGATCGCGGAGTCGCGGGCGGAAATCTCGACCTTCCTGCGGAGCCGGTACATTGAAAGCCGCTGCGCCAACGCCGCCGCGCGGTTGGCGGCGACGTCGATGAAGAGCGCGCCGTCGGGTTCTTTCCCCACGAAGAAATCAAAAAGATATTTTCCCTGCGGGGTCAGAAGCGCAGCGTAGACCAGGTTTTCATCCGTCAGGCGATCCAGATCGTTGGTCACGAGGTCCTGGAGGAAATCGTGGGCGTCGTCTCCTGCGATCCGCAGGAGGGCGCGGCTTTTATCCTGGAACCAGGTCGCTGTCATGGCTGATACGCTTTCAGATACTCGGAAAAGGCGCCGAGCGTCAGCCGCCAGCGCCGGTGAGTGGCCTGCAGGTTCTTGGCGGTCACCCCGCCATCGACCACCACGTTCATCTGCAAGGCGATCCCGCCCAGCTCATCGCGCCACGCCTTGCCGAAATGATAGACATCGTTCCAGCGGTTGGCGATTTCCGCATCTTCGCTTGACGCCGGCACGGACGCATAGGCGCGATATTCGAAGCTGAGACAGGCGCTGTCCAGCCCCGCCGGGTCGGCGAAGGCGGCGCCGTCGCATTCATAGAAGAAAATTTCGTAAGGCATCGCCGGCCGGGCGAGCCAGGCCTGAACGTTGAACTTGTGCGCGGCGGCGCTGACCGGGTTTGGGGGCTCGGCGCTTCGAAGGACCGCATCGCCGGTGGAAAGGTCGGGCGTGAAGGCCGCATCGCCATCCGTGAGCACGTCGCGCAGCATTCGCGGCGACATTGAATGATGGAGCGTTTCCGCCGCGGCGGGCGCGCAGCCGAGTACAATCATCGCTAGCACCGCGATAACGCGCGTCTGACTCACCCGAGCCCCCTGAGCAGAATTCGCACCATGAGCGCCCAATCTATCACGGCCACAGCCGATGTCGCCCCGCCCGGCGCCGAAATCACGCGCATGTGGCGCCGCCGCCCACCCCGTGGCGCCGCCGCCCACCTCTCTGCTACGATACTGCTTGCAAGAGGCGTGCGCCACGTCGACACTGCCGCCGCTAGAAGAGGAGCGCACCATGTCATCAACTGTCTTTCGCCATCCGACGACCCACAACGACCCGCATGGCGAGCTTCGCGCCGATCTCGCGGCGGCCTTCCGGTGGACGGTGCGGATGAATTGGCATGAGGGGGTCTCCAACCATTTCTCCGCCGTCGTTGACGACAGCGGCGCGAAATTCCTGATGAACCGCGACCAGATTCATTTCAGCAGGGTCTCTGCGTCCAACCTGCTGCTGCTGGACGCCAACGACCCCGAGGCCATGAACGGCCCAGACGCGCCTGATCCGACCGCATGGGCGCTTCACGGGGCGCTTCATCGCCGGGTGCCGCATGCCCGCGTCGCGATGCATGTTCATTCGAAATACGCCACCGTCCTGGCCTGTCTTGCTGACAGTTCGATGCCTGCGCTCGAACAGAACAGCGCCATGTTCCATGATCGGGTGGTGATCGACGACAGTTACGGTGGCCTCGCCTTCGACGAAGAAGGCGAACGCTGCGCCGCGCTCTTCACCGATCCGAAGAAGAAGGTGATGGTGATGGGCAATCACGGCGTGATGATTATCGGCGACACGGTCGCCGATACGCTGAACCGGCTCTATTTCTTCGAACGCGCCGCGGAGACGCTGATCACGGCCTACATGACGCAGCGCCCGCTAAGGTTCCTGTCGGACGAGGTCGCGGAGAGTGTGGCGAGGGAGACTGAAAACTATCCGGGACAGGCCGAGCGTCATATGGCGGAGATCAAGTTGATCCTCGACAAGACCGAGCCGGACTACGCCGACTGAACATGGGCGACGTCTACGCCAACGGCGCGGAGATATCAGGCCCGCGCCCGGCGATCTCGGCTGGCCGCCGAAGGTGACGGGGCCAGCTGGGGCCTCCCGGTTCGCGAGCGGGGCTATGATCTGGATTTCGGAGGCCGAAAAGCCAGCCAGCCGGTCATCGCCGCCCAAATGGACGCCAAAGTCCCCCATGTCAGCGCATATTCAAGGTGGTTGTTCGGCACGTTGACAGCCTCGATCGGTTGGGGGATCGGCCAGTCGCCGACGGCTGTCGAGGTTTCTGCGACGATGAGAACGGGCTCGGCGTTGAAAAGCCGGGCCATCTCGTCGAGATCGCGCATTGTCCAGACATTGTCGTTCACACCATAGGCCCCGCCGCCGCCCTCGTCGGGCCAGCGAAGCGCTCCGATGATCGTGAGGTTTCCCTGTGGCGCCGGGGTTGGTTTCGACGCGGCGCCGTTTTCGTTCTTTTCCGAAATGGGGACATAGCCGCGGTCGATCATGATTCGGCGGCCGTCTTCGGTCTCGAAAGGCTGGATCACCCGGTATCCGGGCCCTTGTGGGCGCATCGAGGTGAGGAGCGGCGCATCGGCGAAGCCATGCGCCCCGATAACGCCGTCCAAACGACCGCTGACCACGACGCGGGAAAATTCCTGAACTGCAGGGTCAAAGCTGGCGGGCAGCGGCGTGGGCGCGGCGGAAAGACGCGCCTCGAGCGTGCCGATCACGCTCTCTTTCCACGCCAGCCGCTGCATTTGCCAGACGCAGAGGCCGATCAGCACCGCGACGCCAAGCGCGCCGAAGGCGATGAAGCTGCGTCGCCGGAAATGAGAAGGGCGGCCGGAGCCGCCCTTTTCAGTGTCTCTGCGCATCGGAGGTCAGCCGCCCCAGATATAGATGCAGAGGAAAAGAAAGAGCCACACCACGTCGACGAAGTGCCAGTACCAGACCGCCGCCTCGAAGCCGAGATGCTTCTGCGGCGTGAAATCGCCCCGGATCGCCCTGAGATAGCAGACGAACAGGAAGATCGTGCCGATGATGACGTGGAAGCCGTGAAAGCCGGTCGCCATGAAGAAATTGGCGCCATAGATGTTGCCGGAAAATCCGAACGCCGCATGGCCGTATTCATACGCTTGGGTGATCGTGAAGAGCACGCCGAGCAGCACGGCGATCAGGAGCCCCCATTTCAGCCCGTCCCGGTCATCTTCCTGCACCGCGTGATG
This sequence comes from Paracoccaceae bacterium, assembly GCA_040904645.1. Taxonomy (GTDB): domain Bacteria; phylum Pseudomonadota; class Alphaproteobacteria; order Rhodobacterales; family Rhodobacteraceae; genus Pikeienuella. Next base: position 7,514 of record JBBDTD010000044.1, read on the forward strand.
CGCCCAGGTCGCTGCACAGCCGGAGGTCAGCAGAATCAGCGTGTTGATCAGCGGCAGATGCCAGGGGTCAAACGTCTCGATCCCGACCGGCGGCCACTGCGCGGCGAGGATATCGACGCCCTCGATCTGCCCCATCGGATAGATCGCATGCTTGAAGAAAGACCAGAACCAGGCCGCGAAGAACATCACCTCCGAGGTGATGAACATGATCACGCCATAGCGCAGGCCGATGGAAACCACCGGTGTATGATCGCCGGCATGGCTTTCCGCGATCACTTCCGACCACCAGCCGTACATGGTGTAGAGCACACCGATCAGCCCGATGATCGCGACATAGGGCGTGACATCGTGGAAAAGCAGCACAAGCCCGAAAAGCATCACGAAGGCGCTGACAGCGCCCAGGAACGGCCAGATGCTTGGCGCGAGGATATGGTAGTCGTGGTTCTTCTCGTGGGCCATGATATCCCCCTTTGCGGCTCGCGCCTTATTCACCCGGCCGGGTCGGTTTCGTCAACGCCGATTAACGTCGCGCCCTTCGGCACGTCGGTCTCGTGGAAAGTATAGGAAAGCGTAATGGTGTGAGCCAGTTTCGCTTCCTCGTCATCGACAATTTCAGGGTCGACGAAGAAAGTCACCGGCATCAGCACTGTCTCACCCGGCGCCAGAACCTGCTCGGTGAAGCAGAAGCACTCGATCTTGGTGAAATATCCGCCGGCCGAGAACGGCGTCACGTTGTAGCTCGCCGTTCCGGCGATCGTGCGCGCGGTGGGATTCGTCGCCTCGTAGAACGCCAGGCCGGTCTCGCCGATGCGAATCTTCATCTGCGTCTCGACGGGGCGGAACCGCCACGGCATGTCGCGGTCGGTGGAGGCGTCGAATCTGATCGTGATCTCGCGATCGAGGATCTTATCGGCGCCGCTTTCGGCGCGGGCGGTGGTTCCGGCGTAACCGGTGACACGGCAGAAGAGATCGTACAGCGGCACCGCCGCGAAACTCATGCCGAGCATGAATACGCCAAGGCCGGCGAGGCCGACAAGCGTCTTTCGATTGCGGTGGTTCGGGGTCACTCGCTCTGGCTCCAGCTCATTTCCGGCTTGACCGCGTTCGCGCCGAGCTTGGCGATGGTGACGCCGAAAAGCAGCGCGACGAAGGCCAGCAGCACGGCGCCGAGCGCCAGATTGCGCCCGCGGCGGCGGCGGTGGAGGTCATGCTCTTCGCGGCCGATCATGAGATCAGCCAGGGCAGGGACTGGGAGAGCCCGGCCGACTTCAGCGCCGCTTCAAGCGCGAGGGCGCAGAAAATCAGGAAAAGCCAGAGGATCGAGAATTTGAAGAGGCGCTTCTCGGCCCGGTGTCCGTCAGCTTCGGCCGTCGCTTCGGCGCGGAACCCGACGATCACCGCGAGGCGCAGGAACCAAAGGGAGAGCGCGCCGGCGATGACGAGATAGACGACGCCGCCGATCGAGGTGAAGGCGGGCGCGATCGCGACAGCGAGAAGCGCCAGCGCATAGACGAATATCTGCCGCCGCGTGGCTTGCGGCCCGGCGACGACCGGCATCATCGGAACAGCCGCGCGCTCATAATCGCCGTTGCGGTAGAGCGCGAGCGCCCAGAAATGCGGCGGTGTCCAGAGAAAGATGATGGCGAACATCAGAATCGGCTCGATCGAGACGCCGCCCGTGGCGACCGCCCAACCGAGCATCGGCGGAAAAGCGCCGGCGGCGCCGCCGATGACGATGTTCTGCGGCGTCGAGCGCTTCAGCCACATCGAATAGATCACCGCGTAGAAAAAGATCGTGAAAGCGAGGATCGCCGCCGAAAGCCAGTTCGCAAACAGCCCGAGCATCGGCACCGAAAGCAGCGAAAGACCGACGCCGACCGCCAGAGCCTCCCCCGGCGTGATGCGCCCAGACGGTATCGGCCGGTTTCGGGTGCGGGCCATCTTCACGTCGATATCGGCGTCCCACCACATGTTGAGCGCGCCCGAAGCCCCGGCCCCGACGGCGATGCAGATGATCGAGGCGAGGGCGATCATCGGATGCACCGGAACCGGCGCGACCACGAGGCCGACAAGCGCGGTGAAGATCACCAGCGACATGACGCGCGGCTTCAGGAGTTCGAAGTAGTCTCCGAACTCCGCGTCACGCGGGGCATTTCCGCCATCAATTTCAAGCACGCTGGCCATTGGCTGGCTTCACCGATCCTTCAACTCGTAAGTTTCAGTCCGCGACCGCGACCTGAACCGGGTTTCGCGCCGGCAGGCCCTGAGCGAGCCGGGTTTTTTCAACCCAGGCGGCGTAATCTTCCTGGCTCACCACTTTCACCGTGATCGGCATGAAGGAATGATCCTTGCCACAAAGCTCGGAGCACTGGCCGAAATAGGTGCCGATAATATCTGCGCTGAACCAGAGCTCGTTCAGGCGGCCGGGGACCGCGTCGACCTTCACGCCGAAGGCCGGAACCGTCCAGGCGTGAATCACGTCGGAGCCGGTCACCAGCACATGCACATTGGCGTTCACCGGCACGACGACCGCGGTGTCGGCGGCGAGGAGATACTCGTCGGCGCTGTAACCGTTAGTCTGCAGATCGTCGGCGGCGAGCATGAGCGCGTCGAACTCGATCTCTTCGTCCGGATAGCTATAGGACCAGTACCACTGGTTGCCTGTCGCCTTGATCGTCAGGTCGGCCTCAGGGATGGTCAGCTGTTTGTAGAGGATCGGCAGAGAGATCGCGCCAATCACCACGAGGATGACGATCGGCGCGCCGGTCCATGCCACCTCGAGCAGGGCGTTATGTGTGAACCGCGCCGGCGTCGGGTTCTTCTTCGCGCCGAACCGCACGACGACGATCGCGAGCAGGCCGACCACGAGAACCACGATGCCGAGGCTCAGCCAGTGAAGGATCGCATCGAACCAGTAGATATCGCGCGCCAGCTCGGTCGCCGCCGGCTGGAAGCCGACGCCGCCCGCATGCGGCTTGCCAATGCTTTCCTGCGCTGTCGCCATTCCGGCGACAAGCGCCGCGGAGGCGGCGACAAGGCTGCTGATTGCGCTCGTTTTGAACATCTGGGTGATCCCCCGGAAGCTGATCGGTCAGTCGCGGTGAAGACTCTCCACGACGCTCCGCTTATCTATGAACTAGCCTAAGACCACAGCGCCCCGTGGAGGGCAAGCTGGACGATTGCGTCATTCAGCCGCTAAAGCAGCCTGAAGCGGATACCGGAGGCCCTAAATTGACGATCGATACCAAAGACGAAGACGCGCCGTTCCGCCCTTTCGAGACCGACCTGGACCGTGGCGAAGCGCTGGCGATCCTCCGCGACGCCGTGGCGGCCGCGGACGATGGCGAACTATTCCTCGAACGTCGCCGATCCGAATCGCTGACCTTCGACGATGGCCGGCTTCGTGGCGCCAGCTATGACAGCGCCAAGGGATTCGGCTTGCGCGCTGTCGCCGGCCCGGTCGCGGGCTACGCCCATTCGACCGAACTGACGCTGGCCGCGTTGCGCCGCGCGGCGGAGACGGCGAAACTTGCCGCCGCCGAGGGCGTGAGCCTGCTCGCCCCACCGCCGGCGCCAACCAATCAGCGGCTTTATTCTCAGGAGAGCCCGATTTCGGGCATGAGTTTCGGCGCCAAGGTCAATCTCCTGCGGGAGATCGACGATTACCTCCGTGCGCGGGATCCGCGGGTGGTGCAGGTTTCCGTCAGCCTGGCGGGGCAATTGCAGGAGGTGGAGATTCTCCGCCCCGAAGGCGGCGCGCTTTTCGACGCGCGGCCGATGGCGCGGCTTTCGATCTCCGTCATTGTGGAAAAAGACGGGCGACGGGAAAGCGGCGCGTCCGGAGGCGGCGGTCGTTTCGGCTATGAGGCGCTGATCGCGCCGGGGGCCTGGAAGGCGCAGGCCGAGGAAGCGCTGCGCGTCGCGCTGGTCAATCTCGTCGCCGAGGATGCGCCAGCCGGGGTGATGGAGGTCGCGCTCGGCGCGGGTTGGCCGGGCATTCTGTTGCATGAAGCGATCGGGCACGGGCTTGAGGGTGATTTCAATCGCAAGAAGACTTCGGCCTTTTCCGGCCTGATGGGCCAGCGCATCGCGGCGCCGGGCGTCACCGTGGTCGATGACGGGACCATGCCGGGGCGACGCGGCTCACTTTCCTTCGATGACGAAGGCACGCCTACCGGGCGCACCGTGCTCATCGAGGACGGAATCCTCACCGGTTACATGCAGGATCGACAGAACGCGCGGCTGATGGGCATGGCGCCCACCGGCAACGGCCGCCGGCAGAGCTTCGCGCATATTCCAATGCCGCGCATGACCAACACCATAATGACCAATGGCGAAGCCGACCCGGCCGACGTGGTCGCGGCGGTCAAGGACGGCATCTACGCCGTCGGCTTCGGCGGCGGGCAGGTCGATATCGTCAACGGCAAGTTTGTCTTCTCGTGCACCGAAGCTTACCGCGTGAAGAACGGCCGGGTTCTGAGCCCGGTGAAGGGCGCGACGCTGATCGGCGACGGGCCAACCGCGCTGAAACGCGTGCGGATGATCGCAAACGACCTGGCGCTCGACCCCGGAATTGGAACTTGCGGCAAGAACGGGCAGGGGGTTCCGGTCGGGGTCGGACAGCCGACCTTGCTGATTGACGGCTTGACGGTCGGCGGCTCAGCCGCATGATGGTTCGACCGGGGAAAAACAGCTCAGAGCCATACGGTTGGACCGACTGCCTAACCATGTGATATCACTGAAGGCGAACATCGGAAGCGACCACGAGATTGGCTGTCCAGGGAAAGCACGAACATGGCGGATTTCGCGGGTATACCGCTTCTCGAAGGTTTGCCGGCGGACGTGGCTGCAAGCGCCGCTCCCAAATGCCGGTGGAAGACCTTCGAGGCGCATGAGCTGATCGTCGATTACGGCGACGAATCGAACGACGTCCTGTTCATAATCTCCGGCCAGGTCCGGGTGCTCATGTCATCGGCCTACGGGCGGCATGTGATTCTGAATCATCTCGATCGTGGTGATTTCTTCGGCGAGATGTCGGCGATCGACGGGCGAACCCGCTCGGCCTCGGTCATCGCGCTCTATAATTCCGAAATCTGCGTGATGCCGGGTGAAGTCTTCATGGATCTGGCGACCACAGTCCCCACTGTCGCGCGGCGGACGCTGGAGAAACTGACGGAGCGGGTGCGTACGATCAATGAGCGGCTCGCGGAGCAGGCGTTTCTCACCGCGCGCCAGCGGCTCTGCGCGGAATTGCTGCGCCAGTCTCGGCCGCGCGCCGGGCACCCCGGGCAACGAATCGTCTCTCCGCCCCCGATTCAGGAGGATCTCGCGAATCTCATCTCCTCGCGCCGCGAAGTCGTCAGCCGGGAACTTTCCGTACTGACGCGCGACGGCGTGATGGAGCGGAGCCGGGGCGGGCTGATTCTGACCGATGTGGAGGAACTGAGTCGCCGCGTGGAAGAGGCGATGGGGCCGATTCGGCCCTGAGGCCGACCTGATTCGGCCGCGACTCAGGGGCGCTGACCTCAGGTCAGCGCGTTTTTCACAGCCTCGCCGGCTTTGCCGAAATCCATCCGGCCCTGATACTTGGCTTTCAGGCTGCCCATCACCTTGCCCATGTCCTTGATGGACTGCGCATGGGCGCTGCGGATCGCCTCCTGCACCGCCTCGGTCACTTCGTCCGGGGCGAGCGGTTTGGGCATGAATTCCCGAATGATGCGGATTTCAGAACGTTCCTGCTTCGCGAGGTCCTCACGACCGCCATCCGCATAGGCTTTTGCGCTTTCCTCGCGCTGCTTCACCATCTTGGCGAGCACTTCGAGCGCGGCGGCGTCGTTCAGTCCGGTGGGGTCTTCGCCGCCGCGCGCGGCGATCTCCCGTTCATTCAACGCGGCGTTCATGAGGCGGAGCGTGCAGATGCGCTGCTGCTCTCGGTCCTTCATCGCCGCTTTGAGGGCGGCGTTGATACGGTCACGCATGTCAGATTAAGTCCTGGTTGCGTCGCAACGCGACATTGAGGCAAGACGATATCGCAACTGCGAAGTTTTTTCAAATCCTATGCTCTACGCTAACTGTCTGAAGTGTATGAATAATTTTGAGGTCACCGGAGTGTTGACGTGGCCGTCGGGGTTCTCTAGCTTCCGCGCGATCTTCGCCTTGGACCCAGCACATGACCCATAATTCGCAGCCGACCGCCTGCCTCGCTCTGGCCGATGGGTCGCTTTTCTACGGGCGCGGCTTCGGCGCGCCCGGAATCGTTGCGGGCGAACTATGCTTCAATACGGCCATGACAGGCTATCAGGAGATCATGACCGACCCGTCCTATGCCGGGCAGCTTGTGACCTTCACCTTCCCGCATATAGGGAATGTCGGCGCCAACGCCGAAGATGAAGAATCCGAGCGCCCCGCCGCGCTCGGCATGATCGTTCGGATGGACCCGACCGCGCCTTCCAACTGGCGGGCGGCCGAGACGCTGTCCGAATGGCTGGTGAAGCGCGGCTGCATCGCTATCGGCGGTGTCGACACAAGGCGGCTGACGCGCACGATTCGCAGGCAAGGCGCGCCGCACGCGGCGCTCGGCTTTTCGCCGGATGGCGCGCCCGACCCGGCGGCGCTGATCGCGGCGGCGCGCGCTTTCACCGGCCTCGAAGGCGCCGACCTGGCCAGGGAGGTGACCGCGCCGCAGGCCTATCGCTGGGATGAAATGCGCTGGGCCTGGCCGGGCGGCTGGGCGCGCCAGACAGGCGCGGGCAGAAAGGTCGTGGCGGTGGACTTCGGGGCCAAGCGCAATATCTTGCGCTGCCTCGCCTCCGCGGGGGCCGAGATCATCGTTCTGCCGGCGACGGCGACAGGTGAGGAGGTGCTGGCGCATAAGCCCGACGGCGTTTTCCTTTCCAACGGTCCGGGCGATCCGGCGGCGACCGGCGCCTATGCGGCGCCAATGATCAAGGACGTGCTGGCGGCGGAGATTCCGATCTTCGGCATATGCCTCGGCCATCAGATGCTCGCGCTCGCGCTCGGTGCGAGGACCATAAAGATGAGCCATGGTCATCACGGGGCGAATCATCCGGTGCGCGAAACCGCGACCGGCAAGGTCGAGATCACCTCGATGAACCATGGTTTCGCAGTGGACGCGCAGACACTGCCCGCCGGGGTGGAGGAGACGCATGTCTCGCTCTTCGACGGCTCGAACTGTGGCATCCGGATGAAGGGGCGCCCGGTTTTTTCCGTGCAGCACCACCCGGAGGCGAGCCCCGGCCCCCAGGATAGCTACTATCTGTTCGAGCGGTTCATCGCCTCGATGGCGTAACCGTCGCGCGGAAAGCGCCGCGTGATTCGGACAGATTAACCCCCTGTTAATCGAAATTGACGAAACGTCGCCTGTTTCGCAGCGCATTCGCGTATGCGGGGAGGATTGTGATGCCGGTTTCGATCTGGCCTGAAGCGCCGGGGCGGAGCTGATGGCGAAGGATGACGAACATACGCCGCAGCGGGACGCCGACCCACGGCTGCTCGGAGAAATACTGTTGGCCGAAGGCGTGATCGTCGCCGCCGATATCGAGCGGGCGATCCATGCGCAACTGCTCAGCCGGGCCAGGATCGGCGAGATTTTGGTGATTCGTGGCGGTGCAGACGCTTCGGTGATCGCCGAAACGGCGGCGCGGCAATCGGGGCATGATTTCATCGATCTGCGGGTGGCGCCGTTGGACGGCGGCCTGATCGGGGCGGACGAGATCGATTTCTGTCTTCGCAACCGACTGGCGCCCTTCCGGGATGGACTGGGCCAGATCGCCTATGTAGCCGCGTCGCCGGAGCTTGCGGCGGCGCGGCTTTCCGACCGTGGCGGCGAGTTCGCCACCGTCGCCGCCGCCGAGGGGCGCGCGTTTTCCACCGCGTTCATAGCGGCGTGCGGGCCGCGGCTCGCGGAGCGTTCGGCGACCCGGCGCCCCGATGAAGGGAGCCTGCGGCCGGGCTTCGCCCGGTGGCAGGTCGGCTGCGTGTTGGGATTGACGGCGGCGGCGGCGGCGCTCACCGTCGCCAAGCCCGGTCTCGCATTGGCGGTCGGGATCTGGGGCGCTGTCGGGGTGATGGTCCTCAATGGCGGTCTCTGGGCGGCGGCGCTCCTTGCGCGTCCGCGCCGCGTAACGCTGGCGGCGCCGAGCGGGGAGACGGCGTTTCGCGCGCTGCCAATCGTCACGCTGCTGGTGCCGCTTTACCGGGAGCCGGAAACTGCGCCGCTGTTGATGAACGCGCTCGCCGCGCTCGACTACCCGGCCGAACTGCTTGATATAAAAATCATTCTCGAAGCCGATGACGCGGAGACGCTGGCGGCTCTCGGGGCGCTGGGGGCGCCGCGGCAATGCGAGATCCTGATTGCGCCGGCGGGCGCCCCGCGGACCAAACCACGGGCGCTGAACTTCGCGCTCGATTTCGCCCGCGGCGCTATCATTGGCATCTACGACGCGGAGGACAGACCGGCGCCCGACCAGATCACGCAGGTCGTCGCCCAATTCGCCGCCGCGCCAGCGGATGTCGCCTGCGTGCAGGCGCGCCTCGGCTATTATAACGCACGCGAAAACTGGCTGACCCGGTGTTTCGAGATCGAATACGCGAGCTGGTTCGATGCGATGCTGCCGGGGCTCTTTCGGCTTGGAATGCCCATCCCGCTGGGCGGCACGTCGCTCTTTCTGCGGCGCGAGGCGTTGGACGCTGTGGGCGGGTGGGACAGCCACAATGTCACCGAGGACGCCGATCTCGGCATGATGCTGGCCCGCGCCGGCCTGCGGACCGAGCTGTCCCCCTCAATCACCGAGGAAGAGGCGAGCAGCACGCCCGGCGCATGGGTGCGCCAACGTTCGCGTTGGTTGAAAGGCTATCTCTCGACCTGGACGACACACATGCGCCGACCGGTTCTTCTGTTCAGGGAGTTGGGCCCCTGGCGCTTTCTGGGGTTCAACGGCATCCTGCTTTCGGCTGTGCTCGGCTATCTGTCGCTTCCCTGGCTGTGGCTGGTCGTCCTCGTCGGGTTTTGGGTTGATCTGCGGGCGGGCGCCGCGAGCGAGGCTTTTGGCGCGCTGTCGGTGGCGACCACGGCGGTTCTGCCGATCATGTTCGCCGCCGCAGCGTTCGGCCTGTGGCGGCGCGGGCGGCTCGCGCTCGTCGGATGGACCTTGACCCTGCCGGCTTACTGGGGGCTTGGCGCGCTCGCAGCCTATCTGGCCTTGTGGGAGCTGGTCGTGGCGCCGTCGAGTTGGCGCAAGACCCAGCATGGCGTGGGGCGCATCGCCAGGGAACTGAGAGCGGCTGCATTGAGGGGTGCTGAGCTGGGGCGGGATTGAGCGAACGCGAGGGCGCTGAAAGCGAAAACGGCGTTCCGAAATGTGGGGCATTTCCCGGAACGCCGTATCGGGCGATCAAATGTCGCTCGATTCAGGACTGGCTCTCCCGTTGTGGGGCGGGATCTGCCTAGGCTGAGCCTACTGTGGAGGGGACTCAGCCCACGTCGCTGTTCGTGGAGATCAAATTACATTATCAACACGTTTCAGCGAGCGCCTTGTCGCCTGTGTCGTTGATTATACTCCATTCTCCGATGGCGATCGCCGCGACATCAGTGCGCGATCAGGGAGGATTGGGGGGTGACGGAGCGTCAACGAAGACTCGCCAATTTGAAATTCGCAAATGGAAGCGAATGCGATTGGCGGACAGTCGTGTGGGACTGAATATTGGCGCTGCGGGCAAGAAAGTGAGGGCCTCATGGCGATCCGCACGCTATTCATGTGGCCGGCGCCTGCCTCTTCATGGGATGAACTGCAGCGAGGTTTTCGCCTGAACGCCGTTCATTATGCATGAATGGTTTGGATATGGGGCTTGCGCCCATGGATGACGGGCGTCTCGTCGATTCCCTTTGGCGTTTGTGTGCCCGCTACGATTCGCCAATAACGCGACCAATCGTCTTCAGCGCCGTACAGTTTGCGGGAGAGTCGGCGCAATTCGCGAGGCGCGCGATCTCTATTGACGCTACCGAAATGGATCGGTTGGCGCCGGCGCGCACGCTAAGCGCCCTGCGAAGCGCGCGGGGCAGACTCAGCGCCGCTTGAAGCGGAAGAAAACGCCACAAATCTTATCGGGCCTTGGACGCCGAGTTCATTGCTGCACTGCAACAGTTCTGCTAATGCTGGCTGAACATAGCGGAATGAGGCGCTGATGGCCAAGGTTCTGACATTCGCCCAACAAAAGGGCGGCGCAGGCAAGACGACGCTGCTGACGCAGCTTGCCGTAGCGTTCGGCGCGGAAGGCAAGCGGCGGATCGCGCTGATCGACCTCGACCCGCAGCGTACGCTGACATCCTGGGTGGACGAGCGTATCAAGCGCCGCGGCGAGCCCGATATGGATCTGATCGAATCGAGCGAATGGCGCATCGGTGCTGATATCTCGAAGGCGGCTCGCGACGCCGACCTGATCCTCGTCGACTGTCCCGGCAACGCAGACGTGATGCTGAACCGCGTGCTGCGCGAGACTGACCTTGTAATCGTTCCGGCCCAGCCCTCAGCGCCAGACGTATGGGCGACGCGGGCGACGCTTCGCATGGCGATGAAACAGGGCGCCGACGCGCGCGTGGTCCTGAACCGCGTTCCGCCGCGCGGCGCCGGGGTCGAGGAGATGGCCGCGCAACTCGTCGAGGAGGGCGCCGATCTCATGGAAGAGCGGATCGGAAACCGCATCGCCTTCGCCAACGCCTTCGCCGAAGGGGCGGCGGTGACAGAAACCGCGAAATCCTCCAAAGCCGCTGAGGAGATCGCCGCTCTGGCGAAGACGGTGCTCAAGAAGCTCCGCTGACGCTGGCGCGTGGGGCCAAGCTTCGCTATAGCCCGCCGATGAGCCTCAACCCGCCACAGCTACGCCCCGACCTCGCGCCGCGCGGCTTCGGCGCCGATGCGCCCCGCCCCGGGCAGAAGCGCATCGGCATGGTCTCCCTCGGTTGTCCGAAGGCGCTGGTCGATTCCGAACGTATCCTGACCCGGCTCCGCGCCGAAGGATACGCGCTGTCGCCGGATTACCAGGGCGCCGAGGCGGTGATCGTCAATACATGCGGCTTCCTCGACAGCGCCAAGGCGGAGAGTCTCTCCGCGATCGGCGAGGCGCTGAGCGCCAATGGACGGGTGATCGTCACCGGCTGCCTCGGCGCGGATGAGGCGTTGATCCGCGAGGCGCACCCCAACGTTCTGGCCGTCACCGGGCCGCATCAATATGAGGCGGTGCTGGACGCGGTGCATGAAGCCGTGCCGCCCAGCCCCGATCCCTTCGTCGATCTGATCCCGGCCGCCGGCGTGCGGCTGACGCCAAGGCATTTCGCATATCTGAAGATCTCCGAAGGCTGCAACCATAAATGCCGCTTCTGCATCATCCCCTCGATGCGCGGCCCACTCCAATCGCGTCCCGCGAACGCGGTGCTGCGTGAGGCGGAGCGGCTGGCGGAAGCGGGGGTGAAGGAACTGCTCGTCATCTCCCAGGACACCTCGGCCTATGGCAAGGATATCGGCTACGCCGCTTCGCCCTGGCGCGGCGAGGATCGCAAGGCGCATATCGTCGATCTTGCGGCGGCGCTTGGCGAACTCGGTATCTGGGTGCGCCTCCACTACATTTATCCCTATCCGCATGTGGACCGGCTGATTCCGCTGATGGGCGAGGGGCGCGTGCTTCCCTATCTCGACATCCCGTTTCAGCATTCGCATCCCGATGTGCTGAAGAGGATGGCGCGGCCGGCGGCCTCGGCGAAGACGCTGGACCGCATCGCGGCCTGGCGCGCCATGCGCCCCGACCTCGCGCTCCGCTCCACCTTCATCGTCGGCTATCCGGGGGAGACGGAGGCGGAGTTCAGCCATCTTCTCGACTGGTTGAAGGAGGCCCGCCTCGACCGGGTCGGTTGCTTCAAATACGAGAACGTCTCGGGCGCGCGGGCCAATGCGCTGCCCGATCACCTGCCCGACGAAGTGAAGGAAGAACGCTACGCCCGCTTCATGGAGGCCGCGCAGGGGATCTCCGCCGAAAAAATGGCGGCGCGGGTCGGGACGACGATCGAAGTGATCGTCGACGAGGTTGACGACGAGGGCGCCGTCGCGCGCTCAAAGATGGACGCGCCCGAAATCGACGGTCAGGTCTTCATCGACGAAGGGTTCGAGGGGCTCGCGCCCGGCGATATCGTCAAGGTGAAGGTCGAAGAAGCGGCGGAATACGATCTCTGGGCCCGCCGCGCTTGAGCCGACGCGCCTGAAAAGGCTGTGAGGAGGCCGCGATGTTCACCATCGAGCATGAATTCGACGCCACCGTCGTCACACTGGTGGACGAAGGCGAGACGCCGCTGAAAGAAGATGTGGCGGTCAACGTCTTTGACGACTGCGTGACGTTGGAGCAATATGATCCGCGTAGCGACGACACCATTCGAATCACGCTATCCTTCACGCAGCTTCGCGACCTTGAAGCGGCGCTGGACCTTCCCGAAGGCAGCTACAGGATCAAGAAATCATGAAAATCGCCTGTCTGCACACGCTTGAAGCCAACGCCGCCCTTTTTGACGCCGCCTGCCCGCCGGGCGTGACGCTGGTTCACGGCCTGCGCGAGGATCTCCTGAAGCGGGCCATCGAGCGCGGCGAGGCCGATGAGGAGATCATCGAGGAGACCGCGGCGGCGCTCCGCGCCCTGGCGGCCGAGACTGGCGCGGACGGGATCCTGCTGACCTGCACCACCATCGCGCCGGGCGCCGAGCGGGCCGGAGCGATCCGCGTCGACGCGGCGCTGGCGGAGGACGCGGCGAAAGCGGCGGGGCGCGGCGGCGTGATCGAGGCGCTGATCACCATTCCGACCAGTGCGGACCCGACGCGCGCGATCTTCGAGCGATTCGCGGGGCCGGTCGGCGCGACGGTGCGCGTGACGCTGATCGAGGGCGCGCTGGCCGCCGTTCAGGCGCACGATCTGGACGGTTACGCCGCCATCATCGCCGCTGCGGTGGACCGCTCCGACGCCGATGTCGTGGCGCTGGCGCAAGCCTCCATGGCCCCGGCCGCGCCGCTGGCGAAGCGCGCGGCGCTGACAAGCCCGGCGGCCGGCTTGTCGGCGGCGGTGGCGGCCTCCGCGGCGGCGTAGGCCGCGCCCCCTACCACGCGCCGGATTCTCTGCTATCGTGCCGCCATGTTCGTGGCGGGGAAAAACTGATGGCGAGAACAGCGCAAGCGCTCGGCGCGCTGTGCGCCCTCGCTCTGGCGGCATGCGCGCCGGAGCCGAAGGCGCCCAATCTTGGCGTGCTTTACGATGTCGCCGCGAATTTCGAGTCCCAGGACCGACGGCCGGTGATCTCGATCCCCGGCACGCTTGGCTCGCGGCTGGTGGACCGAACCAGCGGCGAGATCATGTGGGGCCGGCCCCGATCGCTCAGCGTAGATCCTGATATTCCCGAGAATGCGCGCCTTATCGCGCTGCCGATCGGTGAGGGCGACGAGACGCTGCGCGAACTTCGCGACGATATCCGCACCGATGGCGTGCTGCGGGTCGCCCGCGCCTCCGTGCTCGGCATTCCGCTGGAGCTCGACATCTATCGCGGCGTGATCTCGACCCTGATCGCGGGTGGATTCGATTTCCGCGAAACAAGGGAAGAGGAACGCACGGCGCGGACGATCAATCTCGACAGTTTCGAATTTCCCTATGACTGGCGGCGCGATATCGTCGAAGCGGCGCAGGATCTCGACTATTTCATCACCCGCAAGACCGCTCAGGTGATGGTCACCCGCACGCAGGTCTTTGGCGATGACGCCAAGCCGGTGAAGTTCGATCTGATCTCGCATTCCATGGGCGGACTCGTGGCCCGTTATTTCCTGATGTACGGTGCCGCGGATCTGCCGGTGGACGGCTCCCTGCCGGAGGTGACCTGGGCGGGGGCGGAACATGTCGGCCGGGTGGTCTTTATCGCGCCGCCGAATACGGGGTCGGTGCTTTCGTTCGAGAATCTGGTCAACGGCAAGACGCTGGGGCCGTTCCAGCCGGCCTTTGCGCCGGCGCTCCTTGGCACTCATGTCTCGACTTACGAACTGTTCCCGCGCGACCGCCACCGGCGGGTGCGGATCAAGGGCTCGAACGAAGAGGTCAGCCTGTTCGACGTCGAATTGTGGGATCGTTACGGCTGGGGCATCCTCAACCCCGATCAGGATGAGATCCTGCAGGTGCTGATGCCGGACGAGCCGACCGCGGCGGGGCGCCGTGCGCGTGCGAAACGCCATCTGACGAAGATTCTCGCCCGCGCCGAGCAATTCCAGCGCGCGATCGACCGGCCGGTGGAGGTCCCGGAGAGCCTCGATCTCTATCTGGTCGTCGGCGGCGGCTTCGAAACGCCCGCCGTAGTGGAGTATGACCCGGAGACGCGCCGGGTGGAGATCGTCAAACTGGAGGAGGGCGACGGCGTCGTCTTGCGGGCGTCTTCCCTCCTCGATGAACGGCAGGACGGGAATTACGATCTCGGCCTCCGTTCGCCAGTGGAGTATCGGTCGGTGCTGCTTTTGCCCGAAGAGCATGTCGATCTCACCAAGAGCGCGGTATTTGGCGACAACCTGCTCTTCTGGCTTCTGGAGGCGCCGCGGACCGGCGATCAACTCGTACGCCCGGGGCGGTTGTCCATCGCAGGCTCTCCCTCCTCCTCCCGCCCCGCGAGTTCGCCCCCGGCCGACAAATAGCCGCTCTTGCCTTTTCCCACCGGATGCGCCATATCGCGGCGCTTCATGCACCTGCCCGGAAGGAGCGCCGCCTATGGCCCGCGTCACCGTCGAAGACTGCGTAGACAAGGTTCCGAACCGGTTCGATCTCGTGATGCTGGCGGCGCACCGCGCCCGCACCATCGCGACGGGCGCTCCGCTCACCGTTGAACGTGACGACGACAAGAACCCGGTCGTCGCATTGCGCGAGATCGCGGAGGAGACGATCCCGGTGGAGGATCTGCGCGAGCAAGCGATCGAGGCGCTTCAGCGCCAGATCGAAGTCGACGAGCCTGAAGAGGATCGCATGGCGGCGCTGATGGGCGCCGACTCATCCGACAAACCGGCGGACGATCTTTCCGAAGAACAGCTTCTGCGCGCGCTTCTGGCCGAGCAGAGCCAGGGCTGAACTGACGCGCAGGCGGCGCTCAGCCGCGCGGCCTGCGCCGATCGCCCTGGAACATCTGCCTGATATCGACGCTTGAGCGTTCGCCGAGGTCGTCGAAATGACGGGCGAGCCATCGCGTCGCCGAATCGCGGCCGATTTCGAACAGATGCCTGAGAAAGACCCATTCAGAATTCAGCTTCGACGACGCGTCGAGCGGGCGCATCCGCTTGCGTGACTGGATGATGTGGATGTGCATCTTGCGGTATTCGTCGGGGTTGAGCTTGCCGTCCTCCAGCAGTCGCGTGACGAAATCGATCGAACGCAACTCGTGCAACAGAGCCGCGTTGAAGGTGATCTCGCCTACCCGGTTCTGGATCTCGGCGGCGGTGCGCGGCTCTCCCTCGCGGACGACGGGATTGATCTGCACGATGACGATGTCGCGCGCCGGGCTGTCGTAAAAGAACGGAAAGAGCGGCGGATTGCCCATATAGCCGCCATCCCAGTAATGCTTGCCGCCGATCTCCACCGCCTTGAACAGATTCGGCAGGCAGGCTGACGCCATGACCGCGTCGAGCGTGATGTCGGCGCGCTCGAAAATATGCACGCGGCCGGTCTCCACCGTGGTGGCGGCGAGGAAAATCTCCATCTCCGGACAGGCGCGCACCTTCTTGAAATCGACCATCTCGTCGACCAGCGCACGGAGCGGGTTGATATCCATCGGGTTGATGTCATAGGGGGAAAGCGTGTTCTGGAGGGCGCTGAAGATGCGATAGCCGGGCGAAGTCTCCATCGACCAATCGCCGGTCATCTGCGCCCAGACCGAGCGCTGGATCGGGCTGGTCCGGCTGGATTTGGAAACCGCGCGCCAGAACTCCTCAAGCCGCTTGCGGGCTCCGGCCCCGCCATTTTCATACATGCCCTGCGCCGCGACCACGGCGTTCATGGCGCCGGCGGATGTGCCGCTGATCGCCTCGATCCAGATGCGGTCATCCTCGAAAATCTTGTCGAGAACCCCCCAGGTGAACGCGCCGTGGCTGCCGCCGCCCTGCAAAGCGAGATTGACGGATTTCACGTGGCGCGGCCTTCGCCCTGATGAGCGCTTGGGCGTGGCGGTTGGCGGGCGCCGGCGTGGCGGCTTCGATGTGCTTTCGGCCATGGCGCGCGCTCTGTGCTGATTACGGTGATGGGATGCAAGCGATGACAAGGTTGGGCGGCAGGTCTATGCTGCGCCGCACAATTTCTCAAGCAATCTTCGGGTCCGCGCCTTGGCCCTGGCCTCTTGCCCTCTCGAGCGGCTCGGTGCATCTTCCCGCCATGATCCCGGAATCCGAAGTCACGTTCGCCGGCAGCTTTCTCGACCGGGCCGACCGGTTGCGCAGCGACGCCGAAGGTATCGCCCGCCGTCTCGCCGATTCGGAGAGCAGGGTCTCGCCGCTTTGGTATGGAAAGCCGCTTTTCGATCTGACGGAGGCGGGGCCTCGCCTCGCGTGGCTTTCCGCGACCGACGCGCTGGTCTCGGAAAGCGCGGAAGCGCCGATTTTCATGGGGATCGACGACGAGGGAACCGGCCATTTCGCGGTCGATGTCTCGAACATCGCGCCGCCTGATGAAAAGCTGGCGGAATTCGTCGACCGGCGCACGCTTGATCTGTCGGAGACGCGCAAGTTCATCGAACTTCGTGCGATCATGGGAGAGATCGACCATCGCGACGCCGGCATCGCCGCCGCCGCGAAGGGGATATTCGAATGGCGCCAGACGCATGGTTTCTGCGCCAAGTGCGGCGGGCGGAACCAGCCCAGCCACGCGGGTTGGCGGTTTGACTGCACCGCTTGCGGGCGGCAACATTTCCCGCGCACCGATCCGGTCGTGATCATGCTGATCCTCGATGGCGATCGGGTGTTGCTCGGCCGGCAGGCGATCTGGCCGGACCGGATGTATTCCCTGCTGGCGGGCTTCATGGAGCCGGGCGAGACGGTGGAAGAGGCCGTGCGCCGCGAAGTGATGGAGGAGTCGGGCGTGCCGGTCGGCGAGGTGCGCTATGTCACCTCCCAGCCCTGGCCCTTCCCGGCCTCGCTGATGATCGGTTGCGTCGGGCGGGCGGAGGCGACAGCGATCACCATCGACCAGCATGAACTGGAAGACGCCATCTGGGTCACGAAAGCCGAGGTCGTGGAGGCGCTGGCCGGCCGGTCCGAGCGTATCGCTCCGGCCCGCAAGGGCGCGGTGGCGCAGGTGATCCTGAAATGCTGGACTGAGGGACTGATCACCGGTTTCGACTGATCGCCGGGTCGGGCCGGCAATTGCGCAGAGTCACACCCGCGCGCCTTCGCAGCCTTGCGGGGCGGTGCGGAGCCCCCATACTCAGACGATGAAAACCCGGATACAGACCAGACAGGAGCTTGCCGCCGACGCGGTGGTTCACGCGCTTGGCGTCGGTTTTGGCCTGATCGGCGGGCCGATCCTCATCTGGCTGGTCGCCGCGCGCGGAGAAAGTGGCGCCATCTTCGCCGTGAGCGTGTATGTCGCGACGTTGATCGCAATGTTCTCGTTTTCCGCCACCTACAATCTCAACCGGCTGGAGCGCGCGCGGGACTGGCTGCGTCGGCTCGATCATTCGACGATCTATCTGAAGATCGCCGGCGCCTATACGCCCTTCGCCGCGATCGCGGTCGGCGGGCTGGTCGGGGATCTGCTTCTTGCGGTGGTCTGGGCGGCGGCGGCGGTCGGCATACTTCTCAAACTGGCTTTTCCGCGTCGGTTCGAGGTGCTGTCGCTCGTTCTCTATCTTGCGATGGGCTGGGCGGCCGTGGTCGTCGCCGGAGACGTGGCGGCCAGCGTCGGCTATCTGACGATGATTCTGATCCTGATCGCGGGCGCGCTCTATTCCTCCGGCGTGGTTTTCCATTTGTGGGAGCGTCTGCCGTTCCAGAACGCGATCTGGCATGTCTTCGTGCTGGCGGCGACGGCGGTGCTTTATGGCGCGGTGGCGCTGGAATTCGCCTGAAGTCGGGGCGACCAGGCCAAATGACGAAGGGGGGGCGGATGGCCGAATACAAGACACCGGGCGTTTATATCGAGGAGATCAGCGCCTTTCCCAATTCTGTCGTGGGTGTGGCGACGGCTGTTCCGGCGTTCATCGGCTACACCGAGAAAGCTCAGAATGGGCGGCTGAACCCCTCGCGGATCACGTCGTTGGGCGAGTTCACCCACTATTTTGGCGGCGCGCCCGCGCCGGTATTCACGCTCGGTTTCCGAGAGAAGGGTGAGCCGCTCGATCCGCTTCAAGGCGCGACGATAAAGGCGCCGGGCGGGGGCGGAGGCGGCCTGATCGATCTGAAGCGGTTGACGCCAGCCTTCGCGCTTTATGACTCCATGCGGCTTTTCTTCTCCAACGGCGGGGGCGCCTGCTATGTCGTCTCGGTCGGCGGCTACGCTGATCAGATCGAAGCAGGCCCGCTGCTGGACGGGCTGTTGACGCTGGAAAAGGTGGGGGAACCCACGCTTCTGGTCGCGCCCGAGACGACGCGGCTCAATCCGGCGGGGTCGGCCAAGGTTCAGCAGGCGATGCTGGCCCAGGCGGGGACAATGCGCGACCGCTTCGCCATTCTCGACATTCACCGAGGCTGGCTTTCGCGGCAGGACGACGCCGGCGATCCGGTCGAGTCGTTTCGGAGCGGTATCGGCTCCGACCATCTGGGTTTCGGCGCCGCCTATTACCCGTGGCTGCGGGCCACCATCAACGAACCGCGCGATTTCAGTCTTGCGGATTTCGCGCCCGATCA
This sequence comes from Paracoccaceae bacterium, assembly GCA_040904645.1. GTDB lineage: Bacteria > Pseudomonadota > Alphaproteobacteria > Rhodobacterales > Rhodobacteraceae > Pikeienuella. The sequence goes on from JBBDTD010000044.1 coordinate 26,419, forward strand.
GGGAGACGCCCTGGCGGATTTGCTGAAAGATCAGCCGCTCGCCGTCAAGCCGAAGAGCCGCGACGCCGTCTTGGCGGAGATTGAAAAACTCCGCGCGCCGCCTGAGGATCTGGCGCCGCTCGACAAGATACTCCGCATCGTCTCCCCACTATACCACGACATGCTCGCGGCTATGGCGGAGGCTGCCAATTTCGCGGCCCCCGGTGGGTTGATGGCGGGGATCTACACCAGCGCCGACAATAGCCGTGGCGTCTGGAACGCGCCGGCGAACGTCTCGGTCAGCGCGATTTCGGATTTGACGACGCCGCTCGAAGATGCGGCGCAGGAAGATCTGAACGCCCCTGTGAGCGGCCGCTCCATCAATGCATTCCGAAATTTCTCAAACCGTGGGGACGTGTTGGTCTGGGGCGCGAGGACGCTGGACGGAAACAGCACCGACTGGCGCTATATTGCCGCGCGCCGGACGGCGATCATGCTGGAGCAGTCGATCAAGCTGGCCGTCGCCAGCTATGTCTTCGAGCCGAATGACGCCAATACATGGGTCGTCATCCGCGGAATGGTGGAAAATTTCCTGACCGGAATATGGAAACAGGGCGGCCTCGCGGGAGCCAGGCCCGCTGATGCGTTCCAGGTTCGCGTCGGCCTCGGCCAGACCATGACGGCGATCGACGTTCTGGAAGGCCGGCTGCGTCTGTCCGTCCTTGTCGCGATGGTCCGCCCGGCGGAGTTCATCGAAATTTCGTTCGAGCAGGCGATGCAGAAAAACTGAACCCGGCGCTTACGTGAAGCGGTTATTGCGCGGGAAACCGCGCGGCGCCATGCGCCCGGCGCTCGCCCGTTTCGCGATCCAGTCGGTAAGGTCGGTCTCCGTCCGCGTCCGCCCCGCCGGGTCAAGCCAGCTCAGCCCGTCGACGAGGGTGAAGGTGATGGCGTCCGCCAGCCCGCCATCCTTGTATTTCTGCAGCCGCACGCCCTTGCCGCGCGTCATCTCGGGGAGTTCGGCGAGCGGAAACACCAGCAGCTTCCGGTTCTCGCCCGAGACCGCGACATGCCCGCCGGCGACGCGCTTGCAGACCCGCGTTTTCGCGCCGTCTTTCAGGTTCAGGGCCTGTTTGCCGGTCCGCGTCTGCGCGATCAGATCGTCTTCGGGCGCAACGAAACCGTCCCCCGCGGAGGAGGCCAGCAAAAGCCGTCCGCCAGGGCGGTGCAGAATAAGCGCCACCATCTCTTCGTCATTGGCCATGTCGACCATCAAGCGCACCGGCTCCCCCATGCCGCGCCCGCCGGGGAGCTTGTGAACGTCAAGCGTGAAGACCCGCCCGCCCGACGCCGCCAGCAGGAGCCGATCGGTCGTCTCCGCATGGAGAATGAACCGCCCCTCGTCGCCATCCTTGAATTTCAATTCGCCGTCGAGCGGCAGATGCCCCTTCAGCGCCCGGATCCAGCCCTTTTCCGAGCAGACCACCGTCACCGGCTCGCGTTCGATCATCGCATCGAGGCTGACTTCCTCGACTGTGGGCGCCACCGCGATATCCGTGCGCCGCTCCCCGCCGGGCGTGGAGCGGCCGAAGCGGGCGCGGATATCGCGAATCTCTTCGCCGACCTTCGTCCATTGCAGCGCGGCGTCGGCCAGCAGCGCGTTCAGCCCGGCCTGTTCTTCGATCAGCGTGTCGCGCTCACGCCGCAGCTCCATTTCCTCCAGCTTGCGGAGGTTGCGGAGCCGCATGTTGAGGATGGCTTCGGCCTGCACGTCCGATAGTGAGAATTCCGCCATCAGAACGGCTTTCGGCTCATCCTCATAACGGATGATCTCGATTACGCGGTCGAGGTTGAGATAGGCGACGATATAGCCGTCGAGCACTTCCAGCCGCTTCGCGATCTGCTCCAGCCGGTGTTCCGAGCGCCGGCGCAGGACCTCCCGCCGGTGGGCGAGGAAGGCCAGCAGCACCTCGCGCAGCCCGCAGACCTGCGGGGTGCGCCCGTCGATCAGCACATTCATGTTGAGGCTGAATTTTATCTCAAGCTCGGTCAGCCTGAAGAGGCTCTCCATCAGCTGCGCCGGATCGACGCTGCGCGCGCGCGGCTCCAGCACGAGGCGGATGTCTTCGGCGCTCTCGTCGCGGAGATCGGCGAGGATCGGCAGTTTCTTGTCGTTGATCAGGTCTGCGACGCGCTCGATCAGGCGCGATTTCTGCACCTGATAGGGAATTTCGGTGACGACGATCCGCCAGGACCCGCGCCCGATATCCTCGACCTCCCAGCGCGCCCGGAGCCGGAACGACCCGCGGCCGGTGGCGTAGGCGGATACGATGCTCGCGTGCGGTTCGACCAGAACGCCGCCTGTTGGGAAATCCGGACCGGGGATGATCTCCGCCAGAGTCTCCACCCGCGCGTTCGGCGATTTGATCAGGTGTAAAAGCGCGTCGCAGACCTCATGCACGTTATGCGGCGGGATCGAGGTCGCCATGCCGACCGCGATCCCGGAGGAGCCGTTGGCGAGCAGATTGGGAAATGCGGAGGGGAGCACGATCGGCTCACGTTCCGTGCCGTCGTAATTGTCACGAAAATCAACGGCGTTCTCAGCGAGGCCGACCATCATCGCCTGCGCGGCGGAGGTCAGCCGCGCTTCAGTGTAGCGCTGAGCGGCAGCGTTGTCGCCGTCGACATTGCCGAAATTCCCTTGTCCGTCGACCATCGGATAACGTTGGGAGAAATCCTGCGCCAGCCGAACCAGCGCGTCATAGATCGCCTGATCGCCATGTGGGTGATAGGAGCCCATCACCTCGCCGACGATCTTGGCGCATTTGCGAAACGCCGATCCCGGCTCCAGCTTCAGCCCCCGCATCGCGTAGAGGATGCGCCGGTGCACCGGTTTCAGCCCGTCGCGCACATCCGGCAGCGCGCGGTTGGTGATGGTGGAGAGCGCATACTGCAGGTACCGCTCACCGAGTGCGCGCCGCATCGGTTCCGATGCGGTTTCGCCATCCATTTTGTCGTCGTCGCTGATTTCACCCATAGATGCGGTATAGGGGCGCAAGGGGCGTCTGGTCCAGAGAGGAAGGTGCAACCATGCGGACAATCCTGATCACCGGCTCATCCTCCGGCATCGGGCTGGAATCGGCGCGGGCGCTGAAGGCGCGGGGCTGGCGCGTCTTCGCCACCTGCCGCAAGGCGGAGGACGCCGCGCGGCTAGGCGACGAGGGGTTCGAGAGTTGGCGGCTCGACTACGCGGACGAGGTGTCGGTCGCGGAGGGGGCCGCGCGGGCGCTGGAACTGGGCGGCGGGCGGCTGGATGCGCTTTTCAACAATGGCGCCTGGGCGGTTCCAGGGCCGATGGAGGATGTGCCGCGCGATGCGATGCGGGCGATCTTCGAGGCCAATCTCTTCGGCCCCCAGCAACTTTCCGCAGCGTTGATCCCGGCGATGCGTGCGGCGGGGTCAGGGCGCATCGTCAATTGCTCCTCCGTCCTCGGCATGGTCGCGGCGCCCTATCGCGGCCCCTACAACGCGACGAAATTCGCGCTCGAAGGGCTGACGGACACTTGTCGTCGCGAATTGCGCGGCTCCGGGGTCGAGATGATCCTGATCGAGCCCGGCCCGATCCTGACCCCGTTCCGGCGCAACGCCCGGGCGCCGTTCGAGCGCTGGATGAAGCCGGCGCGCGCCGCTTCGACCCATCAGCCGGAAATCTGGGAGAAGATCGAGCGGCGGCTCTACAAGGACAAGGACGGCGGCCGATTCGACCTGCCCCCCGCCGCCGTGGCGCACAAACTGATCCGCGCGCTTGAGGATCGCCGCCCGAAGGCGCGCTACTTCGTCACCACGCCGACCTACGCCGCCGACCTCTTTCGCCGGCTGCTGCCGACGCGGGCGTTGGACCGGATCATCGGCGGGCGCTGATCCGCCGGGTCAGAGCAGGGTCTGGAGCTGCATCGCCACCGAAAGGTCGCCATCGACCTTGATCTTGCCGGTGAGGAACGCCGTCATCGGGTTCAACTCGCCCTTCAGAAGCTTTTCAAGGTTCTTCTTCGAGAGGGAGATCGTGCAATCCGCTTCCATGTTCTGGCGCGTCACTTCGCGGCGGTTGATGATCAGGACGCCGTCGTCGCCGCAATCGAATTTCATGACCTTGTCGAAATCGGACGCGGCGACCCGGTCGCGCATCTCTTGCGGAATATCCTCATCGGCCATCGCAACGTCACCCTCGTTTACCAGAATCAGTCCACCTCCTCCTCCGGCCAGTGGCCGAAATCAAGACCTTGGCGATCAGAGAAAAGGTCTCGGTCCTCTCAGCTTCATCGACGGGCCGTCCCCGGCGCAAGAAAATAGAAGGCCGAACGCACCCGGCGCGAAGGGGCTTGACCGCCGGGCGACAGCGGGCGAGCCTCGCCTTCGCATCGGTTGAGGGGCTTCACTCATGGCGGTCAAAGCGGCGATTTTCGACGTGTTCGGAACGGTGGTCGATTGGCGAAGCGGCGTCGCGGCCGAGGTCGCCGCCGCCCTCGCCGCGAAGGCCGAGGCGCATGACGCGGGCGCCTTCGCCGACGCCTGGCGGGGCGAATACCAACCCGCGATGGAGAGAATCAGGATAGGCGCCCGCGGCTATGTGCCGCTCGACGATCTGCACCGGGAGAATCTCGATATCGTGCTTGAGGCGCGCGGCCTCTCCGGCCTCGTCGACGAGGCCGAGCGGGCGGCGTTGAACCATGCGTGGGAAAAATTGCCACCCTGGCCCGACAGCGTCGCCGGTGTGGCGGCGATCAGGGCGCTGATGCCGGTTGCGACCTGCTCCAATGGCTCCATCGCGCTGATGGTCGCGCTGGCGCGGTTCGCCGGGCTCGATTGGGACGCCATTCTCGGCGCGGAGATAGCCGAGGGCTACAAGCCGGAGCCGAAGGTCTATCTGCGCGCCGCCGCCGCGCTCAGGCTCGACCCGGCGGAGGTGTTGATGGTCGCGGCGCATAACAGCGACCTGGCGGCGGCGCGCGCGGCGGGACTCAAGACCGCGTTTATCCCGCGCCCGGATGAAAAAGGCCCAGGTCTTGGCGAAACGCGAGCCGAGGCGGCGTGGGATTTTGTCGCCGACGATCTGACCGATCTGGCGCGCCGCCTTGGCTGAAGACGGCCAAGGCAAGCGCCTGGCTGCGCCGAGCCTGCCCGGCTTTGCGGGGCCCGTCTCGAAACCGGCCGAGCCGGACCACGCCAAACACCGGGAGCGATTGCGTGAGCGGTTCGACCGCGCCGGCGCCGGCGCGCTCGCCGATTACGAGATGCTGGAACTGGTGCTGTTTCGCGCCATTCCGCGCCGCGACGTGAAGCCGCTGACCAAGCTGCTCTTGAGGGAGTTCGGTGATTTCAACCATGTCCTCTCCGCATCCCCGGCTCGGTTGATGAAGGTGGAGGGGATGGGCGAAGCTGCGGCGCGCGAGTTGAAGATCGTCGAAGCGGCGGCGCATCGGCTGGCGCAGGCGCGGGTGCTGGGCCGCGAGGCGCTCTCTTCCTGGGCGGCGCTGATGACCTATTGCAAGACAGTGATGGCGCATCGGGAGACAGAGGAATTCCGCATTCTGTTTCTTGACCGCAAAAACGTGCTGATCGCGGACGAGGCGCAGGCGCGCGGCACAGTCGATCATGTGCCCGTCTATCCGCGCGAGGTGGCGAAGCGGGCGCTGGAGCTGAACGCCTCCGCGATGATCATGGTGCACAACCACCCGTCGGGGGACCCCACGCCGTCGCCCGCCGATATCGAGATGACGGCCAGGATCGCCGCCGCGCTGGAGGCGGTCGGCGTCACGCTCCACGACCATGTCGTGATCGGCAAGGAGACCGACGCGAGCTTTCGCGCGCTCGGTTTCCTCTGACCCGCGCCGGATGGCTCCTCCGGGAAGTTCAGTCGCCGACGGTCAGCATGATCTTGCCGATATGGGTGGAGCTTTCCATCAGCCGATGCGCCTGCGCCGCCTGCTCCAGGGGGAAACTGGTCGCCATCACCGGTTTGATCCGGCCCGCTTCGATCAGCGGCCAGACCTTCTCGCGGAGGCTGGCGGCGATCGCCGCCTTTTCGCCGATGCTGCGCGGACGGAGGGTGGAGCCGGTGATCGTCAGCCGCTTCAGCATCACTTGGGTGAAGTTCAGCTCCACCTCCGGTCCCTTGAGGAAGGCGATATGCACAATGCGTCCCTGATCGGCGGCGAGCCGCACGTTGCGGGGAATGTAATCGCCCCCGACCATGTCGAGGATCAGGTCGACTCCCTTTTTGTCAGTCGCCGCCCGGAGCGCGTCCACGTAATCGGCTTCGCGGTAGTTCACCACCACCTCCGCGCCCAGTTCGCGGCAGATCGCGGCCTTGTCCTCGCCGCCGACGGTGGTGAAGACGCGGGCGCCGAAAGCTTTGGCGAGTTGAATCGCCGTTGTGCCGATGCCGGAGGAGCCGCCATGAACGAGAAATGTCTCCCCCGCTTTCAGGCGCCCGCGATCAAAGACATTGGTCCAGACGGTGAAGAATGTCTCCGGCAGCGCCGCAGCCTCAACCATGTTCAGCCCGACGGGCGCCTTCAGCGCATGATCCTCGTGCGTGACCGCGTATTCGGCGTAGCCGCCGCCGGCGAGCAGCGCGCAGACCTTGTCGCCGACCTTCCAGCGGGTGACGCCGGCGCCGATGGCGGCGACTTCGCCCGAAGCCTCCAGCCCGGGCAGGTCGGAGGCGCCGGGCGGCGGCGGATAGGCGCCGGCGCGCTGAAAGCAATCCGGCCGGTTGACCCCGGCGGCGGCGATGCGGATCAGGATCTGATCCTGATCGGGCCGGGGAACCGGGCGCGTTGTGGGAACGAGCGCTTCTGGGCCGCCCGGTTTTGAAATCTCGACGGCGCGCATCATTTCCGGCAGGTTGGTCATCTGGCTTTTCATCCCTTTGGTCCTGTGACAGGCTTCGCCCCGTTATGGCGGCGATCAGGTGAGCGCGAAACCCGAAATTGGTGGACTGGCCCCGCGCCGGGCCAGTCTGCGTCCATTGGAACGGTCTGACGCAAACTTCGCCGTGCGCAATCGGGGACCCGCCGCCGGCGGCTCCGGGCGATGAACGAGGATGACCCACCGCAGCCGGTCTCGATCACCCGCGCGGTCTTTCAGTCCGCCGCCAATTACGAGGGGCTGAGTTCGGACGAGCGTCGTCGCCGGCGGGCTGAGTCGCGGAACATCTGGCTGCCACCGGGGCTCGTCGCCTCCCAATGGGTGGTGACGCAGGCGTTTCGCTATGAGGTTGGCGCGCTCGGCTCCGGAGAGGAGATCGTCGTCGGCCGGGGGTTCGAGTTCGACGGAGCGAGCGTGCCGCCGCCGCTCACGCTACTGGTGCCGCAAACCCATGCGCTCTATCTCGCGGCCGCCGCGCTCCATGATTGGCTCTATCAGGTTGAGCATGAACGGATCAGCCGCAAGAAGGCGGATGCGATCTTCCGCGAGGCGATGATCGTCCTCGGCCTCAACTGGTTCTGGGCTGGGTTGATGTGGCGTTCGGTGCGCGCCGGCGGCTGGGTGCCCTGGCATGAGCGCAAGCCCGGCACGTTGGCCTGGCGGCTGCTCCGGCTGCCGAAAATCATCCGCGGGCCGTTGATCTGGTTGGTCAACATGACGCGCGGCTTCGCGGCCGGGCTGTTCGTCGACCTTTTCTCGTTGCCGCGATACCGGGCCGAAGCGGCGCGAATCCGGGCGCTCGACGCCCCGAAACGCGGCTGAGAGGCTTGCGCGCCGCGTGCGCTCGGGTCAGGGTCGCGCAGCGAAAACCAAGGGAGATTACGGATGGCTAGGACGGCTCTGGTGACAGGTGCGGGCAGCGGGATCGGGCGCGCGACAGCGCGGGCGCTGGCGGCGAAGGGCTGGCGTGTCGGATTGGTCGGCCGCCGACGCGAAGCGCTTGAGGAAACCGCGGCGGAGATCGGCGAAGGCGCGCTGGTGCTGGCGTGCGACATCGCCAAGCCGGACGAGGTGGAGGCGATCTTCATCGAAGCGGCGAAGGAATTCGGCCGGCTCGACCTTCTCTTCAACAACGCGGGGCGCGGCGCGCCCGGCGCCGATATCGACGAAATGATGCTGGACGACTGGTACGGTGTTGTCGACGCCAACCTGCACGGCTCGTTGCTTTGCGCACGGGCCGCCTTCGCGCTGATGAAGCGTCAGGACCCCAAGGGCGGGCGGATCATCAATAACGGCTCGATCAGCGCGCATGCGCCGCGCCCGGGTTCAGTCGCCTATACGGTGACCAAGCACGCCATCACCGGGCTGACCAAAACGCTTTCGCTCGACGGGCGCAAGCATGACATCGCCTGTGGCCAGATCGATATCGGCAACGCGCTGACCGAGATGGCCGCGCGCATGGTCGACGGCGTGCCGCAGGCGGACGGCTCTATCCGGGCCGAAGCGGTGATGGACCCGGAACATGTCGCGCAGGCGGTGGTGCAGATGGCGGAATACCCGCTGGAGACCAACGTGCAGTTCATGACGATCATGGCCACCAAGATGCCCTATGTCGGCAGGGGCTGAGCAGGGCGCGGCGGATGGAGCATATCCGCACCGTTGACGAACTGAAGGCGATCCATGGGGCGCGGCCAGCGCATTCGATCGTCCAGGCTTCACCCCGGCTGGCCGCCGCCTGTCGGCGCTGGATAGAGCAAGCCGGTTCTGGATCCTGACCACCGTCGGCCCCGAAAGGGGGCGGCGGCTCCCCTCGTGGGGATGATGGATCTGTCGTCGCCGCTCTTGACGATCAGACGCTGGCGATGCCGGACTGGCGGGGAAATCAGCGGCTGGTCGGCTTTCGCAATATCGTTCGCGATGGCCGCGCCTCGACGATGTTCTTCGTTCCCGGACCGAAGAACATCATCCGCGTGATCAGCAATGCGGCGATCACGGCGGATTAAGCGCTTCGCATCCGGTTCGAGCGCAAGACGATCATTCCGGCGACCGTGCTCGTCTTCCGCATCGCGGAGGTGCGATTCGCAGTGCGCGCGCGACCTTGCGCTCCCGGTCTGGTCGAAGGGCGAGATCGACGGCGATGCTCATGACGCGAACTGGCCAGCCGCGCGCTGGGCAATCTGAGGCAAGATGAAGGGCAGGGGCGAATTCCGGGGCCGTGCTGCAATGGAACCAATTCGGACAATTGACGTTTTGTCTCCGGCGCCGCGCCGGAAACAAGAGGAGCGAGCGTTACTGAAATGGCCGACAAGATCAGACGCGATGAGCGCGATGATCGGCCCCAGGAGCGACACATGACCAACAGGCTTTCCAAGACGATCTCGTCGCTCTGCGTGGCGTCGATGATGTTTCAGCCTCTGGCGGCGATCGCGGACGGCCAAACGCAAGCGCGGTCCATCGTGACCGCGCAGAATAACGCGCAGGACGCACAGGATAATAAAGCCAAGCAGCGCGAGAAGGCCGCGGCGAGAAAGCAACGCCAGGAAAAAGCAGCTGGGGATCGCAAAGCCGCCGCACAGAAGGAGCGGCGGCAGAAAGCCGCCGAAACCCGCAAGGCGGCGGACAAGGATAAAAAGCCCAAGGCCAATGCGCAGCAGCGCAATCGTAACGACTCGCCCGAAGCCCGCAAGCAGGCGAAGGACGCCGCCGCAACTCGCAAACGCCAGCGCGAGGCGCGGGAGGCGCGCGAGCAGGGACAGAAAAACCAGGCCGCCCAGCAAGAGCGCAGGCAAAAGCAGAACGAGCGCAAGAACGCCGAGCGCGCGAATGAGCGTAAGCAGGCCGGCCCGGCCAAGGCGAATGACCGCGCGAAAGCCGTGGAGGACGAGCGCGCGCGGCCAAAGGCCCAGCAACCGGCGCAGCGGAAAGCCGCTGAGCGCGCGCAGAATCGCGCCGCGAATCGACCGGCCGCCGCAAAGCGGCGCGCCAACGAGTTGCCGGCTGATCCCGGGAAGCCGCCACGCAACCCGAGGCCGTCCGCCGCACAGGCGGCAGACCGCGATAACCCGCAGCGGGCCGCACGCGGCGACGCGGCGCCCGCGAGGTTGCAGGCGAAAAACAAGGATCGCCCGGCCGCCGCGGTTTCGCGCGGCGCGCGGCCCAGCCGCGACGAGCGCCCCGTGCGGGTGGAAGAGCGCGACGTGCGTCGCAGCAATCAGGACCATCGCGATTACGACCGCGACCGCGACCGCCGGCGCGATGGCCGTGATGACCGTGACGGTCGTTACGGTCGTGACGGCGACCGGCGCCGCGATGACGACCGTTACTGGGACGGTGACCGCTGGCGCGATAACGACCGTTACTGGGACGGCGACCGCTGGCGCTATCGTGGTCGGGACGATGATTCCGGCCTGAGCGATCTCCAGAAATTTGGTCTCGTGGCTCTTGGCGCGGTCGCCGTCGGCGCGATCATCTACGGCTCGCAAACCGTGGTCTCCAACTCCGGGGACAGGGTCGTCACCCGCGACGCAAGCGGGCGGTATGACGTCTACAGGGACGACAACGCCCTGATCCGCCGCCCCGGCTCGACCGTCTACACCGATCCTTACGATGACGGCTCGGTCGAATCGCGTGTGGTGCGTCAAGACGGCACCGTCATCATCACCGTGCTGGACGCCGACGGGCGGGTGCTTCGCCGCAGCGTGCAGCGACCAGACGCGCAACAGGTCGTGCTCTATGACGACACGCAGCCGGTGCGCGAGGTAATGCCCGCGGCGCTGCCGCCGCGCTCTCCGGTGGCGATCAGCTATGACGACCAGACCAGCGCCGATCTGCTCTACGCCACGTTCGAGACCGAGCCGGAGGAGGCCGCGCGCCAGCGCTTCAACCTGTCGCAGGTGCGTGATATTGCGGGCGTGCGTTATCTGGCGCCGGAAGTCGCGCTGGCTTCGCTGGTCTTCGCGTCCGGCTCCGACGCCGTCAGCCTGGATGCGGCGGCCCGCCTCGCGACGCTTGGCGACGTGATGGCCGACATGATCGCGCGGGACCCGTATGAGGTCTTTCTGATCGAGGGCCATACCGACGCTACGGGCGGGGAGGCGGCGAACCTTCTCCTGTCCGATCAGCGCGCGGAATCCGTCGCTTTGGCGCTGACCGAGAATTTTGGCGTGCCGCCGGAAAACATGGTGATCCAGGGCTACGGCGAATACGATCTGAAAGAGCAGACCAGGGGCGCGAGCGAGGTCAACCGTCAGGTCATCATCCGCCGTGTAACGCCGCTTCTGGCGCCGCCGACGGAATGACCCGCCCGGCGGCGGTCCTCCTCCGTCCCTTTCGCCCCGCCGCGCCCTTCGCCTTCGTCTCCGGCGGCGTAGGAGGCGATATTCTGAACGACGACGGGCGGGACAAATTGGAAGGCGGCGGCGATCTGCTGACCGGGGGCCGAGGAAACGATGCGCCGATCGGCGTTGGCTGGCGTGGCCGCGTCGTCGCCAGCCGGGTCGATGGGTTCGACCGGCTCAACGATTTCCGGGGCGGCCGCGATATGATCCAGTTCGCGCGCGGCGGAGCCCGCCGAGTTTGACGGCGCTGAGATATCGGGCCGCTGGTCGTATATCCTGATCATGTTCCAGGGCGGCAGGTCGCCGGTGCTCACTGACGACGCCGAAGATTTCGACGTCGGAGATTGTAACCTTCAAGCGGCGCCGGCTTCCGCCGCGATGGACGCGCGGCTCTTGCGCGTTCGCTCGGTGGCGGATTTCAGCTGGCCGCAGGCGGCCATGATATCCTGGCCCCGCGGCGTGCGGACCGGGCTGGCGTAGCCGGCGCGGTTGACGATTTCCGCGAAAGCCTCGATCCGGTCCCAGTCGGAGCGCTCATAGGGTGCACCGGGCCAAGGGTTGAAGGGGATAAGGTTGATCTTGGCCGGGATGCCGGCGATCAGCTGGACCAGCCGCCGCGCGTCGGCGTCGGAATCGTTCACGTCTTTCAGCATCACATACTCGAAGGTGATCCGTTCCGCGTTCGAAAGCCGGGGATAGGCGCGGCAGGCGTCGAGCAGCGCCTTGATGTTCCATTTCCTGTTGATAGGCACCAGCTTGTCGCGCACCGCATCGGTGGTGGCGTGAAACGAGATGGCGAGCATGCAGCCGATCTCTTCGCCCGCGCGCACGATCTCAGGCACGACGCCGGAGGTTGAGAGCGTGATGCGCCGGCGAGACATCGACAGCCCCTCATTGTCCATCGCGATCTTCATGGCGTCGCGCACATTGTCGGTGTTGTAGAGTGGCTCCCCCATGCCCATCAGCACGATGTTGGAGAGAAGGCGCCTGTCCGCCGCCACCTTTCCCGCTGAGGCCCACTCGCCAAGATCGTCGCGGCAGATCAGGATCTGCCCGACGATCTCCGCCGCCGTCAGATTGCGCACCAGCGTCTGCGTGCCGGTATGGCAGAAGGTGCAATTCAGGGTGCAGCCGACCTGCGAGGAAATGCAGAGCGTGCCGCGATCCTCTTCGGGGATATAGACCGCCTCCACCTCATGCCCGCCATCGATGCGGAGCAGATATTTGCGTGTGCCGTCCTCGGAGACCTGCTTCGTCACTATCTCGGGTCGTTGGATGCGGAACTGTTCGGCCAGCGTGGCGCGGAACTCCTTGGAGAGGCTGGTCATCGCCGCCGTTTCCGCGACGCCTTTCTGGTAAAGCCAGCCCCAGACCTGCGCGGCGCGCATCTTCGCCCGGTTCTCGGGCGCGCCCGCCTCGATCATGGCGTCGCGGAGTTGCTCCCTGCTCATCCCGATCAGGTTCGGTTTGGCGCCTTTCGGCGCGATGCGCGGCAGAACGCGCGCGTCAGGGGTGATCGGGGCCAGTTCGGCCATGGGGCGTTCCTCAAACAGCGACGGCCCGCGCCATGGCGGGCCTTCGCATCCTACAGCAAACAGGCGCTCAATTGCAGAGCGCGCGCGCCTCGTCCAGCGCGGCGGTGAAGCCGCTGAGCGAAAAACTGTCGATCGTCGTGGTTCCGCGGGTGGAGACGCCGGTGACTTCGGCTGTCGCGCCGCGTTTCATCGTGTCAACGATTTTGTTGTCGCTGTCGGCGCTGTCGGCCCAGGCGCCTTCACCCTCGGTGAAAAGCTCGAACCCGTCCGAGCCGATCTTCAGCTTGACCGAGCTGCCGGCGCGAAACGGATAGCCGCCGATCATGGAAACCTCGTTCTTCACCTGCGCGCCGGGCCGGATGGCCACCATCAGGAAGATGTCGCCGCGGTTCACCGAAACCGGCTTGCCGCCGCGCACCGCGCGCGATGATACGGGCTGCGATACGATCCAGCATTGCCGGTCCGCCGCCGCGCCCTGTTTGAAGATGCTCCAGTCACGCTTCGCGCCGATGCTTTCATTCGCCGCCTGCGAATAGGCGGGCCCCGCCACGCCAGCCGCCAGCCACAATGCCGCGATCCCGGCAAGAACCAGGCTCCTGCGCGCAACTCGGTTCAATGATCCCATATTCACTCTCCGCCTCAATTCTGACCGAGGCTTCGCGCCTCTTTTCTCTGTCCAGCCAATCAGGATACTATCTCAAAAACTCCGCCCGGCGCCACCCTTGGCGGAGATACTCCTTCCTGCGCGCAAAAGAGCAAGGGGAGATGGACGCGGATCACGCAAAGACCTCGTGTGAGAGGCGTTTCGCGGCGCCGGCCCGAGCGCTGCGAATAACCGGCGCGCTGATTCAACGCACATCTGCGCGCAGCGGATGCCGCCGGCCAAAGGGCGAAGGCTGGTTTTCCCGGCCGGCTTGATCCATTGCGAAACAGCGTAACGCCAATGATCGATTCCCACAGGGAGAGCTTCGATGAAAGACGCCGCCTTCAACCCCGTCCTCGCCACGCGCCAGCGCGCGGGCTTCATTGAGCGAGAGCATCACGGCCGCGTCGCCATCGTCGATGGCCGGGCGGCTGGAACCGCGCTGGTCGCGGCGCTTGGCGATGTCGAGGCCGTGTTCCTGCCACGCTCATCGTGCAAGATCCTTCAGGCGCTGCCGATGGTCGAAAGCGGCGCGGCGGATGCGGCGCGGCTTTCGCCCCGGCTGCTCGCGCTTTCCTGCGCCTCGCATCAGGGCTCGGACGCCCATGCCGGGATGGCGGCAGGGTGGCTGGCGGAGATGGGCCTGTCGGAGGCCGACCTGGAATGCGGCGCGCAGACGTCCTCCGATGATGACACGCGCAAGCGCATGATCCGTGTGGACGAGGCGCCGACGCAACTCCACAACAATTGCTCCGGCAAGCACACGGGCTTCCTCTGTCAGGCGCGCCATCTGGGCGCGCCAGCCGCCGGATATGTCTCGCGCGATCATGCCGTCCAGAAAGCGGTGGCGGCTGCGACGGCGGAGATGGCGGGCGAAGATGTGGAGCGTTTCGCCATCGACGGATGCTCGGCTCCGAATTTCGCGCTGTCCCTGCACGGTCTCGCCCGCGCCGCGGCGCGCATAGCCGCGGCGGAAACCGCGCTTTCGGGCGCGCGACGGGACGCGGCGATCCGCCTGCGCGAGGCGATGGCGGCGCATCCCTTTGAAGTCGCGGGGGAAGGGCGTTCCTGCACCCAACTGATGCGCGCCGGGGGCGGGCGGCTGATGGTGAAGACCGGCGCCGAGGGCGCGTTCATCGCCATTCTGCCGGAACTCGGCCTTGGCGTGGCGCTGAAGATTGACGATGGAAACACCGCCGGCGCGGAATGCGCGATGGCGGGAATACTGGTGGCGCTGGGCGCTCTCGACGCGGAGCATCCGGGCGTCGCGAAATGGCTCCACCCGGTGGAGGTGAACCGGCGCGGGGTGATCTGCGGGGGCGGGGCGCCCGCCCCCGCGATCACTGGCGTGAGGCTGAGCTAGGGCGCCCGCTTCAGAGCGAGACCCAGAGATCGAACAACAGCCCTGCCGCGAAGGACCCGGTCAGCGCCAGTCCGATATAGAGCGCGAAGACCTGCCGTTTCACCAGCGCCCAGACCGCGATCGCCGCAGGCAGGGAGGTCACCCCGCCCGCCGCGAGGAAGGCGAGCCCGGCTCCCGGCGCCATGCCCTGATCGATCAATCCGCCGACCAGGGGCAATGCGGCGTACCCGTTGAGGTAGGCCGGGACGCCGATGATCGTCGCGATCAGGATCGGGCCGATCCCTTCGCCGCCAAGGGTCCGCGTCACCAGTTCGGCGGGCGTCAGCTCCAGCATCAGGCTTTCCAGAAGGAAGGCGAGCAGGAGCCATTTCACCAGGAAGAGCGCGGAGCGCAGCCCCTCCCGTCCGAAGGTGGAGAGGCGCTCGCGGTCTTCCCAGAACCGCCAGACCACCGGTTTCGGCGTGCGCACCCGCGCACCGCCGCATCCACCGTTTCCAACGCCTTCGCGGAGCGGATCGACAAGCCCGCCGCCCCGCATCAAAAGATGCGCGGTGACGCCGCCGAAAAGCCCGAGGCCGATCGCCGTCAGGGTTTTCGCGACCGCGAATTCGAGGCCGAGCACGCCAGTCGTCAGCGCGAACATCGAGGGGTCCATCACCGGTGAGGCGAGCCAGAACGCCATCACCGCAGAGAGCGGCACGCCCATGCTGAGCAGCGCGGCGATCAGCGGAATGACCCCGCAGGAGCAGAACGGCGAAAGCGCCCCGGCGAGCGCGGCGAGCAGGATCATCACCGGCGCCGAGCCGGTGAACGCCTTGGCGATCAGCCGGTCCGCGCCGGTCGCCCCGGCCCAGGCCGCGACGCCGACGGAGAGCAGCAGAAACGGCGCGACATCGGCGAGGTTGGTCAGCGCGAAGCCGGCGCTCCGCCCCGCCAGGCCCGTATCGACGAGGAGGAGGGCGAGAAGCAGCGCCGCGGTCGCCAGCCAGGGCTTTTCCTTCGCCCAGAGCCGGCGCATGAAATCGGCCAGCGCGCCGCCCGCCTGAAGAGCCAGTTCAGTCATTTCGATATCTCCAGAAATGTAAGTGTTTTGGAGGTGGAAAAGCGGAAGCGATCATCACGCGACGTCCTCCCGCATTGGCGCCACGCCGGCGCAGCATTCGCTGGTCAGAAAGCCCAGCATGCGGTGCATCGCCGTGTAATCGACGCGGTTGACCACTTCGCGGCCGTGCCGTTCCTGAATGACGAGGCCCGCTGCGACCAGGCCACCCAGATGATGCGCGAGGGTTGAGCCAGCCATGTCGAGGCGCCCGCCGATCTCGCCGACATTCAGGCCGCTCTCGCCAGCCTTGACGAGAAGCCGATAGATGGCGAGCCGCGATTCATGGCCGAGGGCGGCGAGAGAACGGGCGATTTCCGCTTCAGTTTTCATGCTTCAAATATAACTATGATTCTAGAGATGTAAAGATGATTTCGGCGCCCGGCACGATAGAATCGCTTGACAGGCGTGGCCGCAGATTTGCTAACCTGTCCAGACGTATAGCGACATTGATGGCATCGCCGCGCGCCAGCCGCGCTGGCGATAGCCGTTTTCGGCCGGTTTGCGAAGGAACTGCCCATGACATGGTTCGTCAGCATTCTTGTCCTTGCTGTTCTGCTTGTCCTCACGATCCTTTTCCTGAGCCGCTACTTCCGTAAGGCGACGCGCGAGATCAGCGTGGTCAGGACCGGCCTCGGCGGGCAGAAGATCGTGCTGGACGGCGGCTGCCTCGCGCTGCCGTTCCTTCACAAGGTCGCCGAGGTCAACATGCGGACCTCGAAACTGGAGATCGAGCGGCTCGGCCCGAAATCCATCATCACCCGCGACCGTCTGCGCGTCGATGTCGGCGCGGAATTCTACGTGCGGGTCGAGGCGACGACGCTGGGCGTCGCGACCGCGGCGCAGGCGCTGGCCGGGAAATCCTTTCGGGCCGCCGATCTCGCGGACACGCTGGAGGGCAAGCTGGTCGACGCGATGCTCTCCGTCGCGGCGCGCTACACGATGGATGAGCTGCAGGACAATCGGGCGGGATACGCGCGTGAGGTTTCCGAGGCGCTCACCGAAAATCTGGCGAAGAACGGCTTGATGCTCGAATCGGTTTCGCTGACCCGTATCGACCAGACGCCGTTTCACGCCCTCGATGAGAACAACGCCTTCAACGCGCTCGGCATGCGCCGCCTCGCCGAGATCATCGCGGTGAACAAGAAGGAACGCGCCGTGATCGAGGCGGATGCGGAGGTTTCCGTCCGCCAGAGCCAACTCGACGCCACCAAGCGCAAGCTCACCATCTCGCGGGAGGAAGAGGAAGCGATGATCCAGCAGCAGCGGGAAATCGAGATCGCCCGCTCGCGCAGTCTCGCGGAAACAGCGGAGGAGCAGGCCTCGTCCGAGAAACGCCGGGAGGCGGCCCGGATCGGTCGCGAGCGCGAAGTCCGGCTAGCCGAAATCGAGAAGGACCGCGAGCTTCGTCAAAAAACGCTCGAATCCGAGGTCGCGACAGCGATGGCCAAGGCGGAGAACGCCGTGCGCCTCGCCGCGAAGCGCGTCGAGGAGGTGGAGGCCGAGGCCGCCGCGATCTCTGCTCGCGCGGGCGAAGCGATGGCCGAAGAGCATGTCCGCACCACGCGAGAGACCGCTGCGGCGGAGCGTGACAAGGCGCTGGCCCTGATCCGCGCCGCCGAACAGGTTGAGGTCGACGACGTGCGGGTGAAATCCGAAGCCGGCACGTTGGTCTCCATGGCGACGGCGGAGGCGAAGGCGGTGCTGGAGCGGGCGAAGGCGGCGCGCGACCGGCTGCTCGCCGAAGCCGAGGGCCGCGCCGCGCTGATCGCCGCCGAGAACGCCCAGAGCGCCGAGCTGATCGCCATGAAGCTGGACGAGGCGCGGCTGAAGGCGCTGCCCGATATCGTCGAGCGGATGATGAAGCCGGCGGAGAAGATCGAGACTATTCGCATCAACCACATCACCGGCTTCGGCTCATCGGGCGGCGGCGAAGGCGCGTTCGGTGGCGGAAACAGCGCGGTCAATCAGGTGGTCGACAGCATGCTCTCCATGGCCTTGCAGCTCCCCGCCGTTCAGAAGCTGGGAGAAGAGGTCGGGTTGAACATCGGCGGCGGCTTGCGCGGGATTTCGGACAGTCTCGGGCCTCGCAAAGGGCAGGGTTCTGGTGACAGGGGCACGGACGCGCCGAAGAAAAAAGACTGAACAAGAGAGCCGGCCCCGCGCCGGCGTCATCAAAAAAGGAGAGACCTCCATGTCGCTTTCACGCAGAATGTTCGTCACCGGCGTATCCGCAGCCGCGCTCGCCGCGCCGGCGATCATGGGGCGCGCCCAAGGGTCGGACAAGATCAAGTTCGTCTCGATCCTCGACCAGTCCGGCGGGCTCGATATCTACGGCGCGCCGATGGTCGAGACGACCAAGATGGCCATCGACGATATCAACGCCGCCGGCGGTCTGCTCGGCCGCGAGGTCGAGCTGACGATCTATGACGCGCAGTCGAACATCCAGCTCTACACCCAGTACGCGACGCAGGCGGCAGCGGGCGACAAGGCCGACACGGTCCACGCCGGCATCACCTCGGCCAGCCGGGAGGCGATCCGCGCGACTCTTGCGCGATTCCAGACCCTCTATTTCTACAACGTCCAGTATGAGGGCGGTGTTTGCGACATGAACAATTTCTGCATCGGCTCGACCCCGGCGCAGACCGTCGCCAAGGTCGTCCCCTATGTGATGAAGAAATGGGGCAAGAAGGTCTACATCGTCGCGGCCGACTATAATTACGGTCAGATCACCGCGCAGTGGATGCAGAAATTCGTGAAGGACAATTCCGGCGAGACGCTGGATGTGGAGTTCTTCCCGCTTGATGTGACGAATTTCGGCCCGACGATCCAGAAAATCCAGGCAGCCAAGCCTGATCTGGTGATCTCCGCGCTGGTCGGCGGCGCGCATGTCTCCTTTTACAAGCAATATGCGGCGGCGGGCCTGAACAAGGACATACCTGTCGCCTCGACCACCTTCGGCGTCGGCAATGAGCAGACGATGATCTCATCGGAAGAGGGCGAGGGGCTGATCGCCGCCTATTCCTATTTCGAGGCCGTCGATAATCCCACAAACAAGGACTTCCTCGCCCGGCTCGACGCGCGTCTCGGCGCAGGTCGCCCGGTGATGAACGAGCTTTCGATCCGCTCCTACGAGGGCGCCATGCTCTGGGCCGAAGCGGTGAAGGCGGCGGGCACGACCGAGCGTATGGCGGTGACCGAGGCGCTCCGCGCCCCGCAAACCTATAACGGGCCATCCGGGCCGGTGACGATCGACGCGCAGACCAATCACGCGGTCCAGAACGTCTATATCGCCGAGGTGAAGAACCAGAAGTTCGAGGTTCTGGAGAGCTTCGAGGCGCAGCCGCCCGCCGATACGATGCTCGTCTGCGATCTGGTGGCGAATCCGAACCAGAACGCCTTCCTGTTCGAAAACGGGCTGAAGGCCGCCGGCATCGACATCTGACCTAGCCTCCGCGCCGTCCGGCCCCGACAAGGGGCCGGGCGGTTCCTTTGCTTAAGCCCCGGAGCCCTCGCCCTTGGATCAGATCGCCGCCCTCTTGCTTCAGCTCGTTTACGGCGTCGCCAATCTCGCCCTCATCAGCATGGGGCTTGCGATTATTTTCGGGATGATGCGGGTCATCAACCTCGCCCATGGCGAGTTTCTGATGCTGGGCGGCTACACGGTGGTGGTCGCGACCAATAATGGCGTCAATCTGTGGTTCGCGATGCTGATCCTCGCGCCGCTTGTCGTTGGTCTGATTGGCGTCATCGTCGAGCGGCTGCTGATCCGCTGGCTTTACGGGCGGATGGTCGACACATTGCTCGCCACCTGGGGGCTTTCTCTGTTGCTGATCGGGATCGTGACCTCTGTTTTCGGCGCGTCCACCGCGACGACGATTTCGGCGCCGCTCGGCGTGATCCGGATCGGCGGCTACTCCTCCTCCGGCTATGATCTTTTCCTTCTTGGCGTGACGCTCGCGCTCGGCCTCGCGATCTATGCGGTGCTGAAGCTGACGAAGCTCGGCCTCGTGGCGCGTGGCACCATGCAGAACGCGGAGATGGCCGGCGCGCTCGGCGTCTCGACCAGCCGGATCTACATGATCACCTTCGGCCTCGGCGCGGCGGTCTCGGGGCTGGCCGGCGGTCTGCTGGCGCCGGTGACCGGCGTGCTGCCGACCATCGGCGCGACCTATATCGCCAAGGCCTTCATCACCGTCATTTCCGGCGGCGCGTCGATCCTCGCGGGGACGGCGGCGGGCTCGGTGCTGCTGGGGCTGATCAATGGCGTCTTCTCCTTCCTCGCCGGGCCGACTTTCGGCGAGGTGGCGCTGCTGGTCGCGGCGATCGTGCTTCTGCGCCTGATGCCGCGCGGCATCACCGGCCGCTTTTTCCGCAAGTCGCTATGAAGGGTGGGGGCATGCGCCAGGAGATGCGTCCTGTGCTGGTCTTCGCCGCGATCGGCGTCCTCTTCACGGTCTTTGCGCCTTCGGCGCTTCAGCTATTCACCATCATCAACCTCACTACGGCCATCGCGCTGGCGGTGCTGGCGCTCAGCCTCGCGCTGGTCTGGGGCTTTGGCGGTGTGCTTTGCTTCGGGCAGGTGGCGTTCTTTGGCCTCGGCGCCTACGCCTACACTATCGGGGCGATCAATTTCGGCGGCTCGACCTGGGCCATATTGCTGGCGATCGTGGTCGCGGCCGCGGCGGCGGCCCTGCTCGGCTACCTCATGTTCTATGGCCGCGTCTCGGACGTCTACCTCGGCGTGATCACGCTGACGGTGACGTTGATCCTCTATTCTCTCGTGCGCCGCACCTCGGGGCCGGAATACAAGATCGGCGACGCGCTCCTCGGCGGGTTCAACGGCGTCACGGCGCCACCCCTGAATTTGCCGTGGGATGCGCGCACGTTCCTCTTTCCCGAGCAGGTTTTCTATGTCGCGATGGCGGCGCTGATCATCGCCTATGTGTTTTGCGGCTGGTTGGTGAACACGCATTTCGGCCGGGTCTGTATCGCGATCCGCGAGAATGAGACGCGGGCGGAGTTGCTCGGCTATGACGCGCGGGCCTACCGGCTTGGCATGTTCAGCATCGGCGCCGGTGTCGCGGCGGTGGGCGGGGTTCTCTTCGCCAATGGCGTCGGGCGGGTCACGCCGGATGTCTTCAGTCTCTATAATGCGGCGCTGACGATCATCTGGGTCATCGTCGGCGGGCGCGGCACGCTGATAGGGCCGATCGGCGCGACGTTCGGGCTCTTTTACCTCACGGCGGCGCTGGGCGGGCAGAGCCTTCTGAACAACAATCTGGTGCTGGGGGCCATCCTGATCCTTTTTGTCCTTCTGGTGCCGAAAGGCGTCGCGCCGACCCTGATCGACTGGGCGCGAAGCGAGCGGCGCGGGCATGCGCAACGACCCCGCCGCCGGCGCGGCCGCGGAGGGGCCACGGAATGAGCGGGCGCAAGCAACGCGGCGACGCGGTGGTGGAGACGCGCGGGCTTTCGATGCATTTCGGCGGCGTGCGCGCAGTCGATCAGGTCGATTTCACCCTTTTCGACCGGGAGTTGCGGTGCCTGATCGGGCCGAACGGCGCTGGCAAGTCGACTTTCTTCAAATGCCTCACGGGTCAGCTTCGCCCCACGGCGGGCGAAGTGGTGATCCGCGGCGCCGCCATGACCGGGGCCGAGCCGCATGAGATCGCGGGCCTCGGCGTCGGTATCAAGACGCAAGTGCCGAATGTCTTCGACGGGTTGAGCGTGGAGGAGAATATCTGGCTTTCCGCCCGCCGCTGGCATGAGAAGAGCCGCGCGAAAACCCTGACGGCCGAGACGCTTGAGCGGCTGCGCCTCGGCGATATCAGGCGCAGCATGGTCGGGCGGCTCGCGCATGGCCAGCGCCAATGGGTCGAGCTTGGCATGGTCGTCGTGGCGGAGCCATGGCTGGTGCTGCTCGATGAGCCGGCGGCGGGGATGACCCATGAAGAGACCGAGCGAACCGCGGAAATCATCGCCGAAATCAACGAGACTGCGGCGCTGATCGTGGTGGAGCATGACATGCAGTTCATCCGCATGATCTCCCGCACCGTGACGCTGTTCCACGAGGGGCGGATCCTGATGGAAGACACCATGGACGCGATTTCCGCCGATCCGCGCGCACGCGAAGTCTATCTCGGGAAACGGGTGTGAGCGCGCTGCTGGAGGTCAAGGGCCTCAGGGCCGGCTATGGCAAGGTGCCGATCCTGCACGGGATCGACCTCCATGTCGCGGAGGGAGAGATTCTGGGCGTGCTCGGCCATAACGGCATGGGCAAGAGCACGCTTCTGAAGACCCTGATGGGCATCGTGCCGGCGAGTGGCGGCACGATGATGTTCGATGGCCACGATCTGGGGCGGGAGCGGCCTTCGGCGCGCGCGCGCCTCGGAATCGGTTATGTGCCGCAGGGGAGGGGGATTTTTCCCAACCTGTCCGTGCGCGACAATCTTCGCATGGGCGTCGCCGCGCATGATGTGGACGAGGAGGAGGCGCTGGAACGCGTCCTCGCCGATTTCCCTCGGCTGGAGCGGCTGCTGGAGCGCGACGGCGGGGCGCTTTCCGGCGGAGAGCAGCAATTGCTGGCGTTGGCGCGGTGCCTTGTCTCCGAGCCGGATCTGGTCCTGCTCGACGAGCCGACCGAGGGCATCCAGCCTTCGATCATCGACGAGATCATCGACCTTCTGAAGGCCCTCAACGCCAGGAGCGGCGTCGCCATCGTGCTGGTGGAGCAGAATCTCGACTTCATCACCGCGCTTTCGGACCGGGTTCTGCTGATCCAGAAGGGCGCGATCACCGGCGAGATTTCCGGCTCCGAGGCCGCCGATCCGGCGTTGATCGAAGAATTCACTGGCCTGGGCGGCGGGGGCAGCTCGAAAACGCCGGCCGCGCCCCGCCCCGCCCCGCCGCGCCCCGCCGCCGCGCCGGCGGCGCCCCATATCGCTTCGCATGCGCCGGCCGCTCCGGCGCTCCAGGAAAGGATCAGCTACATGACCGTGCAGCGCCCGACGCTTTCACAGATGAAGGAAATCGCGGCCGATCTCGGCATGCATATGTCGGACGCCCGCGTGCAGGAATTCCTGGACGTGATGCAACCGACGCTCGACGTCTATGACCTGATCGATTCGCTGCCCGATTACCTGCCTCCGGTGCTCTATCCGCGTACATCCGGCCACCGGCCCTCGCCGGAAGAGAACCCGATGAACGCCTGGTATGTGCAAACCGAAATCCGCGGCGCGCCGCGCGGCCCGCTGGCCGGAAAGACGGTCGCGATCAAGGACAATATCTGCGTCGCGGGCGTCCCGATGATGAACGGCGCCTCCACGCTCAAGGGCTATACGCCCGATATCGACGCCACCGTCGTCACCCGGCTGCTGGAAGCGGGCGCGACGATCGTCGGCAAGGCGCATAGCGAGTATTTCTGCCTCTCGGGCGGCAGCCACACCAACGCGACCGGGCCGGTCCATAACCCGCACAAGCATGGCTATTCAGCGGGCGGCTCGTCCTCGGGTTGCGGCGCGCTGGTCGGCGCGGGGCAGGTCGACATGGCCGTGGGCGGCGATCAGGGCGGCTCGGTCCGCATGCCGGCTTCCTATTGCGGCTGCTATGGCATGAAGGCCACGCACGGGCTGGTGCCATATTCGGGCGCCATGCCGATCGAGAACACCATCGACCATCTCGGCCCGATGACCCGGAACGTGATGGACAGCGCCCTGATGCTGGAGGTGATCGCCGGGGCCGACGGGATGGACCCGCGCCAATACGACGTGAAGACCGACCGCTACACCGCCGCTGTAACGCGCGGCGTCTCCGGGCTTCGCATCGGCGTGGTGAAGGAAGGCTTCGGGATGCCCGGCGGCGAGGCCGATGTCGACGCCAAGAACCGCGCGGGCGCGGAGCTTTTCCGCCAGATGGGCGCCTCGGTCGATGAAATCTCGATTCCCTGGCATCTTCATGGCGCGCCAATCTGGACTCCGATCGCGCTGGAGGGGCTGACCAACCAGATGATGCACGGCAATGGCATGGGAACCGGTTGGCAAGGGCTCTACGCGACGTCGCTGCTCGACTATCATTCCAACTGGCGGAGCCGGGCGGATGAGCTTTCGGACACGCTCAAGATCTCGATGCTGGTCGGCCAGTATCATCTGAAGCACACGCGGGGGCATTATTACGCCAAATCGCAGAATCTGGCGCGCCAGCTCCGGGCCGAATACGACAAGGTTCTGTCCGCCTATGATCTCCTCCTGATGCCGACGACGCCGATGAAGGCGCCGCCGCTGCCCCCGAAGGATTCGTCGCTGGAACTCTGGTGCCAGCGCGCTTTCGAAAACATAATCAACACCGCGCCGTTCGATGTGACCGGGCATCCGGCGATGGCGATCCCTTGCGGGGTGTCGGATGGCTTGCCGGTCTCGATGATGCTGATCGGCAAACGCTATGACGAAAGCACGATCTACCGCGCCGCCGGGGCGTTCGAGAAAGCCGGTGACTGGCGCAAGATGTGAGGAGCGCGCGATGGACAACGGACCGGGGCTGAAGCCGACGGGCGGCCTCGCTCATGTGAAGGGCGAGATCACGCGGCCGCTGATCGAAACGACCGTGCCTGCCTTCCTCGCCGAAGTCGTGCGCCGGCATGGCGCCCGCCGCGCCGTGGTTTTTCGCGCCGAGGGCGTGGAGTGGACTTACCGCGAATTCGCGGCTGAGGTGGACCGTCTGGCGGCGGGGCTGCTGGCGCTCGGGCTCTATAAGGGTGAGAGGGTCGGAATCTGGTCCCCCAACCGGTCCGAATGGTTGCTGGCGCAGTTCGCGACGGCGCGCATCGGCGCAATTCTCGTCAACATCAACCCGGCCTATCGGGCGTCCGAGCTTGAATACGCGCTGAACAAGGCTGGCGTGAAGGCGCTTCTGGTCGCGCCTTCCTTCCGGGGCGCCGACTACATGGCGATGATCGCCGAACTGGCGCCGGAAATGGGATCGGCGCGGCCGGGCCATCTCAACGCCGCGCGGCTGTATTCGCTTCGCGCCGTGATCCAGCTCGGGCCTGACCCCGCTCCCGGCGCGCTTTCGTTTGAAGAGGTGATGGCGAAAGGCGGCGCCTCCGGCCGCGCACGGCTCGATTCGATCAGCGCTTCGCTGAAGCCTGACGATCCAATCAATATCCAGTTCACATCCGGCACAACCGGCGCGCCCAAGGGCGCGACGCTGACGCACCGGAACATCGTCAATAATGGCGTCTCTGTCGCCCGCGCGATGCGGCTTCGGCCGGGGGAGGCGCTTTGCATCCCGGTGCCGTTCTATCATTGCTTCGGCATGGTGCTCGGCAATCTCGCGGCCTGCGCCTATGGCGTGACGATGGTCTTCCCCGGCGAGGGGTTCGAGCCCTTGGCGACGCTGGAGGCGGTGGAGGCGGAGCGATGCAACGGCCTGCATGGCGTGCCGACGATGTTCTCCGCCATGCTGGACCATCCGGAATTTTCGCGCTTCGATCTGCGCTCGCTCCGCACCGGCATCATGGCGGGCGCGCCTTGCCCCGAGCCACTGATGCGCCGTGTGACGGAGAAGATGCACCTGCGCGAGATCACCATCGCCTATGGCATGACGGAGACCAGCCCGGTTTCCTTCCAGTCCGCCGTTGACGATCCGCTGGCGCGGCGCGTCTCCACCGTCGGGCGCATCCAGCCGCATGTCGAATGCAAGGTGGTGGGCGAGGGCGGGGCGACCCTGCCGGTCGGCGAAAAGGGTGAGCTGCTGACCCGCGGCTATCTGGTGATGAAGGGCTATTGGGGCGACGAGGAGCGCACGGCGGAGGCGATCCGTGATGGCTGGATGCATACCGGCGATCTCGCGGTCATCGACGCAGACGGGTATTGCCGGATTGTCGGTCGCATCAAGGACATGCTGATCCGCGGTGGCGAGAACGTCTATCCGGTGGAGGTCGAGGATTTCCTGATGGGCCATCCCGACATCGCGCAGGCGCAGGTATTTGGCTTGCCTGATCCGCGGCTTGGCGAAGAGGTCGCCGCCTGGCTCATCCTGCGCGCCGGTGCGAAGCTGGACGCGGAAGAGCTGCGCGCCTGGTGCAAGGGCAAGATCGCCGGCTACAAGATCCCCCGGCATGTTCGCATGGTCGCTGAGCTGCCGCTGACCGCCACCGGCAAGCCGCAAAAATTCCGCATGCAGGAAGCGATGATGAAGGAACTCGGGCTCACGCTGCCCGATTGAGGGAGGTTCAATGCAAACGCTCACAGCGATCATCCGCGTCAGGGCCGGCCATGAGGATGAGGTGCGCGCAGCGCTGATCAAGGTCGGCGAGTATGTGCGCGCGAACGAGCCGGAGACGCTCGGCTACACCGTCGCGCAGGATCCTGACGATCCGCTGCTTTTCACCACCTTTGAGCAGTTCACTGACGAGGCGGCGATGGACCGCCACAATAATGGCCCCGGTTCGACGGCGTTTTTCGCTGTCGCCGGGCCGCTTCTCGACGGGCCGGCGACCGTGGTGACGGCGAAGCAGATCTTCAGCCGCTAAAGCTGAACGCCTTTGGTCAGGGCGCCGTCGATCACCAGGTTGGCGCCGGTGGTGAAGCTCGACGCCGGGCTCGCGAGAAAGACCACGCCGCGCGCGATCTCTTCCGGTGTCGCCATCCGCCCCATCGGGTTGAGGTCGAGCGCGGTCTTGAAGAGTTCGGGGTTGCCCGTCTCGATCTGGCTCCAGATGCCGGCGTCGAAATAGGTGTTGCCGGGGGAGACAGTGTTGGCGCGGATCTTCGCCCCGGCCAGCTTGCAGGCCAGACCTTGCGCGTAGTGCACCAGCGCCGCCTTGAACGCGCCGTAAGCCGGACCGGTGAAATCGATCTCCCGCCCCGAAACCGATGAAACGAGCGTGATCGACGCGGCCGGTGATTTCCGCAGGAACGGCAGCGCGGCGTTCACCAGGCGGACGGAGTGCATCATGTCGGTGTTGAAGCCGACCTCCCACGCCGCCTCATCATCGCCGACCGCGAGGGCGGAGACATTGCCGACCACGATGTCGAGCCCGCCGAGCGCAGCCCCGGCGTCTGCGATGAAGCCTTCGAGCGCGGCCTTGTCGCTGACATCGACTGCGGCGGCGTGAACTTTCGCTCCCCTGGCCCGCAAGGCTTCGGCCGTGGCCGCAACCCCGGCTTCACCGCGCGCGCAGATCGCGACATCCGCGCCCTCCGCCGCGAAAATCTCCGCGCAGGCGCGCCCGATGCCCTTGGAGCCGCCGGTGACCAACGCGCGCAGTCCTTTGAGACCCAGATCCATGTTCCATTCCTTCAGCCGGGGCGGATTTCGTTCAGTGAGGCGTCAGACGCGAATACCGGGGCGATCATGTCCGGCGTCAGGCAGGCTGGCAAGATGAGACGCCGCTCAGCCTTCGCCTCGCAGCGCTTTCGCAAAGGCGGCCGCCTCCGCGAGGGCGGCGAGATCGAGGCCAGTCTCGAAGCCCCGTTCCGCCAGAAGCGCCGCCACCGCCTCGGTCGCTACATTTCCGGCGGCGCCCGGCGCATAGGGGCAACCGCCGAGACCGCCGACCGCCGCGTCAAACGTGCGAAGGCCGAAATCAAGGCTGACGGCGATGTTTTCAAGCGCCCGCCCGCCGGTGTCATGGTAATGCCCCGCAAGCTTTTCGGGCGGTGCGATGGAAAGCGCGGCCTTCAGCATCGCCGCGATCGTCTCCGGCTCGCCCCTGCCGATCGTGTCACCCAGCGAAACCTCATAGGCGCCGAGCGCGAGCATCGCCTCCAGCGCCTCGGCGACGGCGGCGGGCGGGGTCGGCCCGTCGAAGGGGCAGTCGGTGACGCAACTCACATAGCCGCGCATCGGCATGCCGTCTTTCAACGCCGCCTCGGCCACCGGGCGGAACATTTCCAGCGCGTCGGCCTTGTTCATGTTGAGATTGGAGCGCGAGAACCCCTCCGAGGCGGAGCCGAAGATCGCCACCTCGTCCACGCCGGCGGCGCGCGCGCGCTCATAGCCCTTCAGGTTAGGCGTCAACGCAGTGTAGCGCGCGCCCGGCCGCCGTGCGATCCCGGCCAGAACCTCCGCGCCATCGGCCATCTGCGGCACCCATCTCGGCGAGACGAAGCTCGCCGTTTCGATTTTGGCGAAGCCGGCGGCGGAGAGGAGGTCGACGAGGCGGATCTTGTCGGCCGCCGGGATTGGCCGCCCCTCGTTCTGGAGCCCGTCGCGCGGGCCCATCTCGAAAATGAGGGCGGCTTCACCCATCTTCCGGCTCCAGCGTGATCAGAATCGCGCCTTCCTCGACCTGATCCCCGGCGGCGGCGTTGACGGCGGCGATCACCCCGCCGCGCGGGGCTTTCAGCGTGTGCTCCATCTTCATCGCTTCGAGGACGCAGAGCGGCGCGCCCTGCTCCACTGTATCGCCCGGTTTCGCGGCGACGGATTTCACCAGACCTGGCATCGGCGAAAGCACCATGTCGCCGCCCGCGCCTGAATCTCCGCCTGCGGCTAGCGGATCGGGAATTGCGAACTCATGGGCCGCGCCGTCCATGAACACCGTAACCTTGCCGCCGCGCCGCACGACGCGGGCGGTGAAGATGCGCGCGCTGTCATCGACGCGGAGCGCGCCATCCTCCGCGCGAAGCCGGAGCGTGATCGTCTCACCAGCCGCGGTCACGGTGAACCGATCGCCGTTGGCCTCCACTTCGGCGAGATGCTCGCCGATGCGGGTCAGGGCGCGCGCCGGACCCCAGATGCGAAATCCGTCCCGCCGGTCCCAGCCGGCGCCGCCTTTCGCGGGCTTCTTTCCCTTGGATTTCGCCATCTGGCGCGC
>JBBDTD010000045.1:0-10951 GCA_040904645.1 Paracoccaceae bacterium
CGATCTTCGCGCCGTCGATCGCCGCCACCATCATCCTCGGGATCTACCCGAGCCTTGTCACCGACATGATCGGCCCTTCGGTGGATTCGCTGCTCGCGGCGGTTGACGCTGCGCGTTCCGCAACCGAACTGGCCATGAAGTGAGACAGCCATGACCGGCGCAGATATCAACCTAATCCTGCCGGAACTGATCCTGGCCGTTTCCTCCATGGGGCTCCTGATGTTCGGGACCTATGGCGGCGGCGACCGGCTGGCGGGCCTGATCAACTGGATGATGGCGGGGCTTCTGACCTTCCTCGCCGCGATGATCGCGCTCGACCCGCGAACCGGGCGCGCGTTTGAGGGCGCGTTCGTCGCCGACGCCTTCGCCAATTACGCCAAGGTGCTGATCCTGCTCTCCGCGGCGGTGGTTCTGGCGCTGGCGCGCGATTATATGACGCGGCGCGGGTTGATGAAGTTCGAGTTCCCGGTGCTGATCGGCCTCGCCGTCACCGGCATGATGATGATGGTCTCCTCGGGGGATCTGATGAGCCTCTATATGGGGCTGGAGCTGCAATCTCTGGCGCTTTACGTTGTCGCCGCGTTCCGGCGCGACAGCCTGAAATCGACCGAGGCGGGGCTGAAGTATTTCGTCCTCGGCGCGCTTTCCTCGGGGTTGCTGCTTTATGGGGCGTCGCTGGTCTATGGCTATACCGGCAGCACCAATTTTGTGCGTATCTCGGCGGTGGTCGCGGCGGAGGAGGTCTCACTCGGGCTGCTTTTCGGCATGGCGTTCCTCGCCGCCGGGATGGCCTTCAAGATTTCGGCCGCGCCTTTTCATATGTGGACGCCGGATGTCTACGAAGGCTCGCCCACGCCGGTGACCGCCTTTTTCGCGTCTGCGCCGAAGGTCGCGGCGGGCGCGCTTTTCGCGCGCGTCATGTATGACGCCTTCGGGGATGCGACTGAAAGCTGGCGCCAGATCATCGTCTTCATCTCCCTCGTGTCGATGTTCTGGGGTTCGATCGCCGCGATCGGCCAGACCGACATCAAGCGGCTGATGGCGTACTCGTCCATCGGGCATATGGGCTTCGCGCTGGTCGGCCTCGCCGCCGGCACCGTGCAGGGTGCGGAGGCGCTGCTGATTTACCTCGCCATCTATGTGGTGATGAATCTCGGCATGTTCGCTTTCATCCTGTCGATGGAGCGGGGCGGCCGGCCGGTGACGCAGGTCTCCGACCTTGCCGGGCTGTCGAAGTCCTCGCCGGGGCAGGCGCTGGCGTTGGCGGCGCTTCTTTTCTCGCTGGCGGGGATTCCGCCGCTGGCCGGATTCTTCGGCAAGTATTTTGTCTTCGTCGCGGCGGTGGAGGCGGGGCTTGCGCCGCTCGCCGTCGGCGGCGCGGTCGCATCGGTGATCGGGGCCTTCTATTATCTTCGCATCATCAAGATGATGTATTTCGACGATGTGGATCAGGCGCTCGACGGGCGGCTGTTGACGCCTCACCGGCTGGTTCTGGGCGCCTCGGCGCTGGCCATGGGCATCGGCTGGCTGCCGTTTGTCGACGGGTTCGGCCTGATCGAAGTCAGCCGCGCCGCCGCCGAAGCGCTTGTCCGCTAGGTGAGTGTCTGGCCACAGGGGTATGGGCTCGTCATTCTGGACGAGGTCGACAGCACCAACGAGGAAGCCAGGCGGCGGGCGGGGCAGGCGGAGGCGCCGCTCTGGATCATGGCGCGCCGCCAGGTCGCAGGGCGCGGGCGCCACGGACGGATCTGGGAGGAGGCGGGCGGCAATCTCTACGCCACGCTGCTGATGCGCCCGAAGGGCGGCGCGGCGGAGGCGGGGTTGCTTTCCTTCGCCGCGAGCCTCGCCGTAGCTGAGCTTTTCGAAAGCCATGGCGGCGCGGCGGAGTTGAAATGGCCCAACGACGCGCTTTTGAACGGTGGAAAGGCTGCGGGTATATTGCTTGAGGGTGCGGGTGCGGGCGGCAGGCTGGATTGGCTCGCCATCGGCTGCGGGGTGAACCTGATCAGCCATCCCGCACCGGACCCGGCCGCTGCGCATCCGCCGACCAGCCTGCTTGCGGCGACCGGCGCGGAAGTCGCGCCGGAGGACGCGCTGCCGGTGCTCGCTTCAGCGCTGGCGCGGTGGATGTCCGCACTTGATACGGAAGGCTTCGCGCCGCTTCGTGAGGCGTGGCTCTCGCGCGCTGCGCGGCTCGGCGAGCGGATCGAGGCGCGCCTGCCGCGCGAAACCCTCACCGGCGTGTTCGAGGACATGGACGCGGAGGGCGCGCTCGTATTAAGAACCGCGACCGGCGCGCGCAGGATCCACGCCGCAGATATCTACTTCCGCTGAAAGGGCGCCAGCCATGCTTCTCGCCATCGACGCTGGCAATACAAACACAGTTTTCGCCGTGTTCGACGGAGACACGCTCGTCGCCGAGATGCGCTGCTCCACCTATGGGCCGCGCACATCGGA
This sequence comes from Paracoccaceae bacterium, assembly GCA_040904645.1. GTDB lineage: Bacteria > Pseudomonadota > Alphaproteobacteria > Rhodobacterales > Rhodobacteraceae > Pikeienuella. Next base: position 2,458 of record JBBDTD010000045.1, read on the forward strand.
CGAATATTATGTGTGGCTTAACCGGCTGATGGACCATTATGGCGTCAACGGCGCGAAAATCGGCGACGCGATCATCGCGACCGTGGTGCCGCAGACGCTGTTCAACCTGAAGCGCCTCTGCCGGGAATTCTTCAACTGCGATCCGATCGTCGTCGGCTCGCCGAATTGCCGTCTCGGCCTCAAGATCAAGGTGAAGCGGGAACGCGAGGTGGGCGCCGACAGGTTGGTGAACACCGTCGGCGCCTTCGACGCCTATGGCCCCAATCTCATCGTAGTCGACTTTGGAACGGCGACAACATTCGACGTCGTGGATTTCGAGGGCGCCTATGCCGGCGGCCTGATCGTCCCCGGCGTCAATCTCTCACTGAAAGCGCTGCACGAAGCGGCGGCGAAACTGCCTAATGTCGATGTCGCGCGGCCAGAGAAAGTGGTGGGCGTGGATACGGAAAGCTGCATGCAGTCCGGCGTTTATTGGGGCTATGTCAGCCTCATCGAGGGCGTGTGCAAACGGGTCGCCGACGAGGTGGGCGAAAAAATGAAGGTGATCGCGACAGGTGGGCTTTCGGCGCTTTTCGCCGATGGCACAGTGGCGATCGACCATGTTGACGCCGAGCTGACGATGCGCGGCCTCGTAAAGATTTACAAGGAAAACAAACCCTAAATGACCGATACCGCAAAGCTCGTCTACGTCGCCCTTGGCGGCGCGGGTGAAATTGGAATGAATTTGTACCTTTATGGATATGGCCCGGTGAAGGATCGCCGGTGGATCATGGTCGACTGCGGCGTCTCGTTCGGAGATATGGACAGCGCGCCCGGGATTGAGCTGGTGATGCCCGATATCGGCTTTCTGGACGAAATACGCGACCGGGTGGATGGCGTGTTCATCACCCATGCCCACGAGGATCATATCGGCGCGCTCGGCCGGCTCTGGCCGCGGATCAAGGCGCCCTTCATTTCCGCGCCGCTTTTCACCGCCGAAATCGCGCGGCGCAAGATGTCTGAATGCGGGCAGCCGGCGCAGGTGGTGAAGACCGCGAAATGGGACAAGCCGGTCAAGGCTGGGCCGTTCAGCGTCACTTTCCTTCCGGTGACCCATTCGATTCCCGACCCGGCGATGCTGATCATCGACACGCCCGTGGGCCGGATCGTCCATACCGGCGATTTCAAGCTGGACCCGGATCCGATAATCGGCCGCCCGACCGATATGGACCGTTTGCGCCAGATCGGGGATGAGGGCGTCCTCGCGCTGATGTCCGACAGCACCAATATCTTCGAGGATGGCGAGTCCGGCGGCGAGCAGCCGCTTCGCCCGCATCTGAAGCGCCTGATTGCGGACGCACCCGGCGCTGTGGCGGCGACGACCTTCGCCTCCAATGTCGGCCGGCTGAAGACCCTGGCGGAAGTGGCGGTGGAATGCGGGCGTTCCGTCGTCGTGGCCGGCCGCGCGATGAGCCGGATGATCGAAACCGCGATGGAGACCGGCGCGTTGAAAGGCTTTCCGGCGCTGACGCCGGACGATCGCGCGCGCGACATCCCGTCGGAGAATCTTTTCTACCTCATCACCGGCAGCCAGGGCGAAGGCCGCGCCGCGCTTGCCCGGATCGCGGATGGCAGCCACCCGACGGTCAAGCTGAAAGAGGGCGATACGGTTCTCTTCTCCTCCAAGACCATTCCCGGCAATGAGAAGGGCGTTTACGCGCTTTACAATCGCCTTTCCGTGCAGGGCATCGAGGTCGTGGATAGCGAGATGGAGCCGATCCACGTCTCCGGCCACGGCCGGCGCGACGAGATCGAGCGGGTTTACAAGGCCCTCCGGCCCAAGATCGCTGTTCCGGTTCATGGTGAGCATCGCCATCTGGTCGAACATTCGCTGCTTGCGGCGGATTGGGGAGGGGCCTCGGTGGTGGCGCCGAACGGCTCCATGGTGGGGCTCGACCTCAAGAAGCCGAGAATCGTCCGGCATATTGAAACCGGCCGCCTCTATCTCGATGGCGACGTTCTTGTCGGCGCGACGGATGGCGTGATCCGCGCGCGGCTCAAGATGGCGCGGCAGGGGCATGTCGCGATCAGCGTGGTCATTGACGAGGACGGGGAGCTTTTCGCCGATCCGCAGGTCCGTGTCGAAGGCGGACCGGCGACCGGCCGCAATGGCCAGAAGCTTGGCGCTGTGATCGTTGACCGCATCGACGCTGCGATCACCTCCGCCTCCAAGCGGGAGCTTCGCTCCGACGACAAGGTCGAGGAACTGGTCGAGCGCGTCGCCAAACGCGCTTGCATGGATATCTGGGGCAAGAAACCGGTGACGGCCGTGATCGTCACGCGGTTAGAAGCCGAATAACCGGGTTTGCGATGGCGGCGCGGGAACGACGCGCCGCTTCCTGACTTGGAGGGGGGGGATCGCCACCTGAGAGCCTCGGCTCACGATCAGGCGACAATCTGGAAGTTCCAGCAGCGACCGCCCCACCAGTTTCCCGGCCGGGCGGTCGCAAAACTTCTGGATCAGGCGGCGGCCTCTTCGGCCTCGTCATCGGTCGTCGGACTTTGCTCGGCGACGCTTTTGCCGCGCGTCGGTTTGAGATTCGGGATGGGGATCGACATGAAAGCCGGCACATGTTCGCCGAGGCCGAGCACCGGTTTGCCGCCATCCTGGCGGCGCCCGCCCTGATCGCGCCGGCGGGGGTTCTGCTTCGCGTTGTCCTGATTGTTGCGATCGGGTTGCGCCGCGCGCTCCGGCCTCGCCTCGGCTCGTTTGTGCTCCGGCGCCGGCTGCTGGATTTCGGCGGCAGGTTCAGCCGGCGTCTTGGCCTCGATCTCAGGCGCCGCCGCCTCGGGAGCAGTAGTGCGCCGGGGCGCGCGGCCGCGTCCGCGGGCGTTCCTCGGCGCCGCGTCGGCGCGCGACTGCTCGTGACCGCCGCGCAGCTCCCTCACCACGCCATCGGGCGCGTCCATGCGGTCGATCTTGTTGCCGATCAGCTCTTCGATCTTATCAAGATATTTTTCTTCATGCGGCAGACAGATGGTCAGCGCATCGCCTGAGCGGCCAGCCCGGCCGGTGCGCCCGATGCGGTGGACGTAATCTTCTGAGTGAATGGGAACATCGTAGTTGAAGACATGACTGACGATCGGAATATCGAGACCACGCGCCGCCACGTCGGACGCTACGAGGAATTTCAGCTCATTCGCGCGGAAGGAATCCAGCGTCCTCATCCTGACCTTCTGGTCGAGATCGCCGTGAATGGCGGCGGCGTCATAACCGTATTTCACCAGGCTCTTGGCGACGATGTCGACATTCGATTTGCGATTGCAGAACACGATGGCGTTGGTGAGCTTCGCGCCTTCCGCGTCGATGACGGCGCGGAGCACGTCGCGTTTCTCGGCGTCGGCCGATTCTTTTCCCGACGCTTTGAAGGTGACGATCCGCTGGGTGATGTTTTCACCCGTCGTCGCCTGCTTGGCGACTTCGACGCGCACCGGGTTGTGCAGGAATTCCTGCGTCAGCCGGGTGATTTCGGGCGGCATGGTAGCGGAGAAAAAGAGGGTCTGCCGGGTGAAGGGCGTCAGTTTGAAGATCCGCTCGATATCGGGGATGAAGCCCATGTCGAGCATCCGGTCGGCTTCGTCGACCACCATGATCTCGATGCCGGTCAGCATCAGCTTGCCACGCTCGAAATGGTCGAGCAGGCGGCCGGGCGTCGCGATCAGCACGTCGACACCGCGGTCGATGAGCTTGTCCTGATCCTTGAAGCTGACGCCGCCGATCAGCAGCGCCATCGAAAGCTTGTGGTGTTTGCCGTAGATTTCAAAATTCTCGGAGACCTGCGCCGCAAGCTCGCGCGTCGGGCAGAGCACCAGGCTGCGCGGCATGCGAGCCCGCGCGCGGCCCTGAGCGAGGATCGAGATCATCGGCAGGGTGAAGGCGGCGGTCTTGCCAGTGCCGGTCTGGGCGATACCCAGAACATCCCTGGCCATCAGCGCGTGCGGGATGGCCTGTTCCTGAATCGGAGTCGGCGTTTCGTAGCCGGCTTCGGTGATGGCTTGCAGGACTTTGGGATCGAGTTCGAGATCGGAGAAGGTGGTCATGAGACCCTTTCGCATTGAATGGCGGCGACTGACAGCCGCCTCATCAACGCGGCCCCGGGCGCCCATATTGGCGACCCTGCTTCTTGCGCGTTGCAAAATACTCATGAACGACAGAAAGTCAATCTGAGGATTGGCGCCGCGTTGTCGCGGCTGATAGGGGCGACGGTAATGCGAATACTGATGTTATGCGCTGGGCTTTCCGGGGCGCTTCTGGTCGGACACGACGCTTTCGCCAAAGAAATTTGTGTGGGTTACGGGCCGCAGGCGCCGCGCGACATCTCCAACCCGATCGGAGAGAATTTACGCCCCTTTTCGCCCGCGCCGGAGGCGGCTGCGCTCAATCTCTGCAACATTCACAGCCATAACCCGGCGGAGCACAAAGGCCCCGGTTTCGCCATCCCCGCCGCGGCGGGCGCCGGGCAACTTTGCGATACGGAGGGGGTGGAGCCCGACAGGCTTCGCCCGATGGAGGGCGCGTTTCACGGCGCCCAGCCGGGCGATACCGTCGAGTTTCATTGGGTCTACAGCTCTTGCGACGTCGCGCCGGGGCCTGGGCTGGGAAGCTGTCTCCGCGAAAGCTGCGCCAACCCGCAATTGCGGGTGGAGGCGCAGGTCTTTCTGGTCGTGAACGACCGCGCCGGGCTCGACATCAACGCTTTCGATTACGCCGGCCCGCCCACCAGCGGGGCGCACCAGCCGAGGGCGTTGCCGGACGGCGTTCCTGTCGTCTTCGCCGGCTCGACGACCGGGCCGAGCTTCAACGACGCCGTCTGCTCGCCATTTCAGGTGACCTGGAGCGTACGCCCCGGCTGCCAACAGCTTGACATCGCTTCGCTCCACGCGTGGGCGGAGGCGAATATATTTGAGGAGGACCATGCGCACGGCGTGCGGACGCTGGTGACGGAGCCAGCACTTCTGTCGCCGATGCGTTAGGGTTTGATGCGGGTTTGCGCGGACGCATCCGCCGGCGCGTCAGACCATCATCGCCTTGGTTGACGTTAACTCGACCGTCGGGAAATCCTTTTCCGCACGGTCTATATCCCACTGGATTCGCGTCAGAAACACTGGGTCTCCGTCATGGTCGCGGGCCATCTGGCCGCGATTGGCCTTGATGAAGGCGGCGATGTCCTCTTCCTCGCCGCGAAGCCAGCGGGCGGAGGTGTATTGCGAGGGCTCGAAACGCACCGGCAGACCGTATTCCGTCTCGATCCTGCTGCCGAGCACGTCGAATTGAAGTGAGCCGACGACGCCGACGATCCAGCCGGCGCCAATCTCCGGCTTGAAGAGCTTGGCGGCGCCTTCCTCGGCGAATTGCGTCAGCGCCTTGTCGAGGTGCTTGGCCTTCATCGGGTCGCCAGCGCGCACGTTCTGCAAAAGCTCCGGCGCGAACGAGGGGATGCCGGTGAAGCGAAGGTCCTCGCCTTCGGTCAGGGCGTCGCCGATGCGTAGCTGGCCGTGGTTCGGCACGCCGATGATATCACCGGCCCAGGCGTCGTCCGCGATCTCCCGGTCATTGGCGAGGAAAAGCACCGGGTTGGAGATCGCCATCGGCTTGCCGGTGCGGACATGTTTCAGCTTCGCGCCGCGTTTGAAATGGCCCGAGCAGAGCCGCACGAAGGCGACGCGGTCGCGGTGCTTCGGGTCCATGTTGGCCTGCACCTTGAAGACGAATCCCGTAACTTTCGGCTCATCCGCGCTCACCTGCCGCGAAACTGCGGCGCGTGGTTGCGGCGGTGGGGCGTAGGCGCCGAGCCCAGTCAGCAGCTCCTTCACCCCGAAGGAATTGATCGCGGAGCCGAACCAGATCGGCGTCATCGTCCCGTCGAGAAACGCTTGCTGGTCGAAGGCGGGCAGGAGCCCGCGCGCCATTTCCACCTGCTCGCGCAAGGTGGCGAGCAGATCGGGCGCGACAAGTTCAGCGAGCTTGGGGTCGTTCAACCCCTTGATCTCGACCGAGCGGCCTTTGACGTTCCGCTCCGCCCGGTCCATCAACTCAAGCCGGTCGTTCACGAGGTCATAGGCCCCGACGAAATCGCGCCCGATGCCGATCGGCCAGGAGACAGGCGCGACGTCGAGCGCCAGCATTTCCTGAATCTCGTCAATGATCTCGAACGGATCGCGGCTTTCGCGGTCCATTTTGTTGCAGAAGGTCAGGATCGGCATGTCGCGCAGGCGGCAGACCTCGAAAAGTTTTCGGGTCTGGCTCTCGACGCCCTTCGCGCCGTCGATCACCATCACCGCGGCGTCGACGGCGGTGAGCGTGCGGTAGGTGTCCTCGGAGAAATCGGCGTGGCCGGGCGTGTCCACGAGGTTCAGCCAATAGGGGCCGAATTCGAACGACATCGCCGAGGCGGAGACGGAGATGCCGCGCTCCTGCTCCATCTTCATGAAGTCGGAGCGCGTGCGCCGCGCTTCGCCCTTGGCGCGCACCTGGCCGGCCATGTTGATGGCGCCGCCATGGAGCAGCAGCTTTTCGGTCAACGTGGTCTTGCCCGCATCGGGATGCGAGATGATCGCGAAGGTCCGCCGGCGGGCGATTTCGGGCGGCAGGTCAGGGTTGTTATTGGCGCGCATGGTCATACGCAAGCGTATAGGGTGCGGCGGGCTCGTGTATCAATCCTTCTTTGCCCGCAGGCCGCGAAAGCAGGCGCGGCGGCAGAATCGGCGCGTTGCATGCGGCTTGATCTGGATCGACGCCGGCATCGCCCGGCGTCCGTAAATCGGGGGTGGGGCGGCGATGAAGGCGAAGCGGCGGGCGATCTGGGGCTGGATGTTCTACGACTGGGCGTCGCAGCCGTTTCACACGCTGATCCTCACCTTTATTTTCGCGCCCTATTTCGCCGCCCAGGTGGCCGATACGCCGGCGCGAGGGCAGGAATTATGGGGCTACGCCGTCGCCGCCGGGGCAGGGGTGATCGCGATCCTGGCGCCGGTGCTTGGCGCGGTAGCAGACGCGTCCGGCCCGCGGCGGCCATGGATACTCGGATTCTCCGTCGCCTACGCGTTCGGGGCGGCCGGGCTTTGGCTCGCGGCGCCGGGGACGGATCCGCTGCCGGTGCTGGCGTCGTTCGTGATCTGCCTGATCGGCGTCGAATTCACCACGGTGTTCACCAATTCGCTGCTGCCGGCGCTGGGCCAGAGGGATGAGATCGGGCGGATATCCGGCTCCGGCTGGGCGATGGGGTATTGGGGCGGGCTTGTCAGCCTTGTAGTCGTGCTCGGCTTCATGGTTCCGGGGCCCGATGGCGACGCGACGCTGCTGGGCTTCTCGCCGCTCTTCGGCCTGGACGCGGCGGAGGGGGAGGGCGCGCGCGCGACCGGGCCGCTGAGCGCGCTCTGGTATGTCGTCTTCATGATTCCGTTTTTCCTCTGGACGCCGGATGCGCGGCGCCCGCCAGCGGCGGCAGGCGCAGTCAGGGCGGGGCTTCGCCAGCTTGGCGCCACGCTGAAAGGGCTGCTGCGCGAACGCAGCCTTTCCGCCTATCTCCTCTCCTCGATGTTCTATCGCGACGCGCTGAACGGGCTTTATGCGTTCGGCGGGATCTACGCCGCCGGCGTGCTGGGCTGGGCGACGTTCCAGCTCGGGCTGTTCGGGATCATCGCCGCGCTGGCCGGGGCGATCGGCGCTTGGACCGGCGGGCGGGCGGATGCGCGGGCCGGGCCGAAGCCGGTGATCGTGACGAGCGTGCTGGCGCTGATCCTCGTTTCCGTGCTGACGGTGACGACAGGGCCGGATGAAGTGCTTTTCTTGAAGGTCGGAAGCGTGGCGGCGCCGTCGGCCCTGCCGACCATCGCCTTTTACATGTTCGGCGCCGTGATCGGCGCGGCGGGCGGCGCGCTTCAGGCGGCGTCGCGCACCATGCTGGTCCGTCAGGCGGCGCCGGGGCGGATGGCGGAAGCGTTCGGCATTTTCGCGCTGGCGGGCAAGGCGACAAGCTTTATCGCGCCGCTTCTGATCGCGGTGGCCACCGGCTTGACGGATAGTCAGAGGATCGGCGTGACCCCGGTGATCCTCCTGTTCCTCGCCGGCCTGTGTCTCATGACGCGGGTCTCGGCGGCTGGCGTTGATGATGGGGGCGGCGACAAGTGATAATTGCGGCGGCGCGCTGCGATTGCTACATCAGGGTGTATCCCGATTGAAACCATCGGAAAGGGGCCTTCCCGCATATGACCGCGCCGCCGCGCCTTACGCTGGAAAATATCGCTCGCGCCTTCGAAGGCGCGGCGGTGATCGACGATCTCTCGCTGGAGATCGAACCCGGCGAGGTGCTGTGCCTTCTGGGACCTTCGGGCTGCGGCAAGACCACCACGCTCCGCATCGCCGCCGGGGTTGACCGCCAAACCTCCGGGCGGGTGCTGCTGGAGGGGCGCGTGGTGTCCGACGACCGGCGCCACGAGCCGCCGGAACGCCGTT
>JBBDTD010000046.1:0-4794 GCA_040904645.1 Paracoccaceae bacterium
CGTTCTTTTTCGCCATCGGCATGAATTTCTTCATGGAGGCGGCGAAGCTGCGCGCGGCGCGGCTTTTGTGGCACCGGATCATGGAGGGGTTCGGCGCGAAGAAGGACGGCTCCAGGATGCTGCGCACCCATTGCCAGACTTCGGGGGTCAGTCTCGCGGAGCAGGACCCCTATAACAACATCGTGCGCACGGCTTATGAGGCGATGTCGGCGGCTTTGGGGGGCACGCAATCGCTCCACACCAATTCCTTCGACGAGGCGCTGGCGCTGCCGACGGAGTTTTCGGCGCGGATCGCGCGCAACACGCAGCTGATCCTTCAGCACGAAACCGGGGTCACCAAAGTCGTCGATCCGCTGGCGGGCTCCTATTATGTCGAAAGCCTGACGAAGGAGCTGGCCGACGCCGCTTGGGCGATCATCGAGGAAGTCGATGGGATGGGCGGCATGACCAAGGCGGTCGCCTCCGGCATGCCGAAGCTCCGCATCGAGGAAAGCGCCGCCAAACGGCAGGCGGCGGTCGACCGGGGGCAGGAGGTGATCGTCGGCGTCAACAAATATCGGCTGGCCGAAGAGGACGATCTGGAGATCCGCTCCATCGACAACGCCGAGGTGCTGCGTTCGCAGGTCGCGCGGCTGGAGCGGGTGCGGGGCGCGCGCAACCCGGCGGCCTGGGAAGCGGCGCTGCAGGCGCTGGAGACAGGGGCGGCGGAGGGAAGCGGCAACCTGCTGGCGCTGGCGGTTGAGGCGGCGCGCGCGCGCGCCACGGTCGGGGAGATATCGGACGCGATGGAAAAGGCCTTTGGCCGCCACAGGGCGGAAGTGAAGACGTTGGCGGGCGTCTACGGCGCCGCCTATGAGGGCGATGAGGGCTTCGCCGCGATCCAGAAGGAGGTCGAGGAGTTCGCCGCCGCCGAAGGGCGCCGACCCCGGATGCTGGTGGTGAAGATGGGCCAGGACGGCCATGACCGGGGCGCGAAGGTGATCGCCACCGCCTTCGCCGATATCGGCTTCGATGTGGATGTCGGCCCGCTTTTCCAGACGCCGGAGGAAGCGGCGCAGGACGCGATCGACAACGACGTGCATATAGTCGGCATCTCCTCGCAAGCGGCGGGGCACAAGACGCTGGCGCCCAAGCTGGTGGAAGCCCTGCGCGCGGCGGGGGCGGGCAACGTGATCGTCATCTGCGGCGGGGTGATTCCGGCGCAGGATTACCAGTTCCTGAAGGACGCCGGGGTGAAGGCGATTTTCGGGCCGGGCACCAACATTCCTTCGGCGGCGCGCGATATTCTTCGGCTGCTCCGCCCGGCGGGCTGAGGCGGGGTATGGCGCAAAAATGCGGCCTTCGGGCCGCATGGATCGTTTTGGGGCTTTTGAATCGCCGAGAATGACGCTAGGTGCGTTGTCGCCGCCGAATTGGTGTTATCGCCGACGAGGCGGCGTCCGGCTCCCGGTGCTACCGACGGGGCGCCAAGGTTGCGGGTGTGGCGGAATGGTAGACGCGAGGGTCTCAAACACCCTTTCTGCAAGGAGTGCCGGTTCGAGTCCGGCCACCCGCACCAAAGCCTTTCGCCAGACGAGAGGCTTTGGCGCATCTGAGCAAAACACCGGGCGGCGGTCACTTCGCAGAAGTGACGAGATCTGACCCCGGTCGGGCTTTCCCGGACCGGCAGGGACTTTCCCGCCCCGAAAGGCTTTGGCGCGCTTTGAGCGACGCACGCGTCGAGCTTCGGGCAATTCGAGGCAAACGGACGGGCTGGCCAGCCCGTCCCTCTCACTTCCCGAAACGCGCCCATAGCCGCATCGCCAGGGGCGCGAGCATGATGACCACCATGATCCGCACCAGATGGTGGCTGACGACGAAGGCGAGGTCGGCGCCGGCCAGAAGCGCGACGATGGCCATTTCCGCCTGACCGCCGGGAGAGAAGGCGAGGAACGCCTCCAGATGTGGGGCGAGGCCGATCTGGTAAAGGCTTTCGGCGAAGAGCACCGTGATCGCCGCGAGGCAGATGCAGTAGACCGCGCCCGCGGTGACGTCGTGGCGAAGTTCGCGCCAGGTGACGCCGACATAGCGCACGCCGACCGCCAGCCCGATGAAGACCTGCGCGATCCAGATCGCCTCCGCCGGCGGGCGCATGGTCAGAAACCCCGAGAGGCTGAGAATCGCCGCGACGATCATCGGCCCGAAGATCGAGGCGCCGAACATCCCCGCCGCCTTCGCCGCGCGCCAGCCGATGATCGCCGCCGCCGCCATCAGCGCGAGCTGGGTGGGGGAGGTGTCCGCGATCGGGGCGCCGGGCGGGGCGTCGAGCGTCACGCCCCAGACCAGCCAGAGCAGAACCGGCGCGGCGGAGACGATGAAGAGCACCCGCGTCGCCTGAATCAGCGACAGCGTGCGCGGGTTCGCGCCGGCTTCGATGCCGAAGATCAGCATGTCCTGAAGCCCGCCCGGCATGGCGGAATACCACGCGGTCGGATGGTCGAGGCCGAAGACGCGCCGGAGCAGCGGATAGCCGATCAGCGCGCAGAGCAGGATGAAGATCGGGATGAGTGCGAGGCTGGCGGCCATGCGCGGCAGTTCATGAAACAGGGCCGGCGTGATCGAGGCGCCGATGGCGACGCCGAGGATGGTGCGCATCGCTTCTTCCACCGGGCGCATGCCGCGAAGGTCCGCGCCCGCCAAGGCGATGATGAGGCAGGCGAATATCGGCCCGAGCAAAAAGGGAAGCGGCAGCCCGAGAAGCTGAAAAACCAGTGCGCCGGCGATGGCGACGCAGAGGCTTTGCGCCCGGATGCGGAGGTCTTTGTTCATGGTGCGGCGGAGCCGCGTTAGCGACCCCTGATGCGCGGGTCAAGCGCGTCGCGCAGGCCGTCGCCGATGAAATTCACGCTGAGCACGGTCAGGCTGATTGCGAGGCCCGGCCAGATCACCCGCCCCGGCGAGCGGGTCAGGAAATCCTTCCCGTCGAACAGGAGCCGCCCCCAGGTGGGGAAATCGGGCGGAAAGCCGAGGCCGAGAAAGGAGAGCGTGCTTTCGGTGATGATGGCGTTGGCGACGCCGATCGTCGCGGAGACCATGATCGGCGAGAGCACGTTCGGCAGGATGTGCCGGGTGATGATCCGCCCCGAAAGCGTGCCGATGCTCTGCGCGGCGAGGACGAATTCGCGCTCCTTCAGGGCCTGCACCTCTCCGCGCACGATGCGGGCGGTCTGCATCCAGCTGGTGACGCCGATGACCACCACGATCATCACGAAAATCCCCGCCTCCGGCCCGAAGCTGGAGCGCAGCGTGTCGCGGAAGAGCAGGATGACGACCAGTAGCAAGGGCAGGATCGGCAGGGCGAGGAAAAGCTCGGTGATCCGCATCAGCGGCCCGTCCAGACGGCGGAAATAGCCGGCGAGCACGCCGATGATGGCGCCGATCAGCATCGAGACCAGCATCGCGACGACGCCGACCGCGAGCGATGTGCGCCCGCCCGCCATCATCTGGGCCAGCATGTCGCGCCCGACATTGTCAGTGCCGAAGGGGTGCGCGAGGCTGATCGGCGCGTTCCGGGCGCGGATGTCGGTCATGCCGGGGTCGATGGTCCAGAGCATGGGCCCGAAGATCACCGCGAGGAGGATGAAGGAGAAGACCGTGGCCCCGGCCATCGCGCCCTTGTGAGCGCGGAACTGACGCCAGACATCGCCCCAGAGCGAACGGTGCTCCGGCTCCTTGGCGTCAGCGAGGGCAGCGTCGGGGGCGGCGGCCGCGTCAGTCATAGCGGATCCTTGGGTCGAGCACGCCGTAAAGCAGGTCGGCGATCAGGTTGAAGACCACGATCAGCACAGCGAAGATGAAGGTCAGACTCTGCACCAGCGGAATGTCATTGCTCTCGATGCCGATGATCAGGAGCTGGCCGATGCCGTTCACGCGGAAGATCTGCTCGGTCACGATGGCGCCGCCGAAGATGGTCGGCACGCCAAGCGCGATGACGGTCACCACCGGGATCAGGCTGTTGCGCAGCACATGGAGGAGGACGACGGTGCGTTCCCTCACCCCCTTCGCGCGCGCGGTCCGCACATAATCCTGATTGAGGTTGTCGAGCATCGAGGCGCGCATGAAGCGGCTGATCTGGCTGGCGTTGGCCAGCGCCAGCACCATGGTGGGCATGATCATCTGTTTGATCTGGACGATGAAACTGTCCCACCCTGTCACGACATGGGTAGTGTCGTAGATCGAGGGCAGCCAGCCGAGCCAGACCGAGAAGATCACGATCAGCAGCAGCCCGGTGAAGAAGGTCGGGATCGAGAAGCCGAGCATGGAGACGAAGGTCCCGACCTGATCGAAGATCGAATATTGCTTGTAGGCGGAGATCACCCCGATCGGCACCGCGATCACCACCGCGACGACATAGGACATGCCGACGACCCAGAGCGTCTGCGGCAGGCGCTGGACGATGAGGTCGGCCACGGGCGAGCGCGTCGCCCAGGAAAGAACGCGCGGCCGGTCGCCGTCGCCGATAATGATGCCGGTCATGTCCTGAAAGACGCTGAGCGGCTCGTTGATCAGAAACTGCTGCAGCCATTTGACGTAGCGGATCGCGAAAGGCTCTCCGAGGCCGAGGGACATGCGGATCTTTTCGCGCACCTCCGGCGGGATCGTCAGCGGCAGGTTCGCCGTCGGGTCCGACGGCGCGAGATCGAGCAGGGCGAAGACGACGAAACTGATCGCCAACAGCGTCGGAATCGAGATCAGCAGTCTTCGGATCGCGTAGCGGAGCATCTGGACCTCGGCTTCGTAGCTGGCGGGGGGGGG
>JBBDTD010000046.1:4804-10911 GCA_040904645.1 Paracoccaceae bacterium
CCCCGCCGTTCTTGCTTCAGGACTGCGTTACTTCACGCGATTCCAGTCGGCGATGTTCCAGAGCTCGCTGTCCCAATCGTTGATCTTCACGCCGGCGAGCGAATTCGCATGGGCCGAGGTGCCGCCGCGATAGACGATCGGCAGGATGACGTAATCCTGCATCAGCATGTCGTTCATCTGCTTGGCGATCGTCGCGCGCTCGTCCAGCCCGGCGGTGTTGGCGAATTTCACCGCCAGCGCGTCATAGTCCGGGTTGCACCAGCGGTTGATGTTCTCACCCTGCCACTGGGTCGCGGGGCGCGGAGCCTTGTCGCAGGTCCATTGGCCCATATAGGCCTCGGGATCGACGCCGGAGAAGTTGTTCGTGTACATCTCGATATCGGCGTAGAACTTCTGGAACGTGTCCGGGGAAGCCGGGTCGCCGCCGAAGAAGACGCTGGCGGAGACGTTCCGCAGCTCGACCTCGACGCCGATTTCCGACCACCATTCCTTGATGATCGCCTGGAATTCCTGGCGCACCGCGTTGGTCGAAGTCTGGTAGAGGAAGGAGAGGCGCTTGCCGTCCTTTTCACGCACGCCGTCGGAGCCGACAGTCCAGCCGGCTTCTTCGAGCAGCGCCTTCGCGCCGTCGATATCCTGCACGAGGCAGGCATCATTGGCGGAGGAGGCGTAGATATCCGGCCCCGGCAGGACGTTGCAGGTGGTCCGGCCGGTCTTGCCATAGCCGATCTCGGTCAGGATCACCGGATCGAGCGCCATGGAGAGCGCCTTGCGGATCTTGAAATCCGAGAGGATCGGGTGGGGGTTCGAGCCGTCTTCCTTCCAGACCGAACGCTCATCGGGGCCGAGCGCCGAATCGGCGTTGGTGAAGTTGATCAGGATACGCTCCACCGAGGTGCCGAAGGCGACGACGACCTTGCCCTTGCCGGCTTCCTCCATCTCGGTCAGCACCTCGGGGCTGATCTGCAGGTTCCAGGCGTAATCGAACTCACCGGTCTGGAGGACCGAGCGCGCCGCCGATTCCGCGTCGCCGCCGCCCTTGAACAGAACCTTGCCGAAAGCCGGCTTGGCCGGATCGCGGTAGTTCGGATTGGCTTCGAGCGTGATCACGTCATTGGCGCGGAAATCGGTCACCACGAACGGGCCGGTGCCGATCGGGTTGAAGTTCGCGTCGGTGCATTCGGGCGCGCGCGCGCCGGTGCATTCGGCGAACTGCGCCGCTTGGATGATCGGCGATTCGGAGCCGACCAGCGCGGTGTAGGGGAAGGGCTTCGGCTCGGCGAAGGTGATCTTCAGCGTATGCTCGTCGACCGCCTCCATGTTGGAAACGCCGTCGAAATAGGTGGACTGCGCGCATCCGCCATCCGGGTCGATGCAATATTTCCAGGTGAAGACCGCGTCAGCCGTGGTGAGGGGGGTGCCGTCGGACCAGAGGACGCCCTCCTTCAGCTTCCAGGTGATGGTCTTCAGATCCTCGGAAACGCCGCCATTCTCCAGCGTCGGGATATCGACCGCGAGCGCCGGGACCATGTCGCCGGTGTCGGAGAAGCGGGCGAGGGGTTCGAGCACCATGGAGGCGGCCTCGACCTCCTTCGTGCCGCCCGAAAGGAACGGGTTCATCGTGGAGGGCGCCTGCCAGTAGATGATCTTCAGCTCGCCATCCGCCCCCCGTTCGGCGAGCGCCGGGCCGGCGCAGAGCGCCAGCGCGGTTCCCGCGACGAGGGTTTTTTGTATTTTTGTCATGAATAGAGACTCCCTTCTGGTTGGAATCGGCGCCCTACCGCCGGCGGCGGAGGACGGCGCGGCGGCCCGGAGGCGGCGCCGCGAACGCGGGAACAAAGCGTATGACGGCGGGTATGATGGCGCACGCGTCATTCTTCGGCGAAATGGCAGGCGACGCGGCGGCCGCCCGAAAGCTTGCGAAAGGCCGGCGCCTCGGCCGCGCAGCGCTCGGCCGCGATCGGGCAGCGGGTGCGAAAGCCGCAGCCCGAGGGCGGGTTCGCGGGCGAGGGCACGTCGCCGGTGAGGATGATCCGCTCCCGCCCGGTCTGGGCGACGGTCGGCACGGCGGAAAGCAGCGCCTTGGTGTAGGGATGGCGCGGGCTTTCATAAAGTTCGTCGCGCGAAGCCAGCTCCACCACCTTGCCGAGATACATGACCGCGACGCGGTCGGCGATGTGCCGAATCATCGAGAGATCGTGGCTGATGAAAAGATAGGTGAGGCCGTGTTTGTCCTGGAGATCCTCCAGGAGGTTGACCACCTGCGCCTGAATCGAGACGTCGAGCGCGGCGATCGGCTCGTCGCAGACGATGAATTTCGGGTCGAGCGCCAGCGCGCGGGCGATGCCGATTCGCTGGCGCTGGCCGCCGGAGAACTCATGCGGGTAGCGATTGGCGAAATCGGGGTTCATGCCGACCTGATCGAGCAGGTCGCGGACCTTTTCGCGCTTTTCGCGGCGCGGCATGCTGCGCCGATGCTCGTCCAGCGGCTCCGCGATGATCGAGCCGACGGTCATGCGCGGGTTAAGGCTGGCCTGCGGATCCTGGAAGATCATCTGCATTTCGGGCCGGAGCCGGCGCAGCGCGCCGCCTTCGAGATGCGAGATGTCGGTCCCGTCGATCACGATCCGCCCGGCGGTGGGCTGGTAGAGACGGATCACCGCGCGCCCGGTGGTGGATTTTCCGCAGCCGGATTCGCCGACGACGCCGAGCGTCTCGCCCC
Organism: Paracoccaceae bacterium; assembly: GCA_040904645.1. GTDB lineage: Bacteria > Pseudomonadota > Alphaproteobacteria > Rhodobacterales > Rhodobacteraceae > Pikeienuella. The sequence continues at coordinate 7,527 of JBBDTD010000046.1, forward strand.
GCCGGATGTCGAAGCTGACCTCGTCCACCGCTTTGACGACGCCGATCTGGCGGCGAAAGATCCCTTGCAGGATCGGGAAATGCATCGAGAGGCCCTGAACGCTGACCAGGATATCGTCATCCACGGCCGTCGCGGCGGCCGGTTTGGCGGCGTCAAGCGGCATCGCGCGCGCCCTCCCCCGCCTTGGGCGGCGTCCACCAGCAGGCCACGTCATGGCCGTCGCCGCGATCCATGATCGGCGGATTGGCGTCGAGACATTTCTGGTGCGCGTGGGCGCAGCGCGGCGCGAAAGGGCAGGAGGCGGGCCTGGCGCGCAGGATCGGCGGCTGCCCGGCGATGGTCAGGAGCCGGTCTTTGCGCTTGCCGGAGATATCCGGCAGCGTTTCCATCAGCGCGCGGGTGTAAGGGTGCTGCGGGCGGGCGAAAAGCTCCGCCACCGGCGCATGCTCGACGGCTTGCCCGCCATACATCACCATCACCCGGTCGGCGATGCCGGCGACGACGCCGAGATCATGGGTGATCCAGATCACGCCCATGCCGAGCTCTTCGCGGAGCTTCTGGATCAACTCGATGATCTGGGCCTGAATGGTGACGTCGAGTGCGGTGGTGGGCTCGTCCGCGATCAGCACTTTCGGATCGCACGCCAGCGCGATGGCGATCATCACCCGCTGGCGCATGCCGCCGGAAAACTGATGCGGATAATCGTTCAGCCGGTCCGCCGGGGAGGGGATGCCGACCAGCGCCAGAAGCTCCGCCGCGCGGGCGCGGGCGGCGGATCTGGAGAGGCCGAGGTGAATGCGCAGCGGCTCCATCAGCTGAAAGCCGACGGTGAAGACCGGGTTCAGCGAGGTCATCGGATCCTGAAAGACGAACCCGATTTCGCCGCCGCGAAGACGGCGCATTTCCTGACGCGACATCTTGCGCACGTCGCGGCCCTGATAGAGCACCTCGCCGCCGATGATTTCGGCCGGCGGCATGGGCAGGAGGCCCATCAGCGACATCACCGTTACGGATTTACCTGAGCCTGATTCACCGACGACGCCCAGCAACTCCCCCTTGCGGATGGAGAAACTTACGTTGTTCACCGCGTGAACCTGACCGCCGCGCACGTGAAAGATCGTTTCCAATCCTCTCACGTCGAGCACCGGGGCCTGGCCCGTCTCGTTCGTATCTGTCATTCGCCACCCTGTTGGCGCGCCTTGTCGGCTTGTCTTGGGGAAAGACAACACCATCCAAGGCCACGCTGCAAGCGCGAAGAACGATCAGGGCGCCGGATAGAGAGCGGGCCTAGACATGGTCCCTCATCGCCGCCCAGGCTTCGTCCGCCGTTTCGACGAAGGAGAAGAGCTGGAGGTCCTCATCGGAGATGGTGCCGGCGTCGGCCAGCGCTTCCCAGTTGATGATCTTGCGCCAGAACTCGCCGCCGAAGAGCAGGACCGGCATGCGCTCCATCCGGTCGGTCTGGATCAGGGTCAACGCCTCAAAGAGCTCATCCAGCGTGCCGAATCCGCCGGGGAAGACGGTGATCGCCTTGGCGCGCATCAGGAAATGCATCTTGCGGATCGCGAAATAGTGAAAGTTGAGACTGAGCGCCGGCGTCACATGGAGGTTCGGCGCCTGCTCATGCGGCAGCACGATGTTGAGGCCGATGGAGCGGCCGCCCGCCTCCTCCGCGCCGAGATTGCCGGCCTCCATCACGCCGGGGCCGCCGCCGGTGACGATCACCAGCTCGCCGCCGCCGCGCTTCAGGCTTTCCTTCGTCACCAGCCGGGCGAAGGCGCGGGCTTCGTCATAGTAATGCGAAAGCCCGGCGAGGGTTGCGGTGCGGGCGGTGGATTTCTCGGCCGGGGGCGGGATGCGGGCGCCGCCGAACATCACCACCGTGCTTTCGACCCCGGCGGCGCGCAGCACGCTTTCGGGTTTCTCCAGCTCAAGCTGGAGGCGTACGCCGCGCAGGGGGTCGGAGCGCATGAAATCCGGGTCGACATAGGGCAGCCGATAGGCCGGGTGCTCCGTCTGCGGAGTGATCGGCACCCGCGAAGTGTGGGTGAGATCCTCATCCAGTGCGGTGAGGGCGGATACGCGATCACGATTCAGTTTCATCTGTGGAGAGCCCCTTACGCCACGCCGCCGCCGCTTTGATTGCGCGGCGCGCCGGGCCATCGTATAGCCTCGCCCGACCCTGGAACAGACCCACTTGAGGAGCGCCCGCCGATGAACACCGTTGCGAGCCACGCTGCGTTGGAAGCCGCGATCGAAACCGCATGGGAGGGGCGCGACGCGATCACCCCCGCCACCACCGGCGAGACGCGCGAAGCGGTCGAGAACGCGCTCGATGCAATGGAGGCCGGCGCGCTGCGCGTCGCGGAGCGCGGCGCGGACGGCGTCTGGAAAGTGAACCAGTGGGCGAAGAAGGCGGTGCTGCTTTCCTTCCGGCTGAACGACATGGCGCAGATTCCGGGCGGGCCGGGCGAGTCCGGCTGGTGGGACAAGGTCCCCTCCAAGTTCGATGGCTGGGGCGAGAATCAGTGGCGCGCGGCCGGCATTCGCGCCGTGCCGAACTGCGTCGTCCGCCGCTCGGCCTATATCGCCAAGGGCGTGGTGCTGATGCCGTCCTTCGTCAATCTCGGCGCCTATGTCGACGAGAACACGATGGTGGACGCATGGGCCACCGTCGGCTCCTGCGCGCAGATCGGCAAGAATGTGCATCTTTCGGGCGGCGTCGGCATCGGCGGAGTTCTGGAGCCGATGCAGGCCGGCCCGACCATCATCGAGGATAATTGCTTCATCGGCGCGCGTTCCGAAGTGGTCGAGGGCGTGATCGTGCGCGAAGGATCGGTGCTGGGCATGGGCGTCTATATCGGCCAGTCCACCAAGATCGTCGATCGCGACACCGGCGCCGTGACCTATGGCGAGGTGCCGGCCGGCTCCGTCGTCGTCTCCGGCGCCATGCCTTCGAAGAACGGCGTTCACCTTTACTGCGCGGTGATCGTGAAGCGGGTGGACGCGCAGACCCGTTCGAAAACCTCGATCAACGAGCTGTTGCGGGACTGAGGCTTTTTCGCTTTCGCGGAGGGATCATCATGGCGGGAATGGGCTGGATCGGGAGCATCATCATCGGCGCGCTCGCCGGGTGGATCGCTTCGAAGGTGATGGAGGCGCGGCACGGGCTTTTGCTCAACATCGTGCTGGGCGTCGTCGGGGCGGTGCTGGCGAACGCGGTGTTCGTGGCGCTGCTTGGCTCGACCCTCGGCGGGGTGATCGGCCAGTTGGTCGTCGCGGTGATCGGCGCCTGCGTGCTGATCGCGGCCGCGCGCCTGTTGCGGCGGGCGTGAGCGCCATGGCCGAGAAAAAGGAACGGAAGATAGAGGTCTACACGCTGCTG
>JBBDTD010000047.1:0-10905 GCA_040904645.1 Paracoccaceae bacterium
CCGCCACACCGGCGCGCCTGACGATCTGATGCTTTTCTGCGGCCTCGGCCTCGGGCGGATGGACGAATCCGCGCCGATCAACAGCCTCCGGACCGCGCGCGAGCCGGTCGAGGAGTTTGCGACTTTCAAAGGTTTCGCAAACGCTGATTGACACAGACGGGCGCGCGGGCGGAAATTGGCGTGAAACAGGAAAGGAAACTATCGATGCTCCGCTACGCCGTATTCGCCGCCACCGCCCTCGCCGCCCTGCCCGCGCTCGCCCATCACCCGCTCGGCGGCGCCCCGATGACGACACTGCAGGACGGGCTCCTTTCCGGCGTCGGCCACCCGATTCTGGGATTCGACCACCTCTTCTTCATTCTCGCGCTCGGCATCGCGGCGCAGGCCGCCGGCCGCGCGCTCAGCGGCCCCCTCGCTTTTCTTGGCGCGATGGCCGTCGGGGTCATCTTCGTCGCCAACGGCTTCCAGCCGCCGCTGGTTGAGCCGCTGATCGCGGTCTCGCTCCTGCTGCTCGGGTTGGCGATGATCCGGGGGCGCATGCTTTCGACCGCGCCGCTTCTGGCACTCTTCGCGCTTGCCGGCCTGGTCCATGGCGCGGCCTTCGGCGACGCCATCGCGGGCCAGGAAGGCGGCGCTGGCGCGCCGGTTCTCATCGGATATCTTGTCGGCCTGATCGGCGTCGGCTGGGCGCTCGCCGTCGCTTCGGGCGCCGTCGCCGTGCGCGTTGGCGGGGGCGCGCCGCGGATCGCGGGCGCGGCTGTCGCTGGCGTCGGCATGTTCCTGATCCTCGAAGCCGTCGAGGGCGCGGCCTTCGCCGCCGCCGGCCTCGGCTGATCGTCAACGACGCGGGCTGAAAAAGAAGGCCGGCGCCCATTCGGGTCGCCGGCCTTTCTCTTGGGCGCAAGGCCCCGCGATGTCAGGAGAATTTCAGGCTGAAGGCTCCTCCGCCTCGCTCTTCGAGAATAAACCCATGATCGGAGCGATGACCTTCATGACGATCGGGATCAGCAGCAGCCCGATCCCGAGGCCAATCACGCCATCGATCCCGGCCGTGACCGCCCATTCCACCGCGCCGCCGCCGCCGGTGAGGGCGGCCGCCTGCACGGCGACTGCATGGATCATTTCAAAAGGCGCGTGCCAGCCCAACTCATGCGCGCCGTGGATCAGGATGCTGCCGCCAACCCACAGCATCGCCGCCGTGCCGATCGTCGCGATCAATGCCAGAAGCGTCGGCATGAAGCTGACGATCCCGCGCCCGAAGGCCCGCGTCGCGGAAAGCCTGCCGATCTGGCTAAGCTTCAGGCCCACATCGTCGGCCTTAACCAGCACCGCGACAGAGCCATAGACCAAGGCGGTGATCGTGATGGAGACCGCGCCCAGCGTCATCGCCCTTGTCAGCAGGTCCTGAGCGTCGATGGCCGATAGCGTGATGGTGACGATCTCCGCCGAGAGAATGAAATCGGTCTTGATCGCGCCCTTTACGCGCCGCTCCTCCAGATGCGCGGCGCTCAGCGTCTCCGCCTCCTGCGGCCCATGTTCCTTGTGCGGGACGATCAGATGCCAGACCTTCTCCGCGCCCTCGAAGCAGAGATAGGCGCCGCCGAGCATCAGAAGCGGCGTCAGGAGCCAGGGAAGGACCTCGCTCAGCAGCAGCGCCGCCGGCGCCAGAATGACGAGCTTGTTGAAGAACGAGGTGCGCGCGATCTTCCAGACGATAGGCAGCTCGCGCGCCGCCGGCAGCCCCGTGACGTATTTGGGCGTGACGGCGGTATCGTCGATGACGACCCCGGCCGCCTTCGCGCCGGCTTTCACAGTCTGGGCGGCGACATCGTCCAGCTGCGTCGCCGCGAGCTTCGCGATCGCGGCGACATCGTCCAGCAAAGCCAGCAGTCCACTCATCTACTCGCTCCTGCCCGCTCGCTGCCGCGTGTTTCAGCCCTGACAGTTAGGGAAGAATTCCCTCCCCGCCAATCCCACGCGCCAAATCTGCGTTCAGACAGCCGCCGCCATGCCGTCGCCGGAGGGGTCGGCGCCGCCGTCCAGTTCCCCGTCGAGGATGCGGATCGTCTGCACCGTCGGCATCATGTAGCTATGGGCGTGCCGATGCGTCGGGTATCCGCGCCGCTGCAACTCGCGCTCGGTGGAGCGCAGGATGCGGTTGGTGACCTCGATCTTGTTCGATGTGGTGGTGAAGCGCGGCGCATGGACCGCCTGCTGCGCATCCATGCCGAAATCGACCACGTTCAGAATCGCCTGAAGATTGCCCATGGTGATCGTGGTGCCGCCCGGCGCCCCGACCAGCAGAAAGGGCTTGCCGTCCTTGAAGACGATGGTCGGCGACAGCGCCGAGAACCGCGCCTTCCCGGGCGCGAGAGAGCCTGCGCGCCCCGGCCGGGGGTCAAAGACCATCATGCAGTTATTGTACATGAACCCCAGCCCATCGGTGACGACACCGGAGGACGAGCCGAGCGAATGGGTCATCGTCACGCAATTCCCGGCCCCGTCGGCGACGCAGATATGCGTGGTTTCCTTGCTGTCGGCGCCGGAATTCATGCGCGGCACATCGGTCTTTTCGCCGCGCCTGATCCGCTCGGCCATCCGGTCGGCGTAGGCGTCGGACATCAGCTCGTCGAAGGGGATGTCAAAGAACGCCGGGTCGCCCATCCGCGTGTCCTTGTCGACCGTGGCGATCTTCATCGCCTCGGAGACGGTCGCGATGTAATCGGGCGAATTATGGCCCATCGCCGCCAGGTCGAACCGCTCGAGTATGTTCAGCATCAGTGCGATCACCAGCCCGCCACCCGGCGGCTGGTTGGTGGCGACCTTGTGGCCGCGATAGGTGGTGACAAGCGGCGCCGTCTCGACCGTCGCACAGGCCGCGAGGTCTTCCATGGTGATCAGACCGCCATGCGCGGCCATGTCGGCGGCGATGCGGCGCGCGATCTCGCCGGTGTAGAAGTCTTCAACCCCATGCTCGGCGATCCGCCGATAGGTGCGCCCCATGTCGGGGTTGCGCAATACCTCCCCCACCCCGTGGATGGCGCCGTCCGGCTTCACATAAATCTTCGCGGTCGCGGGATAGTCGGCCAGCCCCCTGATCCGCGCGATCCGCCCGGAATCCGCGCCGCGCGTCCAGAACCCGTGCACATGCGGGCGCACGGCGAACCCCTCCTCGCAATAGGCGATGGCGGGGGCGAGCATCTCCGCCATGGTGCGGGTGCCGAAGCGGGTCAGCACCTCGTCAAAGGCCCTCAGCGTCATCGGCGTGGTCATCGACTGGTAGCCGATCTCGTTGACCTCGCCCTTCAGCACGAAGCCGAATCCGTCATCGCATTCGCGCACGATGCGGTCCGCCCACATGTCGGGCCGGGTGGCGGCCGGCGCGCGGCCGTGGAAGTCGATGAGGGTGTGCGTGCCATCGGCGAGATGAAGATGGCACGACCCGAACCCGGCGATCCCGCACATCTGCGGGTCGACCACCGTTTGCACCAGCGCGGCGGCGATGGCGGCGTCCACGACATTGCCGCCAGCGCGGAAGATATCCAGTCCGGCCTCCACGGCCTCCGGCTGCGGGGCCGAAACCATACCCTTGGTCATCTCTCATCCTTGTCTTCGCTACGCCGCGCGCGAACGCGGCCGGTACGCCGCTGCGATGTCTTCAGATTTCGGCGGCGAAATCAAATGCGCTTTCGGCGGCGGGTTCCGCGGCCATGCGCGAAAATAAGACTATGCGTTACATCCGGCGCATCCCTCGGCATCAGACTCTGGGCGACTTTCCTTCACGCTCACCCCGCGTCGTCCCTGAAAAATCCGGGGCGGGATCATGGAAAAAGAATCGGGAGGAAGTCATGAGCTTTCGAAATCTGACGGCGGCCGCAGTCGCGGCCGTGATGGCCGGCGCCGCCGGCGTCCAGGCGCAGGAAACGCTGGATGTCGGCGTGCTGGCGCCGCTCGAGGGAACCTACACCATTCTCGGCGAAGACGGCGTCCGCGGGCTGAAGACGGCGCTTCGCCTGCATGACGGCATGGCCGGCGGCAAGAAGATCAACCTGATCATCCAGCCGACGGACGCCTCGCCCGACAGCGCCGTGCGCGGCGCGCGCAAGCTGGTGGAGCAGGACGGCGTCCACCTGGTGATCGGGCCGCTGTCGGGCTCCGAAGGAATCGCCATCCGCGATTATTCAAAGACCCAGCCTCAGACCACTTTCATCGACGCTGCTTCCGGTGCGCTGGAGACAACCTATGTGACGCCGTCGGAGAACTATTTCCGCTACAACATGAACGGCGCGCAGTGGTCGAAGGGCCTCGGCGATTACATCTATAACGAAAAAGGCTACAAGACGATCGCGACGGTCGGCGAGGATTATTCCTTCATCTACACACAGGTCTTCGGACTGGCGCTGGAATATTGTCAGGCGGGAGGCGAAATCACCGAGCGCCTCTGGGTTCCGCTTGGCACCAAGGATTTCGGCTCGATCATCGCGGCGTTGCCGGATGATGTCGACGCGATCTATCTCGGGCTTGGCGGCGGCGACGCGGTCAACTTCCTGAACCAGTACCAGCAGGCCGGCGGCGACGCGAACCTGATTGGCGGTACGATCATGATCGACGGCACGGTGCTGAACTCCAAGGGCAACGCCAAGGACGCGCTGATCGGCGTTCCCGCCGCCGGCGGTATGGCTGACACCTGGGAAAACGAAGGTTGGCAGAAATTCGTGAAGGACTATCAGGACAGCTTCCCGCCGGAAGAGCGGTTCCCTTCGCCCTCGCTGCTGGCGACGAACTACTACAACTCGACAACGGCGGCCCTGCTATGCCTTGACGAAGTGGACGCGGAGATCGCTGGCGACGAAAATCAGGCCAAGCTGCGCAAGTGCCTGGCTGAAATTGAGCTCGACGCGCCGAACGGGCGTATTACGCTTGACGACAACCGCCAGGCGATCGGCACCAACTTCATTTACGAGGTGATCGAGAAAGACGACGGCACACTTGCGACCCAGGTGGTGAAGGTGGTCGAGAACGTCGATCAGCTTCTTGGTTTCACCAAGGAGGAGTTCGACGCGATCGGCCTGCCAAGCCGCGACAACCCCGCGTGCAAGACCTCCTACTGAGGCGCGGGCTCACCTGACCTGATGCAGGTCCGGGCGGCAAGTTCGCCCGGACACCTTCGATCCGGCCTCGGTTTCCTCGCGCGTCGAGCGGTGGAATGACACTGATCAATTACCTCACCCGCGTTCATTTCGCCGATGGCGTGCTCGAAGACGCGCTCTGGGCGGAGATGAGCCGCGCCCGTCATGGCCGGCCGTTGATCGTCGTCGACCGGCGCAGCGGAGACGGCCCGAATTTCGAGCGGCTGATGGCCGGGCTGCCGATGCGGGCCTCGCCGCTCATCTTCGGCGATTGCCCGCCGAGCCCGACCGAAGCTGACGCGCTGCGCTTCGCGCGGCTTTACGTCGAGAGCGCGCGCGACTGCGTCATCGCCTTTGGCGGCCGCGCGGCGATCGATTTCGCGAAGGTGGCGCGCCTGCTGATCCCCGAGATCAGACCGCTGGAGGAGATCGCCCGCCGGGGCGCGGCCCTCGCCGGCCCCCGCCCCGGCGCGATCGACGCGGCGGCCGGGGCGCCGGATCTTTTCGTCGTTCCCGGCACAGGCGGGTTTTCGGCCGCCGTAACCGCCTTCGCCTCGGCGGAGACGCTGAGCGGCGGGCGGGCGGTGCTCACCACGAGGCGGCTAATCCCGACCGTAGCGATCTGCGACCCGACTCTCGGCCTCGGCGCCGGGGCCGGCGACAGCGCCGCCGCGGGCGCGGAGGCGTTTCTCTCCTGTGTCGAGCCGTGCCTCTCCGACAGCTACAACCCGCCGGCCGACGGCATCGCCTTCGACGGCTTGCGCCGGACGCTTCATCATCTGCCGCTCCTCCTGCGCGACGACGCGCCCGACCACCGGCGGGAAATGGCGGCGGCGGGACTTAACGGCTCCCTACCGCAGGAAAAAGGGCCAGGCGTCGCCTTCGTGCTGGTCAACGCGCACTGCGCTTTGTCGCGCGCCGCGCCTGACGCCGGCGCGGTCGGCCGGCTGGTGCTGCCGGGCGTGCTCAGGATCGGCGGCGGCCGCCCCCGCGATCAACGTCGCCGGGCGGTGCGCGATCTGTTGCGCCTCGACGGCAAGGACTGCCTCGCCGAAGGGGTTGAGGCGTTTCTGAAACCGCTGCCGCTTCCCCGCGCGCTTTCGGAGCTGGGCGTGACCGATGCGGACTGCCTTCGCGCTGCGGAGGAAGCGAGCCGCGATCTCGCCGTCATGCGCCATCCCCGCCGGATCGAAGCGGAGGAGCTCCACGCCGTTTTGACCGCGGTTCAATGAAAGCGGCCCGGCGGAGCGGATCGGGCGTCAGGTGCCATCGCGTAACCTAAAGTCTCAAATTTCAACATTTAGTCTTGCGCAAACGCGCGATCCCGGCATCCGATAGAATCAAGAAACAGGCCCGCATGACCTTAACGCCGGGCCATTCAAGGGAGATATCCGTCATGAGCGAAGCTCTGTCGGTGCATCACGGCGATTTCGGCCGCGCAGCGCTCTATCTGCTGGATAAACCAATGGTCACGCACGCCCACCGTGAGGGGCACCTGGTCTTCTGGGTCGGCGATGCGCATGGCGACGTGCCGATCGCGGACGATACGATCCGAATCGACGGCGGCGCCGCCGCCGCGGTCAGCCCGTGGGAGCCGCACAGCTTCCAGCCCGACGAGGGGCGCCCCTGCCTCAGCCTTGTCCTTTACATCAAGCCGATGTGGTTTCTGGAGACCAGCCGCTCCGCCGAATTCTCCCTCAGCTTCGGCGCGCGTTCGATCGAACTGACGCCGGCGGTGCGCCTTTCGCTCCGCCGCCTGACCAGCCTGATGCTGGAGCTGGAAAGCGTCAGCCTCTTCGACGGCTACCTGTTCGAGCTTGCGTCTCTTTGTTTCGAGCAATCATGGCGCTGCGCGGACACCGGCGCGGAACCGGACGATTTCAGCCGCCTCGCCGCCAACCGGTTCACCGATTACCGCGTTCGCCGCTCACTGCGGCTGATGCAGGAGAACTTCACCGAAGACCTCGATATCGACTGGCTCTCGCGTCAGGCCGGGCTCTCGCGGCCGCATTTCTTCAAACTTTTCCGTCGGCAAATGGGCATCACCCCGAATCTCTACCTCAATACGCTGCGCAGCGAACTCGCCATTGACGAGTTGATGAATTCTCGCAAATCGGTGACGGAGATCAGCTATGATCTCGGCTTTTCGAGCCAGGCGAGCTTCACGCGCTTCTTCTCGACCAATGTCGGCATCCCGCCCTCCGATTATCGCCGCGTCGCGCATGTGAACTGAGCGGGCGTCCCGGACCGCCCGAATTCCCGATCCTCCGCGACCTTGAAAGACTGTCGGGTATGCGGCCGGGCTCGCAGGCGTTTAGCGTCAACGAACGAGACGCGGGACGATCCGAATCCGCGCGGGTCAAGGGAGGCAGCCGGGGTTATGCCGCGCAATCCATCAGTCGCCTCCCCGAACCGGGGCCGCCATTCATGAGAGGCTTCGCCTCCCGTCATCCGTTCCGGGCCGGAATCCTCGCCATCGCGGCCGCGGTGCTGCTCTGGCTGATCTTCGCGATCTGGCCCGATGGGCTGGAGGACGCCATCGGGCGCAAGAAGATCTTCCTCAACGCGCTTTTCAACGGCGTCACGCTCGGCGGGCTCTATTTCCTCGTCGCCTCCGGCTTCACGCTGATCTTCGGGCTGATGCGCAACGTCAACCTCGCGCATGGCTCGCTCTTCCTGCTTGGCGGCTATGTCGGCTTCGTCTTCGCGCAGTGGACCGGCTATTGGCTGCTCGCCTTTCCGGCCGCCTTCGTCATCGTCGGGCTGGTCGGCGTGCTGTTGCAGATCTTCGTCTTCCGGCGGATGGAGGGGCAGGATCTTCGCCAGACGCTGGTGACCATCGGCATCTCCATCGTCGCGGCGGATCTGATGCTCTGGGTCTGGGGCGGCGATTATTACAACATCTCGCCGCCAGCCTGGCTTTCCGGGCCGATGGACACGTTCTTCGTCACCGGCGCGAAAAGCTCGGGCGAGCTGGTCTACATGAAGTATCCCGTGGTCCGCATCGTGATCTTCCTCGCCTCGGTCGTGGTCGGGGTCGGCATGTGGCTGCTGCTGAACCGCACGCGGATCGGCATGCTGATCCGCGCCGGCGTCGATGACCGCGACATGCTTTCGGCCACCGGCGCGCGCATCCATATCGTTTTCGTCGGCGTCTTCGCCTTCGGCGCGGGGCTTGCAGGCGTCGCCGGCGTGGTCGGCGGCACGTTCCAGTCCGTCGCGCCGGGGGAGGATACGCGCTTTCTGCTCGCCTCTCTCGTCGTCGTGATCGTCGGCGGCATGGGCTCGATCCCCGGCGCCGCGCTCGGCGCGCTGCTGATCGGCCTCGCGGAACAGTTCGGCTCGGTCTATTTCCCGACCTATGCGGTGGTGCTGACCTTCCTGATCATGGTCGTCGTCCTCGCCTTCCGGCCCCAGGGCCTGATGGGGCGGACCTGATATGGCGCTGGCGGAAGATCGCGTGCTGAAAGGCGGGGGCGAATTGGGCCGCGCGCCCGGCGGCTGGGAGCAGCGTATCCCCGCCTCCTGGTGGGTGGTCGGGATCATCCTGCTGCTGGTCCCCGCCTTCGCCGGCGGCTTCACGCTGAATCAGATATTCGGGTGGAGCTTCATCCTCGGGATGATATCGCTCAGCCTGATGCTGCTCGCCGGTTATGGCGGCATGGTCAGCCTCGTGCAGATGACCGTCGCGGGCGTCGCCGGCTACATGGTGGCGATCTTCGGCGACAGCGCCATCACCGGCATCAGCCAGGGCTGGCCCTGGTATGTCGCGATCCCGCTGGCGCTGATCGTCGCGGTCGCCTTCGGCTCGGTCACCGGCTGGCTCGCGGTCAGGACGGAGGGGATCTACACGATCATGATCACCCTCGCCATCGCCTCTGCCTTCTTCTATTTCGCCCGGCAGAACTATGTGATCTTCAACGGGTTTTCTGGCTTCAACGGTATTTTCCCACCGGCGCTTTTTGGCGTCGACTGGCGCGATCCGGTGGCGTTCTACTACCTGACGCTGTTCTGGGCCGCGCTCTCATTCTTCTTCGTGCTCTATATTTCGCGCTCGCCGTTCGGCCTCGCGCTTCAGGGCATCAGGGATAATCCGCGCCGCATGGCCGCGCTCGGCTTCGGCGTCACCGCGCACCGGATCGCCGCCTATGCGGTCGCGGCGCTGATCGCGGGGATCGGCGGCATTCTCCTCACCTGGCAATCGGCGCAGATCTCACCCGGCACCGCCGGGGTCGGGCCAGTGATCGACATCCTGATCATCGCGGTGATCGGCGGCCTGCGGCATCCGATCGGGCCGTTCATCGGCGCGTTCATCTATGTCGTGCTCAAGACCTTCGCCATCGACGCGCTGACCGGGCTCGGCCTCGGGGGGGAGCGGTTCCAGCTTCTGATCGGAATCGGCTTCCTCGTGATCGTCTTCTGGTCGCCGGACGGCATCCTCGGCCTTTGGGAGAAGTGGAAAGCCAACCGCGGGCGCGATCCCCTGCTCGACCGGGGCGGGGAAGCGCCATGAACGCGCCCGTGCCGACACCCGCCAGAGGCGCCGCCAGCATCGCGGAACGGCTCGGCTCCACCGGCGCCGAAAGCGCGCTGGAACTGCGCGGCGTCGGCAAGCGGTTCGGCGCGCTCGAAGCCCTGGCCGACATCGACATGAGAGTGAAGCCGGGGGAGCGGCGCGCGGTGCTTGGCTCCAACGGCGCCGGCAAGACCACGCTGTTCAACTGCGTCACCGGCGATTTTCCGCCAAGCTCCGGCTCCATCCGGTTCTTCGGTGAGGATATCACCACCTTCCCCCCGCAGGAGCGTATCCGCCGCGGGCTGCGCCGCACCTACCAGATCTCGCTGCTCTTCGCGGGGCTGAATGTGATCGACAATATCTATCTCGCTTGTTGCGGCGTCTCGCGCGGGCGTTTCTCCTTCATCAGGCCGCGCCGGGACGACGCCCTGATGGCGAGCGCGGAAAGCCTGATGCGGGTCGTCCACATGGAGGATGTGAAGGCCACGCCGGTGGCGGAGCTTTCCTATGGTCAGCAGCGCCAGCTTGAAATCGCGATGGCGCTCGCCGGGGCGCCGCGCTTCATCCTGTTCGACGAACCCGCCGCCGGGCTTTCCCCGACCGAGCGGCGCGATCTGGTGGATATCCTCACCGGCCTGCCCGGCCATATGGGCTTCATCATCATCGAGCATGACATGGATGTCGCGCTCCGGGTCGCCGAAAGCGTGACGATGATGCATAACGGGCGCATCTTCAAAGAGGGCAAGCCAGCCGAAATCGAATCCGACCCCGAAGTCCAGGCGCTTTATCTCGGGGGCGGCGATGGCTGAATCTTCAGGCGTCCCGGCGCTGGATATCCGCGGGCTCAACGTCTTTTACGGCCAGAGCCACGCCCTGCAGGGCGTCGACCTTACGCTCGGGCGGGGCGTGCTTTCCGTGGTCGGGCGCAACGGCATGGGCAAGACCACGCTCTGCAAGACCATCATCGGGCTGGAGCGGGCGCATTCAGGCTCCGTCAGTCTGCACGGACAGGCGCTCGGCGGCCTCGGCCCGGCGGAGATCGCCCGGCTTGGCGTCGGGTACGTGCCGCAGGGGCGTCGGCTCTGGCGGTCGCTGACAGTGGACGAGCACCTGAAACTGGTGGAGACGCGCGGCGGCGCCTGGACGGCCGAGCGGATCTATTCGACCTTCCCGCGTCTGGCGGAGCGGCGCTCCAATGGCGGCGGGCAGCTTTCCGGCGGCGAGCAGCAGATGCTGGCGATCAGCCGCGCGCTTCTGCTC
>JBBDTD010000048.1:0-1789 GCA_040904645.1 Paracoccaceae bacterium
GGGCGCTGGCGATGGAGCCGAAGGTGATGCTTTTCGATGAGCCGACCTCGGCGCTGGACCCGGAAATGGTCAGCGAGGTGCTCGCCGCGATGCGCCGGCTCGCGGCCGAGGGCATGACGATGATCTGCGTGACGCATGAGATGGGCTTCGCCCGTGAGGTCGCGGATCGGATCGTCTTCATGGACCAGGGCGAGATCGTGGAGGTCGCGCCCCCCGCAAAGTTCTTTTCCGCCCCCGAGAGCGCGCGCGCACGCCGCTTCCTCGATCAGATCAACAGGCATGACGGATGAGCGAAGCTGGCGCTGAGACGATCATCGTCGGCGGCGGCATGGTCGGCGCCGCCATCGCCTGGGGGCTCGCGCGCCTGGGCGGGCGGGTGCTCTTGCTGGATGAGGGCGATGAGGCGCATCGGGCCGCGCGCGCGAATTTCGGTCTTGTATGGACCCAGGCGAAGGGAGATGGCCTGACGGACTATGCGCTCTGGACGCGCGAAAGCGCCGCGCTTTGGCCTGACTTTCAGGAAATGTTGCTGAACGAAACCGGAATTTCCTGCGGCTTCAGCGCGCCGGGCGGATTGCATATCTGCATGTCCGAGGAGGAACTCGAACAGCGCCGCAACCTGCTTGCGCGCATGTCCGATATCAACGGGCCGCATCCGTTCGAGGCGCGGATCATCGACCGCAAAGAGGTCGAGGCGCTGACTCCGGGGATCGGCCCTGACGTGGCGGGCGCCGGGTGGTGCGCGCAGGACGGTCACGCCAGCCCGCACGGGATGCTCCTCGCCATGCATCGCGGCATCCTCGCCCATGGCGGCCGCATCCTCTCGGGCCGACATGTCGACAGAATCTCGCGCGAGGGCGGACTCTGGAGGGTTTTTGCCGGCGCGGAGCGGTTCGACGGAGACAGGCTGGTGCTGGCCGCCGGGATCGGCAATCGGGCGCTGGGCGAGATGTCGGGCCTGCCGGTCCCGGTCTTCGGCGTCAAGGGGCAGATCCTCGTAACCGAACGCATGGGGCCGCGTCTCTCCCTGCCGACGCACAAGGCGCGTCAGACGGAGGCGGGCACGATCTTGCTTGGCGACAGCAAGGAGCCGGAGGCCGGGCTCGACGACCGCAGCAAGGCTTCGGTGATCAAGGATATCGCCGCCCGTTCGCTGCAAATCTATCCCTGGCTTTCGGAGGTCAATCTGGTTCGCGCCTGGGGCGGAGCACGGACGATGACTGAAGACGGTTTCCCGGTCTACGAGGCCGCGCCAGACCTGCCCGGGCTTTTCGCGGCGAACTGCCATTCGGGCGTCACCCTCGCCCCGGTTCACGCTCTACGGCTCGCGCCAATGATCGCCGCCGGCGGCTACGGGCCGGAGATCGCCGCGCTCACCAGCGAGAGGTTCGATGTTCAGACGCATTGACGCCGATGAAGACCGCGCGGCGGTGACGCCCTTCACCTGGGAGGGGGACGCATTCGTCGGGTGGGCGGGCGACACCGTGGCCGCCGCGTTGCTCGGCGCCGGAATCCGCGTGACCCGCACGCACCCCACGACGCACGAGGGGCGTGCGCCCTATTGCATGATGGGCGCCTGCTATGAATGCTTGGTCGAAATCGACGGCGCCCCGAACCGGCAGGCCTGTCAGGTGCTTCTGCAGCCTGGCATGGCGATCGCCCCCCAACGGGGCGCGCGGCGATGAGCGGCGCCGGGCGCGCGCCTGATCTCGCCATCGTCGGGGCTGGCCCCGCCGGGATGGGCGCGGCGATCGAGGCGCGCAAGGCCGGCATGTCGGTGACGGTGATC
>JBBDTD010000049.1:0-5383 GCA_040904645.1 Paracoccaceae bacterium
TCGGCGCGAGGAGATAGGCTCGGGTCCCCTCCTCCATCGCCATGACGCGGTCGACCATTTCGGAAACCTGCTGCGCCTCGATCGGCAGGCCGGTCGCCGGCGAATAGGGCGTGCCGACCCGGGCGAAGAGCAGGCGCAGATAGTCGTAGATCTCCGTCACCGTGCCGACGGTCGAGCGGGGATTGCGGCTAGTGGTTTTCTGCTCGATGGAGATGGCGGGAGAAAGCCCCTCGATATGATCCATATCGGGCTTCTGCATCATTTGCAGAAACTGGCGCGCATAGGCCGAGAGGCTTTCGACATAGCGTCGCTGCCCCTCAGCATAGATCGTATCGAACGCGAGGGACGACTTGCCTGAGCCGGAAAGCCCGGTGATGACGCAGAGCGCGTTCCGGGGCAGATCGACGTCGATCCCCTTCAGATTATGCTCCCGCGCGCCGCGGATCGAGATGAATTTCTGTTCGGCCATGCCATGCCCGTATCACGTGAAGGACCGCCCTGCGAGGCGGCGGCGTCATGCTCTTGACAAGAGATGTCAGGAGTCGGAACAATTATAGAACATTTGTGGTTTCGCTGCGAGACTCGCCTGCATGATGTGGGGTGGGCCAGCGCCACGTCAACGGTTTCAGTCGCGACCTCAGGTGGCGCTTTGACCGGGCGCGCGTTATTGGTGCGCATAGGATTCGAAAGAGGAGACCCGCATGGCCGGGAGCGTCAACAAAGTCATCCTTATCGGCAATCTCGGGCGCGATCCCGAGGTGCGGAACTTTCCCAATGGCGGCAAGGTCTGCAACCTGCGTATCGCGACATCGGAGACATGGCGCGACAAGGCCTCCGGTGAGCGCAAGGAGCGCACCGAATGGCATTCGGTCGCCATTTTCTCCGAACCGCTGGTGCGGGTGGCCGAGCAGTATCTGCGCAAGGGTTCCAAGGTCTATCTCGAAGGCCAGCTCGAGACCCGCAAATGGGCGGACAAGGACGGGCAGGATCGTTATTCGACCGAGGTCGTGTTGCGTCCCTATCGCTCCGAGTTGACCATGCTCGACGGCCGCGGCGAAGGCGGCGGATCGGGCGGCGGCGGCGGCGGTGATGAGCGCGGCGGCTATGATGAGCGCGGCGGTTCCAGCTCAAATGACCGCGGCGGGCGTTCGGGCGGCTACAACGCCGATATCGAAGACGAGATCCCGTTCTGACGGGAAAGCCGATCAACCGAACGGCGCCCCTGCCCCGGCCCGATTCCGATGCGCTGATCGCAGATCCCGGCGCCGGAATTGGCCGGCTGCTGGAGCTGATGCGCCGGCTTCGCGAACCGGTCCACGGTTGCCCGTGGGATCTGGAGCAGGATTTCCGCTCCATCGCGCCCTATACGATCGAGGAGGCCTATGAGGTCGCCGACGCGATCGAACGCGGCGCGATGGGCGATCTGGCGGATGAGTTGGGCGATCTGCTGCTTCAGGTCGCCTATCACGCCCAGATGGCGGCGGAGACCGGCGCGTTCGGCTGGGATGAGGTCGTCGAGGCCATCACTGCCAAGATGCTCCGGCGGCACCCGCATGTGTTCGGCGACTGGTCGAAAGAAGATTTCGTCCCCGGCTCATGGGAGCGCCTTAAATCCGCCGAGCGGGCGGCGAGCGGCGAGACCCGCGAAAGCGCGCTTGACGGCGTGCCCGCTTCTTTGCCGGGCATGACGCGGGCGGTGAAGCTTCAAGACCGCGCGGCGCGGGTCGGCTTCGACTGGCCCGACATCAATGGCGTTCTCGACAAGATCGCCGAAGAATCCGCCGAACTCGCCGAGGCGCACGAAAGCGGCGACCCTGATCGGATCGAGGATGAGTACGCCGATCTTCTGTTCGTGGTCGCCAATCTCGGCCGGCATCTGAAGGTCGACCCGGAAGCGGCGCTGCGCCGCGTCAACGCGAAATTCGAGCGGCGGTTTCGTGGCGTCGAGGCGGCGCTGACGGCGCAGGGCCGTCGGCCCGAGGATGCGGGGCTGGCGGCGATGGACGCCATCTGGAACGAAATAAAGCGCCGCGAGAAAATTCCTGAGCAAACATCTCCGGTATTGAAAAAATGATTCAGTCAGGTATTGATCCCCCAACATCAACGAGGAGGATCAGCCGTGTTCAACCGCGCCGCCATCACGATCGCCTGCGCCGCCATCGCCGCCCCGGCGCTGGCCGACGAAGTGAATGTCTATTCCTATCGCCAGCCAGACCTGATCGCGCCCCTGATGGCGGCCTTCACCGCTGAAACAGGTGTTGAGGCCAATGTCGTCTTCCTCAACAAGGGTATGGTGGAGCGCCTGAAGGCCGAGGGCGATCTTTCGCCGGCCGATCTCATCTTCACCGTCGACATCTCGCGGCTTCTGGAGGCGGTCGACGCGGGCGTGACGCAGGCTGTGACTTCGCCCGTGCTCGAAGCCAATATTCCTGACGCCTTTCATGACCCGGACGGCCATTGGTGGGGCGTCACCGCCCGCGCGCGCATCGTCTATGCATCGAAAGAGCGCGTGAAGGACGGCGAAGTGACAACCTATGAAGACCTCGCCGATCCGAAATGGAAGGGGCGGATCTGCACGCGCTCCGGCTCGCATCCCTATACGCTTGGCCTGCTCGGCGCGATGGTCGCGCGGTCTGGCGAGGAAAAGGCCGAGGTCTGGATGGAAGGCGTCAAGGCCAATCTCGCGATGAAACCCGAGGGAAGCGACCGCTCGCAGATAAAGTCGATCTGGGCCGGCGAATGCGACATCTCCCTCGGCAACAATTATTACATGGTCGCGATGCTGGCGGATGACGAGCAGAAGGAATGGGCCGACGCGGTGCGGATCCAGTTTCCGCATTTCGAGGGCGGCGGCACGCACATGAACATCTCCGGGGTCGCGATGACCAAGGCGGCGCCGAACCGGGAAGCCGCGTTGAAGATGATGGAATGGCTGTCGTCGGACGAAGCGCAGAAGATCTACGCCGAGATCGTCGGCGAATACCCGGTCGAGCCGGGTGTAGAGCCGTCCGAACTGGTGAAGAGCTTTGGTGATTTCACGCCGGATGACACGCCGTTGGTGGCGATCGGCGAGGCGCGACCGGCGGCGCTGAAGATCGTCGAGCGGATCGGTTTCGACGACTGATCGATAGCGGGTGACCGAGAGGTTGAATCTGAGGGGCGCGGCGCCGAGAGGGCCGCGCCCCTTTTTCAGTTCAGGCCCCATGGCGCGGCCCGCATTGCCGGCGCATGCGCGCCGCGCTATTGAGCGGACGAAACGGGAGGTTTCGTATGGTGCGTGGTTGGGCTTTTCCGGCGTTGGCGGTTGCGCTTCTGGCCGCCTGCGCATCCACCGCGCCAGAACCGGGCCACGCCGGGGCGGACAGGCCGCGCATCGGCGCGAAGCAATCGCTTGAACTCTATCCGAATGAAACGCCCGAGCTTCGCGCCCTGATCGTCGCTGCGGCCGCACGGTATGATGTCCCGCTCACACTGGTTCAGCGGCTGGTGATCCGCGAGAGCCGGCACCGGCCGGGCGCGCGAAACGGACCCTATTACGGCCTGCTGCAAATTCATCCGTCAACCGCGCGAACTATGGGGTATCGCGGCTCCGACAAGGGGCTGCTCGACGCCGAGACGAACCTGGAATACGGCGTCAAATACCTGCGCGGCGCATGGCTCGTCGCGGAGGGCGATCCGGACGAGGCTATCGGTTGGTACGCGCGCGGTTATTACTACGAAGCGAAGCGCAAGGGTCTGCTGCGCGAGACCGGGCTGAAGGGGTGAGGCTGCGCCTCGGTTCTTGCCCCCCGCTCTGCCCCGCCCTATAGCTCCGCGCGTCGCAGCCCGAGGAGCCCGCCCATGAGCGCCATCATCGAAATCACCGGCCGTGAAATTCTGGACAGCCGGGGCAATCCGACCGTCGAAGTCGACGTCGTGCTGGAAGATGGCGCGGAGGGGCGCGCCGCAGTTCCCTCCGGCGCTTCCACCGGCGCGCATGAAGCGGTGGAACTGCGCGACGGGGAGATGGAGCGCTACCTCGGCAAGGGAGTGCTGAAAGCGGTTGAGGCCGTCAATGGCGAGATCTTCGAAGCCCTCGCCGGCGTCGATGCGACGCGCCAGAGCCTTATCGACGCCGCGATGATCGAGATCGACGGCACACCGAACAAGGCGCGGATCGGCGCCAACGCGATCCTCGGCGTCTCGCTGGCCGTCGCCAAGGCGGCGGCGCAAAGCACCGGATTGCCGCTTTACCGTTATGTCGGCGGCGTTAGCGCGCGGACCCTGCCGGCCCCGATGATGAACATCATCAATGGCGGCGCCCATGCAGACAACCCGATCGATATTCAGGAATTCATGATCATGCCCGTCTCCGCGCCGACGATGCGCGACGCGGTGCGGATGGGCGCGGAGATTTTCCACACCCTGAAGAAAGAGCTGTCGGCCAAGGGTTTCGGCACCAATGTTGGTGATGAAGGCGGCTTTGCGCCCAACATCGCTTCGACCCGCGAGGCGCTGGATTTCATCATGCGCTCCGTCGAGAAGGCCGGCTATCGACCGGGCGAGGATATTTTCCTCGCGCTCGATTCAGCCGCGACCGAGTTTTTCTCGGATGGGCGCTATCACCTCAAGGGCGAAGGCAAGGTGCTGAGCGCCGAGGAGATGACCGGCTATTACGCCGATCTGATCGATAGCTATCCGATCATTTCCATCGAGGACGGACTGTCGGAAGACGATTGGGAGGGCTGGGCGCATCTGACTGCCGAACTTGGCGGCCGCTGCCAACTGGTCGGCGATGATCTCTTCGTCACCAACCCCGCGCGGCTGGCGGACGGCATCGCGCAGGGGGTCGGCAATTCGATCCTCGTGAAGGTCAACCAGATTGGCACGCTTTCCGAAACGCTCGAGGCGGTGGAGATGGCGCAGCGCGCCGCTTACACCGCCGTCATGTCGCACCGATCCGGCGAGACCGAGGATGCGACCATAGCCGACCTCGCGGTGGCGACGAATTGCGGGCAAATCAAGACTGGCTCGCTCGCGCGGTCGGACCGGTTGGCGAAATACAACCAGCTGATCCGCATCGAGGAGGATCTGGGCGACGCGGCGGTCTATGCCGGGGCGCGGCTCTTGCGCGCCTAAAATCGCCCGCGCCGCGATGGGCGGAAAGCGAGCGCTTTTCTTCATCTTCGTCACGGTGATGCTGAACGCTGTCGGCATCGGGTTGAGGATGCCAGTGATGCCGGATCTCCTGCGCGAGCAGACAGGGGATGACGGTATCGCCGCCGCCGCTTGGGGCGGGACGGTGATGGCGAGCTACGCGCTGATGCAGTTTCTCTTCAGCCCGACCAGCGCCGCCCGCGCTGACGGCGCCTTCCCGGTGATCCCCCGTCAAGAGCGCCCCCAC
>JBBDTD010000049.1:5393-6855 GCA_040904645.1 Paracoccaceae bacterium
AGCCGCTGAAGCGCTTCGCTTGCGCGCTCCATCGGGACTGAACGCCTGGGGCGTGCTCCGATTAGGGTAAAATATTTTTTGACTGGCCCGCAGCGTGTCACGGGAGAAATTGAAGATGAATTTCTTTTCTTTCCTGTGTTTTTCCGGCATGATCGCCCGAATAAAGCGCTGAATGGCGCATGGACGAGGCACGAGCGGATGATCGCCAAAAGGTTTGGGCCGCGGCTCGCGGATATCGGGGTGATGGCTGTGGTCATCGCCGCCACGCTCTATTTCGCGCATCGCGGAGTGCAGGGCGGACTTGGTCTTCGCGTCGGCTTCGCGGCCGAGAAGGAAGAGCGCCGGATGACCGCGGTTCTGGATGAGCAGCTCGCCGAACGGGAGCGGTTGGAAAACCTGATCCGCCGGCTCGGCGAAAATTATCTCGACCTCGACCTTCTTGACGAACGCGCACGCGACATTCTTGGCCGCTCACGTCCCGACGAGATGGTGATACGTTAAACCATTTGATCGCTCGGCGGTGAAAACCACCCCGTTTAGCAGCTTGCGGCGTCCGGAGACGCAGGTTTCCCCTTACCCATCCTCCCGAAATCGCGTTATGACTGCTGCAAGACGTGAAGGAATCCACGCGCGGGGCGACGCACACGCCCCGGCACGTATCGGGAAGGAGCCCCGCATGGCCGCCACGCGCAAGCGGACGAAGCCGAACGCCTCGACAGAGGAGCTTCTGAAATTCTATCGAGAGATGCTGCTGATCCGCCGCTTCGAAGAGAAGGCCGGCCAACTCTACGGCATGGGCGCTATCGGAGGCTTCTGCCACCTTTATATCGGGCAGGAAGCCGTCGTCGTCGGCATTGAAGCCTGTGCGAAGGAAGGTGACCAGCGCGTCACCACCTATCGCGACCATGGCCACATGCTGGCCTGCGGCATGGACCCGAAAGGCGTCATGGCGGAGCTGACCGGGCGCGAAGACGGCTATTCGCGCGGCAAGGGCGGCTCCATGCACATGTTCTCCAAGGAGAAGGAATTTTACGGCGGCCACGGCATCGTCGGCGCCAATGTGCCGATCGGGGCCGGGCTGGCTTTTGCTAACCGGTACCGGGAGAACGACAATGTCTCCTTCGCCTATTTCGGCGACGGTGCGGCGAATCAGGGACAGGTTTACGAGGCGTTCAACATGGCGTCGCTCTGGAAGCTGCCGGCGATTTTCGTGATTGAGAATAACCAGTATGCGATGGGAACGTCGCTGAAGCGTGGATCCTCCACGCCGGCGCTCTATACGCGCGGCGAGGCATTCGGCATTCCGGGCGAAGCGGTTGACGGGATGGACGTGCTTGCCGTGAAGGCGGCGGCGCAGGGCGCGGTCGCGCACTGTCGCGGCGGAAAAGGGCCGTATATCCTCGAGATGAACACCTATCGCTATCGCGGCCACTCGATGTCGGACCCGGCGAAGTACCGCACG
>JBBDTD010000049.1:6865-10795 GCA_040904645.1 Paracoccaceae bacterium
AAAATGCTATATGAACGCGACCCGATCGACCATGTCCGCGATCTGCTGCTGATGGGCGCCGAAGTCTCCGAGGATGATCTGAAGGCGGCCGACAAGGAGATCAAGGCGATCATCAACGAAGCGGCCAAGTTCGCCCAGGAAAGCCCGGAGCCAGACCCAAAAGAGCTCTGGACTGACATTTACGCTTGAGGGAGCGCCCCGCATGACCATTGAAATCACGATGCCGGCTCTCTCCCCCACCATGGAAGAGGGCAATCTGGCGAAATGGCTGGTGAAGGAGGGTGACAAGGTCGCCTCCGGCGACATCATCGCCGAAATCGAAACCGACAAGGCGACCATGGAGGTCGAGGCGGCTGACGAGGGAACGGTCGGCAAGCTGGTGGTCGCCGAGGGAACCGAAGGCGTGAAGGTCAACGCCGTGATCGCCATACTGCTTGAGGACGGCGAGGATAAGAGCGCGCTTGCGGGTGGCGGAGCTCAGGAAAAATCCGCGAAAGACCAAGCGCCAGCGGCGAGCGAAGACGAGCCAACGGAAAGTTCAAGCAAGAAGCCGCCGGCGGCGCCGAAAGCCGCCGCGCCCAAGGACAGCGAATTGCCCGCCGGAACTAGCTTCAAGAGCCAGACGGTGCGCGAGGCGTTGCGCGACGCGATGGCCGAAGAGATGCGCGCCAATGGCGACGTGTTCCTGATGGGCGAGGAGGTCGCCGAGTACCAGGGCGCCTACAAGATATCGCAGGGACTACTCGACGAGTTCGGTCCGAGGCGCGTGATCGACACCCCGATCACAGAGCACGGTTTCGCCGGCCTCGCGGTTGGGGCGGCTTTCGCCGGGCTGAACCCGATCGTCGAATTCATGACCTTCAACTTCGCCATGCAGGCGATCGACCAGATCATCAACTCCGCAGCCAAGACACGTTACATGTCCGGCGGCATGATGGGCTGCCCTATCGTGTTTCGGGGCCCGAACGGCGCCGCGGCGCGGGTCGGCGCACAGCACAGCCAGGACTATGCTGCCTGGTATGCGCAGGTGCCTGGGCTTAAGGTGGTGCAGCCCTATTCTGCGGCGGACGCCAAGGGGCTGCTCAAATCAGCGATCCGCGACCCGAATCCGGTGATCGTCCTGGAAAACGAGATGCTCTATGGGCGCAGCTTTGATGTGCCGGATCTGGACGACTGGACAGTGCCGATCGGCAAGGCGCGGGTCTGGCGCGAAGGCGCCGATCTCACCATCGTCAGCTTCGGGATCGGGATGCAATACGCGCTTGCGGCGGCCGATGCGCTGGCCGAAGATGGAATTTCCGCCGAGGTGATCGACCTTCGCTCCATCCGGCCGATGGATACCGACACGGTCGTGCGTTCGGTCATGAAGACTAACCGGTGCGTGACGGTGGAGGAAGGCTGGCCGGTGTGCTCCATCGGCAACCATATCTCGGCGGTGCTGATGCAGGAGGCGTTCGATTATCTGGATGCGCCGGTGATCAATTGCGCCGGCAAGGACGTGCCGATGCCCTATGCGGCCAATCTCGAAAAGCTGGCGCTGGTGACGACCGAAGAAGTGGTCGCCGCCTGCAGAGCCGTCACATATCGCTGAGGAGCGCGCGATGCCCATCAACATCACGATGCCCACCCTTTCCCCCACGATGGAGGAAGGCAACTTGGCGAAATGGCTGGTGAAGGAGGGCGACAAGGTCTCCTCTGGCGACATCATAGCCGAAATCGAAACCGACAAGGCGACCATGGAGGTCGAGGCTGTCGATGAAGGGACCATCGGCAAGATCGTCGTCGCCGAAGGAACCGAGGGCGTGAAGGTCAACGCAGTGATCGCGGTGCTTCTGGAAGAGGGGGAGAGCGCCGACGATATCGGTGATGCGCCGGAGGGAGACAAAGCGTCCGCACCTAAGGTTGAACCAGAGAAGAAGCCGGAGCCAAAGGCGGAAGACGCGCCCGAGGCGGAGGCGAAATCCGACGCCCCTGCCCCGGCCCCGGAGAAAACCAGCAGTGGAGATCGGATCTTCTCGTCCCCGCTGGCGCGGCGCATTGCGGCGGAAAAAGGGCTGGATCTTTCCGACATCAAGGGGTCGGGACCGCATGGCCGCATCGTGAAGGCGGATGTCGAAGCGGCGAAGCCAGCGTCCAAGCAGGAAGCCAAGGCTGAAGATTCGGCGGCGAAACCCGCCCCGGCGATGGCCGCTGGCGCGAGCGTCGATCAGGTCAAGAAGCTCTATGCGGACCGCGAGTTCGAAGAAGTCACGCTCGATGGCATGCGCCGCACCATCGCCGCGCGCTTGACGGAGGCGAAGCAGACGATCCCGCATTTCTACCTCAGGCGGGATATCGAACTCGACGCGCTGCTGAAATTCCGTGGTGAGTTGAACAAGGGGCTGGAGTCGAAGGGCGTCAAACTCTCCGTCAATGATTTTGTCATCAAAGCCTGTGCGCTGGCGCTTCAGGACGTGCCCGACTGCAATGCGGCTTGGGCCGGGGATCGTATCCTGAAGTTCAAGGCTTCCGACGTGGCGGTCGCTGTCGCCATCGAAGGTGGGCTTTTCACGCCGGTGATCCGCGATGCAGACAAAAAAACGATGAGCACGATCTCGGCGGAGATGAAAGACCTCGCCGCACGGGCGAAAACCCGCAAGTTGGCGCCTCACGAGTTCCAGGGCGGGAGTTTTTCGATCTCCAACCTTGGCATGATGGGGATCGACAACTTTGATGCGGTGATTAATCCGCCGCATGGCGCGATCCTCGCCGTTGGCGCGGGCGTAAAGAAACCAGTCGCACGTGGCGATGAACTTGCGGTCGCTACGGTGATTTCGGTCACGCTTTCCGTCGATCATCGGGTCATTGATGGCGCACTTGGCGCCCAACTCATCGCTGCGTTCAAGGGCTATATGGAAGAGCCGATGTCGATGCTCGTCTGACTGATATTGCCAGATCAGGCGGAGGGGACGATATCCTCCGCCTCTTCGGCGACAAGTTGATTCATTGAAGACGAAGGACGATCGCACCCTGCTTCGCCGACAATTTTCGCCGGCACGCCAGCCACTGTCTTGCAGGGCGGCACATCTCGCAAAACCACCGAACCTGCTGCGATGCGACTGCAATGGCCAATAGTGATGTTCCCAAGGATTGAAGCGCCCGCGCCGATCAATACGCCATTGCCGATCTTGGGGTGCCGGTCCTCCTCCGTCTTGCCAGTGCCACCCAATGTAACCGAGTGGAGCATCGAAACATCATCGCCAACGACCGCCGTTTCTCCAATAACGATGGAATGGGCGTGGTCGATCATGATGCCTTTTCCAATTCGCGCCGCGGGGTGGATGTCGACGCCGAAAACTTCGGATGCGCGCATTTGAAATAGATAGGCGAGATCGCGCCTGCCCTGCCCCCACAGCCAATGTGCGATCCGGTGCGACTGTACCGCTAGAAAGCCTTTGAAATAGAGGATTGGCTGAACGTAGCGGTGGCAGGCGGGGTCACGTTCCTCCACCGCGACGATATCTGCGCGGATCGCCGCGCCGATCGCCGGATCGGATGCTTCGGCCTCGTTGCATATTTGACGGATCAGCATCTGTGGCATGTCGTCGGTCGCGAGCTTTTGCGCCAGACGATAGCTTATCGCGGCCTCAAGATCCCGGGCCTGAAGAATGACGGCGTGAACGAGGCTGGCCATCAACGGCTCAGACGCGACTATTTCTTCCGCCTCGCAACGCATACGGCTCCATACGGGATCGAGGGTCGGAGCGGGCTTTGGGTAGCCTTGAGCGATCATCATCTGTCTCCTCGTAGGCGGCGCTGACCTGTGCCATCCCCCTAAGGTATCGTGTCGTCTCCAGAGAATTCAACCTTTGCTTGATTGAAAGCTTTTATGGGCGAGAACCAAGATCGCATGCATCGAATACGAAGTAATTGAGAGGCGGCGGGTTGTCA
>JBBDTD010000050.1:0-1769 GCA_040904645.1 Paracoccaceae bacterium
GACGCCTTTTCATCGGAGACCATCGCCTATGCCGATCTGGTGTTGCCCGACACCACCTATCTCGAACGCTGGGACTGTATTTCGCTGCTCGACCGGCCGATCTCCTCGGCCCATGGCGCCGCCGATGCCATTCGCCAGCCGATCCTCACGCCGGACCGCGATGTGCGCCCGTTTCAGGATGTGCTTCTCGATCTCGGCGCACGGCTGAACCTGCCCGGCATGGTGACGGCGGCGGGCGCGCCGCTCTATCCCGGCGGCTATGCGGAGTATATCACCCATCATGAGCGCAGCGACGGCATTGGCCCGCTCGCGGGCTGGCGCGGGGCGGATGGCGCGGGGCAGGGGCGCGGCAAACCCAATCCCCGCCAGCTCGACGCCTATATCGACAATGGCTGTTTCTGGGAACAGCCCTTCACGCCGGAACAGTCCTATTACAAATTCGCCAACCGCGCCTATCTGACGGAGGCGACGCGCATGGGCTGGCTGCCCGCGCCGGAACGGGTGGTGATGGAGATTTACTCCGAAACCCTGCAGAAATTCCGTCTCGCGGCGCGGGGGCATGGCGATCATCAGCCGCCGGATCATTTGCGCGACCGGATCGAGCAGTTTTTTGATCCGCTGCCCTTCTGGTATCCGGCGTTGCTGGAGGCGGGACGCAAGGAGGCCGACTATCCGCTGCACGCGCTGACCCAGCGGCCGATGCATATGTATCACAGCTGGGGCGGGCAGAATGCCTGGCTGCGCCAGATCACGGCGCGCAACCCGTTGTTTATTCATGCCGATACCGCCGCCGCCGAAGGCATTGAGGAGGGCGACTGGATCTGGATCATCTCCCCGCATGGCCGGGTCAAGGGGCAAGCGAAGCTGATGCAGGGCGTCAACCGGCATACCGTCTGGACCTGGAATGCCATCGGCAAGCGCAAGGGCGCGTGGAATTTGAGTGAGGACGCGCCGGAGGCAACAAAAGGTTTCCTGCTCAACCATATCATTGCCGAGCTGCTGCCGCCGCGCGCGGATGGCTACCGCTATTCCAACTCCGATCCCGTAACCGGGCAGGCGGCGTGGTATGACTTACGGGTGCGCATCGAGAAATGCAGCGTCGGGGAGGCGGGGGAGACCGCGCCGATGTTCAAACCGCAAGGCACGGCGCATCTGCCCGATCCGCCCGATATTCTGCGCTATGGCGAGGATCTCAAAGGCGGGCCGAGCGGCGCGGCGCCGAAACCGCATCAGGACTGGATCGGCAATCGCCGCGAGCTGGCGGCACGGCGGACCGGCGTGCGCCCCGGCCATGGCAACCGCGTGTCCGCGCCGGATAAAGGGGAGGGAGAGGAGACATGACCTCGCTTCCCAAACAGCCGTCCGCAAAGAAGCTCGGCCTCGTTATTGATCTGGATATCTGCGTCGGCTGTCACGCCTGCGCCGTTAATTGCAAGGAGTGGAACGCGGGCGGACACAGCGCGCCGCTGACCGACACAGACCCTTATGGATCAATGCCTTCCGGCGTGTGGTTCAACCGTATTCACAGTTTCGAGGTAGAAAATGATACGGACGCGGGCGCCGGGCGGACCGTGCATTTCCCCAAAAGCTGCCTGCATTGCGAGGATGCGCCCTGCGTCACCGTCTGCCCGACGGGGGCCTCCTACAAGCGGGAAGAGGACGGCACTGTCCTCGTCAACGCGGATCATTGCATCGGCTGCAAGCTCTGCTCCTGGGCCTGCCCGTATGGCGCGGGGGAATATGACGACGATGCCGGGGTGATGAAGAAA
>JBBDTD010000051.1:0-1751 GCA_040904645.1 Paracoccaceae bacterium
CGCCCTTCGGCGGCGGCGAAAAGGGCGTCGACGCTTTCGGGATGAATGGTGCAATAGGCGGCGGCGGCGGTGATCCCCTCAGCCGCCAGAAGGTCGAGATAATCCTCCGCCACTGCGGCGGCGTAGGCGGGTTCGCCGAAGCGCATCTCCTCGGGAAAGGTGTAGCGGTTCAACCAGTCGATCAACCGCTCGCCCCAACTCGCGATGATGCGGGTCTGGGAATAATGGTTATGGCAATCCACGAAGCCAGGCATGAGAATATGATCGCCGCACGCCACCCGGCGCGCGTGCGGGTGCGCGCCGATCAGCGCCTCGCCCTCGTCGACGGCGATGATCTTGCCATCCTCGATCAGCACGCCGCCGCGCCGGCGCCATTCCACCGCGTCTTCGGCGGGGGTTGTGAAGGGATCGGCGCGAAAGCCGAAGGTCTGCCCCAGAAGGATCGTCGCGCCCTTGTCCATGCCGGATCGGTAACGGATGACGGCGCCGAGGCCAAGGGGGCTGACGAAGACGGGCGCCGCCCGCTCAGCTCGACCGCTCGCCGCGCCGCGTGCGTTTCTGCTGGTCGAAGCCCGCCATGCTTCCGATCTCGCGCCTTCCTCGGGGCTGGGTGTCTCGGGCTGCGCCGTCGTTGCGGCCGGGCGGAGGCGGGTGGGCGCCGCGCCTTTCGGAATTGACCCTATCTGGCGCCCGCCGGTTTTCGCCGAAACGGTCCGGCTCTCCCAATATGTGTTTGAACGTGGGCGTGATTTGCGCGAAGGGGGACCGATGGTGGAGCTTCGCGCCCGCGCCGACCGGACGCTGGGCGGCCACGCCGCCGCCGCTTCGGCGGGCGCCGCGCTCGATGACGGATCCGCGACGTGCTGATGGGAAGGACTGAAGATGCCTGATGAAAACGCTGCGACGCCGGGGGGCCGGGACGGTTTCAAGGACGGCCCGCTCACCGGTCTGCGCGTGCTGGACCTCTCGCGGATTCTGGCGGGGCCCAGCGCCACGCAGCTCCTTGGTGATCTCGGCGCCGACGTGATCAAGATCGAACGCCCCGGCGCCGGCGACGATACGCGCGGCTGGGGCCCGCCCTTCGTCAAGGACGCGGCCGGGAACGACACCCGCGAAAGCGCCTATTTCCTCTGCGCCAATCGCAACAAGCGCTCCGTCGCGGTCGATATGGCCAGCGAAGCGGGCCAAGGTCTCCTCGCCGATATCGCAGCGCGCTCGGATGTCTTGATCGAGAATTTCAAGGTCGGCGACCTGAAGCGCCGCGGCCTCGACTACGAGACGCTCCGCGTCCGTAATCCGGGCCTCGTCTATTGCTCGATCACCGGGTTCGGGCAGACTGGCCCCTACGCCGCCCGCGCCGGCTATGATTTCCTCATTCAGGGCATGGGCGGCATAATGTCGGTGACGGGGGAGGCCGACGGCCAGCCCACCAAGGTCGGCGTCGGCATTACCGATGTGATGACCGGGATGTACGCCGCCGTCTCGATCCTCTCCGCGCTCCGCGTGCGCGACGCGACCGGAGAGGGTCAGCATATCGACCTCGCGCTGCTGGACACGCAGATCTCCTGGCTGATCAATCAGGGTCTGGATTATCTGACCGCCGGAATCACCCCGGTCCGGCGCGGCAACGCGCACCCGAGCGTGGTGCCTTATGAGACTTTCCCGGCCTCGGACGGCTGGTTCATCATCGCCATCGGCAATGACGGCCAGATCGCCCGCTTCGCGGAGGCCGCAGGCCGCCCCGAACTGGC
>JBBDTD010000052.1:0-10417 GCA_040904645.1 Paracoccaceae bacterium
CGTCGCGCCCCATTCGAAGGGACGGCAGAGATAGGGCGATGCGGAGGTGTTATCGACGATCAGCGGCAGCTTTTCCTCATCCGCCAGCTTCCCGACCTTCTCCAAGTCGGTGATATAGCCGCCGGGATTGGCGATCGATTCGCAAAAGATCGCCTTGGTGTTCCCGTCGATGGCCTTGCGGATGGCGGAAGTGTCTTCGAAGTCGACGAAGCGGGCCTCCCAGCCGAACCGCTTGAAGGTCTGGCCGAACTGGGTGATCGAGCCGCCATACAGCCGGGTCGATGCGATGAAATTCGAGCCCGGAGACATCAGCGGAAAAAGCGACATGATCTGCGCCGCATGGCCGGATGAGCACGCGACCGCCCCGACGCCGCCTTCCAGCGCCGCGACGCGTTCCTGCAGTGCGCTTACGGTCGGGTTGGTCAGGCGCGAATAGATGTAGCCAACTTCCTGAAGGTTGAAGAGCGCGGCCGCGTGATCGGCGTCACGGAATACGTAGGCAGTGTTCTGATAAATCGGGATCTGCCGCGCGCCGGTCGCGGGGTCGGGGCGGGCCCCTGCGTGAATTTGCAACGTGTCGAATCCGTAAGTGCGCTCGGCCATCTGGGCCTCCCCTTGCGTGAGTTTCTTTTATCTTTCGCTTAAGTCAGCTTCGAGGACAAGCGGCCTGTGTTGAAGCCGCCCATCGAAAGTTCGCCGTGGAGCCGCTGGTATTCCATTTTCGGGCAAAGATTCATCACCACCTCGACTCCGGCGGCCCGCGCGCGCGCCGCCGCATCCTCATCCACGACGCCGATCTGCATCCAGATCACCTTCAGACCGTGATCGAGAAGATGTTCGAGCGCCTCGTCGACCACCGCCCCCGCCTCGGCCGAACGGCGGAAGATGTCGACCATATCCACGCGCTCGCCCCGCGCCGCCAGCGCCGCCAGCGACGGCGCGATTTCAGCGCCGAATACGCTCTGGCCCGCATAGACCGGATTGACCGGCAATACCTTGTAGCCCTTCAGCCCCAGATAGCGCCCGACATAATAGGATGGGCGAACCGGGTTGGTGGAAACGCCCACCAACGCCACCGATTTGACCTTGGCGAGGATTGAACGAAGTGCTGAGTCGGAGGGGGGATCAGGGACTGTCATGCGCAGATCATGCAGCGCGCGCGGCCGCTGTCAAAGCGCGCCAACGCCACATGCGCAAAAAAAGCGCCCGCCGAAGCGGGCGCAGTCAGAACGAGGGACAGTGAGTGGATGAAGGAGACCTTGTGAGCCCACCTTCAAAACTCATGTAGTGTTATAGCAGAGTTTCGCTAGCCAATGCTCCCCTTTTTATTTCCGATTGTTGCAGGCGATGTTAATTTTCGCACGCCAGCGCGCCAGAGGGCGGCGAATGGCATAAAATTTATCGGTATTCCAGTATGTTAACTGATTGCGACATGCGTTTTTCCCGCGTCGTTGCAGGCTCGCAGGGCATCACAAAAAGTTGTTGCAAGCTGTTGTAAGTGAAGGACCCTCCGCGTCCGGTCGCCATGTCGGGCCGAATCCGGCGGCCAGACATGACAGGGGGATTCGCTGGCTTAGCGCCGAGTCGCGCGCGCGGCGTAAAGCGCGACGGCCGCGGCGTTCGAGACGTTGAGGGAAGCGAAATCCGCGGCGAACGGAATGCGCGCAAGCATATCGCAGGTCTCCCGCGTCTTCTCCCGCAGCCCCGGCCCCTCGGCGCCAAGGACAAGGGCGATTGGCCCCACCGCCGCAGTCGCCGCGCCGATTTCTTCTTGCGCTTCACCGTCGAGCCCAACCAGCCGGTAGCCGAGACCGCGAAGGCTCTCCATCGCGGAGGAAAGGTTTTTTACCCGCAGATAAGGCTGGCGTTCCAGCGCACCGGAAGCGGATTTCGCGAGCGCGCCGGTTTCAGGCGCCGCATGACGCAGCGGCGCGATCACGGCGCGGGCGCCGAACACCTCCGCCGAGCGGAGAATCGCGCCGACATTGTGCGGGTCGGTCACGCGGTCGAGGAAGATCGCCAGCGGGGCCGGGTCTTCGCTCGTCGGCACGCAGATCTCGGCCATGTCGCCCCAGTCGAGCGGCTTGGTAAGCAGCGCCGCGCCCTGATGGACCGAGCCGGGATCGAGCGGGGCGGGAAAGCGCCGCGGATCGGCCTCCTCCACCGGCGCGCCGGAGGCGTCGATGGCCTCACGCAGCTTTTCGGCGGCGTTGCGGGTGACGACGAGGCGCTCATGCCCACGTTGCGGGTTAAGGAGCGCGTCGCGCACCGCGTGAAGGCCGAAAAGCCAGACAGGCGCCGGCCCGTCGCGCCGCGCGCGTTCTTTCTCGATCACCCATGCGGGTTTCTGGAGGCGTGAGTCGCTCATGCCGTCTGATACCGCGCGAAGGCGGGAAAGACCACGGGTGCGCCGAGGCGGCTGGCCCCCGCGCCGCGCGCGGGCCATATAGAGCGCATGGCGCGTAACAGTTATCATCACGGCAATCTCAAATCAGCGCTGGTCGACGCGGTTCTGTCGCTGATTTCCGAGAAAGGGCCGAACGGGTTCTCCTTCGCCGAGGCGGCGCGGCGCGCCGGCGTCAGCCCGGCCGCGCCCTATCGGCACTTCAAGGACCGTGACGAGCTGATCGTCGAGACCGCGCGGCGCGGCTTCGAGCTTTTCGCCGGTCGGCTCGAAGCCGCGTGGGACGAAGGCCGGCCCTCGGCGCTGTCGTCCTTCGAACGGGTGGGGCGCGCCTATCTCGGTTTCGCGAAAGCCGAGCCCGCCTATTTCGCGGCGATGTTCGAGGCCGGCGTCTCGCCTGAGCGGGACCCGGAGCTGCGCGTCGCCGCCGATCGAGCCTTCGCCGCGCTGCACCGCGCCTGCGAAGCCCTGGCGATGAAGCTGCCGGAGGCGAAGCGCCCGCCAGTGCTGATGATGTCCTACCACCTCTGGGCCTTGTCACACGGGGTCACCGCGCTTTTCGGACGCGCGGACGACGCGCGGCGTGTCGCGCCGATTCCCGCGGAGGATCTGCTGGAGGCGGGCGCCGCCATCTATCTGCGGGGGCTCGGCTTTCTGCCGGAAGATCCCTGAGCGTGGAATTTTCGCCTCGCGCCGCTTGACGAGGCGTCCACTATTCCCATCTATGTAAATGTAAATAACATTCACATGCTGGGGAGGAGGCGCAGACGGTGAGAAAAGTGATCGGATGGCTTGAGCAGGCGGAGGCGTGGCTGGACTCGAAAGGTCGGCCCGCGTGGATCGCCACTATGGTGCTCGGCTTCATTATCGTCTGGCCGCTCGGCCTCGCGATTCTCTTTTACATGCTCTGGAGTGGACGAATGGGATGCAGCAACCGAACCGGCTGGGGCCGGAAAAGCCTTCGCAAGATGGCCCAGCCCGAAGCGACCGGCAACGCCGCTTTCGATGAATATCGCGAAGAGACGTTGCGCCGATTGGAGGAGGAACGCTCCGCATTCGTCGGCTTCCTCGAAAAGCTTCGCCATGCGAAGGACAAGGCCGAGTTCGACCAGTTCATGACTGATCGCACCCGACGCTCCGACGAAGGCCCGGCGGCGGCCTGAAGGGCGCCATGATTTAAAATGAGACGCGGGGCCTGCGGCGGCGGGCCCCGCGATGCGTTCGGCCCCCGCTCCATCCCGCAGCGAGCGGCGCGTAATGCGCCTCCTCGAGCGGCACGAACCCCTTCAGGAAAAGCGCCGCGCGGCTTTCTTCAGCGAGCATGGCCACGCCCGCAGCGACAGCGGCCGCGATCCGGTCCACCTCCGCCACCGGACGCTGAGCGGTGATATAGGGCAGGCCCGGCGTCGGCGGCGTGGAGCCGAGAACCCGAAGCTCCGCTGCGGCGGGCTCATGCGCGAGCGCGAGCCGCCAGCTCACCGCGTCGATCGACGCGGCGTCGGCCCGCCCCTCCGCGACCGCTCGGATCGAGAGCCGATGCCCGCCTGAAGGAATGCAATCGCGAAAAAACGCGGTGGGATCGACGAAGGCGGCGGCGAAGGCGGCCCAACCAGATTGGCTGTCACGATCATTATAGGCGAAACGCCGCCCCTTGAGCGCCGCGACATCTCCCGCGGCGTCATCGGCCCGCACGACAATTTCGCTGCGATATCGGCCGGGCGTGCAGCCGGGAATATCGTAAGCCGGCGCCCCGACGAGAGAAACCGCGTCCCGCAGCCGCGCGGCGAACGGCAGCCCGCAGGTCTGCGAAAGCAGAAGATCGGGATCACGCCAGTGCGCCCAGAGATCGGAAGGGCTGGAAAGCGCCTTCGGCGCGTCGAACCCGGCTTCGATCAGCGCCCGGCGCAGCGCGCGCCAAAGCGCCGCCGTCGCCGGCTCCACCTCCGGCCAATCATACATCGGCAGCCCCGCGATCATTCGGGAGGGCGGTCGGGCGCCGGCATAAGCGGATGCGCCGGCGGCTCCTTCGGGCGGAACGCGTGGCGCGAAAGCACCTCCCCGTAGGAGTGGAATACATAGCCCCCGTTCACCGCCAGAAACCAATCGCGTTTGGAGCGATAAAGCGCGGGCAGCGCGGACCACGGCGTTTCGGGGTGCGCATGGTGCACGGCGTGGAGATTGTTGTTCAGATAGATAAACGAGAGCAGCCCTCGATCTTCGACGATGGCGGAACGGCCGCGCACGCGTTCCTCCGCCCGGTGCTCAAGAAAACTGCGGAGATTGATCAGCGCCAGCCCGCCATAAGCCGACAGAACGTAACCGAGCGGAGAAGTCCCGGCGTGGGCCAGCCATGCCGCGACCATGAGAAGCCCCGCCAGATGCAGCGCCCAGGCCTTCATGACCACCAGGTCGCCCGAAACGATCCTCCGGAATTCCGAGCTGAAAAACCGTAAAATGCTCAGTGCCGGGCCTATCAGCATACGCCCCAGCGCGGCGTTGTTGACCATCAGCAGCGCTTTCATCCAGCGCGGCCGCCGCTCCCATGCGGCCGGGTCGAGATACCAACTCTCCGGGTCGTCATAGGGGTCGGTCAGACAGGCGTCGAGATGATGGGAAAGATGGGTTTGCCGATAACGCCGGTACGGAAAAGCCAGGCCGAGCGGCGGGAAGACCAGCGCTTCGTTCAGCAGCGGCCAGCGTGTCGGATGGCCGTGAATCGTCTCATGCTGAAGCGAGGAATGGAAAGCGATGACGATGGCGAGGCCAACATATCCAACGCCAAAGGGCAGCGACGCAGCCGCAAGCGAAAGAGCGGCGTAAAGCGCATAGCAGATCGTGAGTGCGGCCCATGTCGGGGCTTCTGCGCGAAAGGCGGCAGGCATCGATGTCCTTAAAGCCGGCTAATTCCGGCGCGGGTCTGAAATGATTGTTCGAGAACACCCGCATATCACAGAATATTCAGCGACGCAGGAGCCTGAACGCCTCCGATGCGCCCCAGCCCGCGAAAAGTGCGACGAGGATCGACAGGATTCCGTAGATCAGCGATTGCTCATGCGCCAGCGCGTAGATCCAGCGCTCGAACCCCACCTTGCTGACGACGATCCTGGTGGTGAACTTGTCGATCACGGCGCGATTCCGGAGAAGAAACACCCGCGCGACGTAATCGCCCTCGATTATGTTGGACGGCAATTCGATATGGGTCTGAAACAGGGTGCGCCCGATGATCGACACGTCGCCGACGCTCTCGAAATAGACGCCTGCGGCGCGGCTGAGCCTGATCGCGGCGTCATGGAACGCGTCCGGACTGGCGCTTGCGCGCGCTTCACCGACGACCCGCACCGCCTTTTCAACAGTGATCCGGTGCCGCAGATCCTCGGTATGGCTGAGGATCTCGTCGAGCGGAGCAGAGGATGCGACGGCGTAAAAGCTTGGCGCTTCGTCGATCTCGACGCTTGTGGTGTTGATCCAGATGCCGAATGCGCGGCTCTTGCGACGGACCGTCATCGGCTGTCGTGGGCCGGAGACGGTGACGATCACGGCGATGTCGTCGTCGCGCGCGTCGGAAAGCCGGCCGCGTTCGACCGCGCCATAAAGGAAAATCTCCGAGCCGGTGAAGGTCGAGGTGATGCCGACGGCATTCTGGCTGAGCGAGGCGATCACGCGCTCGCCCGTCTCTTCGGCGCTGGCGAGCGGCGCGATCAGAACAGCGAAGGCCGCGATCAGCACCCGCATCAGTGAGACTCGCCGAAGGAATAAAGCTCGCCCGGCGTCACCACGAGATCGAAACCGAGCTTGAGCGCCACCGCCAGCACCATGGCGGCGAGCAGAATGCGGAGCTGCTCGCCCTTCATCCGCACGCCCATCGCCGCGCCGAATTGCGCCCCGATCACGCCGCCCAGCATCAGGATGATCGCCAGTGGCGCGTCCACCGTCTGGTTCTCCGTCGCGTGAAGCAGCGTCGTCAACCCGGTGACGAAGATGATCTGGAAAAGCGATGTGCCCACCACCACCACAGTCGGCATCCCCAGCAGGTAGATCATCGCCGGGACCATGATGAAGCCGCCGCCAACGCCCATGATCGCCGCCAGAATGCCGACGGCGACGCCGATCAGCACCGGCGGAATCGCAGAAATATAGAGCTTTGAGGTGCGAAACCGCACCTTGAGAGGCAATCCGTGGATCCAGCCATGATGTTTGCGCGGCTTGCGCGGCGCGCCGTATTTCGCCCGCCGCAGCGCGCGCACGCTTTCAAAGAACATCATCCCGCCGATGGCGCCGAGGAAAACAACATAACAGAGCGAAACCAATAGCTCGATCTGGCCAAGCGCGCGCAGGAGCGAGAAAATCTGAACCCCGATCACCGATCCGACGGCGCCGCCGGCGGTCAGCACGAAGCCCATCCTGAGATCGACCGTCTTGCGCCGAAGATGCGAGAGCACGCCGGACACCGAGGAGGCGACAAGCTGGTTGGCGCCTGTCGCCACCGCCACCGCAGGCGGGATGCCGATAAAGATCAGGAGCGGCGTCATCAGAAATCCGCCGCCGACGCCGAAGAGCCCGGAAAGCATGCCGATAACCCCGCCTAACCCCAGCAGGAGGAGGACGTTTACTGAAAGCTCGGCGATGGGCAGATAAATCTGCATCGTGGCCCCACGCATAGCGTGTGAAGGTTCTACGCGCCGCCCCTGCGAAATCCATAGCGCCAGATGCGACAAATCGGAGCGATTGCTGGACATTTCGGCTTTTAAGCGGGAATTCCGTCCGACGACGGCGTGTGCAGGCGTATTCCGTTGATCGGCGGGGCGCTGGCGGTCAGATTATCGCCCTGAATCGGAAGGAAATAATGATGAATGAGCGAATCGACGCCACGCAGGTCAGCACCGCGACAGGGCTTTCAATGCATGTGCTTGTCGCGGGCGCCGCGGAGGCGCCGCCGCTCCTGCTTCTGCACGGGTTCCCCGAGCTCGCACATAGCTGGCGCCATGTGATGCCGCGCCTTGCGGCGGCGGGGTATCGGGTGATTGCGCCCGATCAGCGCGGATATGGGCGCACGGTGGGCGGCGATCAGAGCTACCGGGCCGATCTGTCCGCCGTCGGCATGCCAGCCCTGGTCCGCGACGCGCTCGCGCTCCTCCATGCGCTGGGCGTGCCACGGCTAAAGGCGGTGATCGGCCATGATTTCGGCTCTCCGGTGGCGGCCTGGTGCGCGCTGATCCGGCCAGATGTGTTTCCGGCGCTCGTCTCGATGAGCGCGCCCTTCGCCGGCCCGCCGGGATGGGACGCGCCGAAAGGCGGAGATATTCTCGCCGATCTCGCCGCGCTGACGCCGCCGCGCGAGCATTATCAGCATTGGTTCGCCGGCCCGGGCGCGAACGCGGACATGACCGGCGCGCCGCAAGGGTTTCCGGCGTTCCTGCGCGCCTATTTCCACGCCAAGAGCGGCGACTGGACCGGCAATCGCCCTTATCCGCTGCCGGGGATGACGGCGGAGGCGCTTGCGATGCTGCCCCGCTATTATGTGATGGAGCGTGGGCAGGGCATGGCGGCGACCGCAGCAGCCATGGCGCCAAGCGCGGCCGAAGCCGCCGCCTGTTCCTGGATGACGGAGGCCGATCTTGCGGTATTCGCACAGGAATACGGCCGCACCGGATTTCAGGGCGGGCTGAACTGGTACCGCCGCGCCATCAGCGCCGAAAGCGCGGCGGAGCTGCGTCTTTTCGCGGGCCGGCGGATCGAGGTTCCGGCCGCCTTCGTCGCCGGCGCGCGCGACTGGGGTGTCCGGCAGGTTCCCGGCGCGCTGGAGGCGATGGAGACGAAGGCCTGCGCCGACTGGCGTGGCGCCACACTGATCGAAGGCGCCGGTCACTGGGTCCAGCAGGAGGCCCCGGCGGCGACGGCGGACGCTCTGCTGGCGTTTCTGGCCCAGATATGAACGGGGCTCTGAGCGGAACTCTGATCGCGCGCTCAAGGCGCGCGCATCTCGCCTTTGGCGCGGCGCAGGCCTAGAACGGGCGCAGCCAGGACCTGAACGGGGATATGACTGATGAGCAAGACCTCGCCGCCGCCTGCAGGGCTGCGTGATTTCTCGATGGTGGAATTTCCGCATGCGCACGCCATCGGCCTCCAACTCGTGGAGGAGGCTGACGGCGCGCTTACGGTCGTCGTGCCCTATGATGAGCGTCTGATCGGCGATCCCGCGACGGGCGTGATCCATGGCGGCGTCGTGACGACGGCGCTCGACACCGGCTGCGGCGTCGCGTCGATGATCAAGAAGGGCGGCGGCGCCAGCGTCGCGACGCTCGACCTCCGCATCGACTACATGCGCCCGTCGAAACCCGGCATGGCGATCAAGGCGCGCTGCGAATGCTACCGGGTCACCCGCTCGGTCGCCTTCGCGCGGGGGGTCGCCTACGATGACGACATCTCCGATCCGGTGGCGACCGCAGCCGGCGCCTTCATGATCGCCCGCCCCCCGGAGCCGGGCGAATGAGCGCCGATCTGCAGGAGGAGAAAACCCGCCGCGACGCGGTGCTGGAGCGCCTGACGCGGACCTCTCCCTATCATCGCTTCATCGGCGTCGGCTTCCGGCGTCTGGGCGATGAGCTGACCGCCGTGCTTTCATATGGCGACCATCTGATCGGCAATCCGCATGTTCCGGCGCTGCACGGCGGCGTCACCGGCGCGTTGCTTGAGATCACGGCGCTTACGCAACTGGCCTGGGACGATCTCTGGCGGCGGCTGGAGCAAGGCGGCGCTGCGGCGGAGGCGGTTTACCAGGGCCAGGGGCCCAAGCTGCCGAAAACCATCGATCTGACGATCGATTATCTCCGCGCCGGGCGCCCGCGCGACGCTTACGCCCGCGCCACGGTGCAAAAGGCCGGCCGACGCGTCGCCTATGTGCGGGTGGAGGCGTGGCAGGACGCGCGCGACCGCCCGATCGCGGCGGCGCATGGCCATTTCCTCATGCCCGATGGCGGCTGAGGCGGACGCGCGCGAAGACCGGCACGAATGCGCGCGCCTCAGCCACCGCCGCGTTCTGAAGGTCGCGCTGCCGATCCTTTTCGCCAACGCCACCGTGCCGCTGCTCGGCGCGGTCGACACCGGCGTCGTCGGGCAATTGGGCGCCGCGGCGCCGATCGGCGCGGTCGGGCTTGGCGCCATCATCATCGGCTTCGTCTACTGGATCTTCGGGTTCCTGCGCATGGGCGCGGCGGGTCTCACCGCGCAGGCCCTCGGCGCGAACGACGATGATGAAGTCAGGGCGCTATTGGTCCGCTGCCTGCTGATCGCCGCTGCAGCCGGCGTAGCGATCATCGCGCTTCAGGTTCCGATCTATCGTTTCGCCTTCCTCGCCGCCCCGGCCTCGGACGCGGTGGAGGGCATGGCCCGCGACTATATGGATATCCGGGTCTGGGGCGCGCCAGCGGCGATCGCCTCGTTTGCGATCACCGGCTGGCTGATCGCGTCCGAGCGCACGCGCGCTGTGCTGGCGCTGCAACTCTGGATCAACGGGCTGAATATCGCGCTCGACTTCTGGTTCGTGCTCGAACTCGGCTGGGGGGTGGAGGGAGTCGCGGCCGCGACGGTGATCGCGGAATGGTCCGGCGCCGCGCTTGGGCTCTGGGTTTGTCGCGGAGCTTTCGCCGGCTCCGCCTGGCGGCGCGCATCGCTGATCTTCCAGGTCGATCGGCTCAGGCGCATGGCGGTGGTCAACGTCGACATCATGATCCGCTCGATCCTTCTGGAGATCGGCATGGCCGCCTTTGTCTTTCGCTCCGCCGCGATGGGGGATGTGACGCTGGCTGCGAACCAGGTGCTGATCCAGTTTCTGATGCTGACCGCGTATACGCTTGACGGCTTCGCCTTCGCCGCGGAAGCGCTGGTCGGGCGCGCGATGGGCGCGCGCCAGCGCGGCGCGCTGCGCCGGGCGGCGATCCTGACCAGCCTGTGGGCGGGCGGCGTGGTCGTCATCCTCGCGGTCGCGTTTCTGTTGGGGGGAAATATGGCGATCTC
>JBBDTD010000053.1:0-10387 GCA_040904645.1 Paracoccaceae bacterium
CGCCGCCGCCGCCGCCCGCGCCGCCGCGGGCGAGGCGCCCGCCGGGATCTATGAGCTGGGCGGGCCTAAGGTCTATCCCTTCCGTGAACTGATGGTGGTGATGCTGGCGAAGATCCGGCGCAGGCGGCTTCTGGCGTCGCTGCCATTCTTCGCGGCGACGATCCTGGCGACGCTGCTCGACATGGTTCAGGCGATCAGCTTCGGGCTGATCTCCAACACGATCCTTACCCGCGATCAGGTCGAACTGCTGAAAAGCGACAATGTAGCGGCGCCGGGCGCGCCGGGTTTCGCCGCGCTCGGCCTTTCGCCTGTTAGCGTGGAAAGCATGATCGGCGATTATCTCTATTCCTATCGGCCGCATGGCCAGTATGACGCGATCACGGAGTCGGCGGCGCGCCTGAAAAGCTGAACCGAGCGGCTGGGGGCTGGCGCCCGTCGCGACGGCGACGGGGAACATTCGGAGGGCGGCGCTTGATCTCGACCTTTCACGCGATGCAGGAGGCCACGCTCCTGATGTTTCTGGGCGCGACGGTGATTCTTTTCATCACGCCGGGCCCCAACATGATGTTCACCATCGCCTGCGGTCTCGCGGGAGGGCCGCGCGCCGGTTTCGCGGCCGGCCTCGGCGGCGCGGCGGGCATGACGGCGCATGTCGCGCTGGCGGCGGCGGGGCTTTCAGCGATTCTTTTCGCGGCGCCCGGCGCCTATGACGCCCTGCGGTATTTCGGCGCCGCCTATCTCCTCTGGCTCGCCTGGGGCGCATGGCGGGCGGACGACGCGCTTGAAGCCCGGCTCGGCCGCGACAGGCCGGCGCGCGCATTCAGACGGGGTCTGCTGACCTGTCTTCTGAACCCCAAGGTCGCGCTCTTCATGATCGCCTTCCTGCCGCAATTTGTCGACCCGTCCGTCGGCCCGGCCTGGGCGCAGATCCTGGTCCTCGGGATCATCGTCGTGACGCTGGCGCTGGTCTTTGACGGCGCATACGGGCTTTTCGCCGGTCTGGTGGCGGATCGGCTTCGCCGGGCGTCGAAGCTATTGAACCGGATCAGCGCCGTCGTCTTCGGCGGATTGGCGGCGCGGCTGGTGATCAACTGAGATGGACCTCGCCCTTTCGTTCGACCCGGTCATTCTCGCAGGCTTCATCGCGGCTTCCATCGCGCTTTACCTGACACCGGGCGCGGACATGATGGTGATCAGCGCCGCGGGCGCCGCCGGCGGGATGAAGGCGGGGATCGCGGCGGCGCTCGGCGTCTCACTCGGCAGCCAGTTCCATGTCGCACTCGCGGCGGCGGGCGTGGCGGCGCTGATCGCGGCTCATCCGCTCGCCTATGACGCTCTGCGCCTGATTGGCGCGGGGTATCTGGCGTTTCTGGCGTGGCGAAGCTGGCATGCGCGGCCGCCGGGCCGGGCGGGGCCCGGCGAGGCGGGCGCCTGGCGCGCGTTCCGGCGCGGCGCGGCGACCAATATCCTCAACCCAAAGGTCTCTCTCTTCGTGCTGGCCTTCTTGCCGCAATTCGTGGATCCGGCGCGCGGCCCGATCTGGGCGCAGATTGCGGCGCTGGGCCTGATCTTCGGGCTTGGCAGCGTTCCCTTCAATTGCAGCTATGGCGCGCTGGCGGGGGTTCTCGCGGCGCGGCTCCGCCGCTCCGGGCGGCTCTTGAACCGCTTCAGCGCGGTGGTTTTCGGCGGGCTGGCGGCGCGGCTCGCGTTCGATTGAAACTCTGGCGCTGCGGGGTCGGGCTTGACCTTTGCGGCCGGGCCGGGCGACCTGAGCCTTGTGCCAACCTCGCCGCCATATGAAAGGCCCGCGCCATGACCCCACCCGACCACGCCCGCGCCGTCATCATCGGCGGCGGCGTTATCGGCTGTTCGGTCGCCTACCACCTGACCAGGCTGGGATGGCGCGACGTCGTGCTGCTGGAGCGCAAGCGCCTCACCAGCGGCACGACCTGGCACGCCGCAGGGTTGATCGGGCAGATGCGCTCTTCCTCCAACATGACGCGCCTCGCGAAGTACACGCAGGAGCTATACTCCCGGCTCGAGGCGGAAACCGGCCTTTCCATCGGGCTCAGGCAAACCGGCTCGATCAGCGTAGCGCTGACAGAGGCGCGGCTGGAGGAACTGGTCCGGCAAGCCTCCATGGCGCGCGCCTTCGGCGTCGAGGTGGAGCGGATCTCGCCCGCCGAAGTGAAGGAGCGCCACCCGCTGGTTGAGAACGCGGACGTGCTCGGCGGCGTCTTTATCGCGAAAGACGGGCAGGGCGACCCCGGCAATATCGCGCTGGCGCTTGCGCGGGGCGCCACGCAACGCGGCGCGACAATTCACGAAGGGGTGAAGGCGGTGGGCGTCCGCCGCGAAGGCCAGTGCATCGCCGCCGTCGAGTGGGAATGCGCGGGCGAGCGCGGCGCGATCTCCTGCGAGCACGTCGTCAACTGCGCCGGGATGTGGGGGCGCGAGGTTGGCGGGATGCTGGGTGTCAACGTCCCGCTTCAGGCCTGTGAGCATTTCTATATCGTCTCGGAGCCGATCAGGGGGCTTGAGCAGTTGCCGGTGCTGCGGGTGCCGGACGAGCACGCCTATTACAAGGTCGACGCCGGCAAGCTGATGCTCGGCGCGTTCGAGCCGGTGGCCAAGCCCTGGGCGCTGAACGGCGTGCCCGAGGATTTTGAATTCGACCAGCTGCCAGAGGATTTCGACCATTTCGAGCCGATCCTCGAAGCGGCGGTCAAGCGCGTGCCGATGCTGGCCGACGCCGGAATCCACACGTTTTTCAACGGGCCCGAAAGTTTCACGCCCGATAACGCCTATCACCTCGGCCTCGCGCCGGGGGCGGAGAATGTATGGGTCGCGGCGGGGTTCAACTCCATCGGCATCCAGTCGGCGGGCGGCGCCGGGATGGCTTTGGCCGAGTGGATGGAAAGCGGCGAAAAACCCTTCGATCTTGGCGATGTCGATATCGGGCGGATGCAGCCCTTTCACGGCAATCGGCGCTATCTGGCGGCGCGCGCCACCGAAAGTCTCGGCCTTCTCTACGCCGATCATTTCCCGACCCGCCAGAAAGCGACGGCGCGCGGCGTTCGCCGTTCCCCCTTCCATCGCCAGCTGCTGGATGCGGGCGCGGTGATGGGGGAGACTTCGGGTTGGGAGCGCGCCAACTGGTTCGCGGCGCCGGGGCAGGAGCGCGCCTATCGCCATGATTGGGGGCGCGAGAACTGGTTCGAAAACGCCGCCGCCGAACACCGCGCGGTGCGGGGCGGGGTGGGGCTTTACGACATGACCTCCTTCGGGAAGATCCGCGTCGAGGGCCCGGATGCGGAGGCGTTCCTCAATCTGGCCGCCGCCGGGGACATGGCTGTCCCGGTCGGACGCATCGTCTATACGCAGTTCTTGAACACGCGCGGCGGGATCGAGGCGGACGTGACCGTCACCCGCCTTTCGGAGACGGCGTTTCTGATCGTCACGCCCGCTTCGACGCGGCTTGCGGATGAAACGCGGCTGCGGCGGTTGCTTGGCGAGAGGCGCGCCGTGATCA
Organism: Paracoccaceae bacterium; assembly: GCA_040904645.1. Classification (GTDB taxonomy): domain Bacteria; phylum Pseudomonadota; class Alphaproteobacteria; order Rhodobacterales; family Rhodobacteraceae; genus Pikeienuella. Next base: position 3,533 of record JBBDTD010000053.1, read on the forward strand.
CCGATGTGACGGCGGGGGAGGGCGTGCTGGCCGTGATGGGGCCGCGCGCGCGCGAGGTGATGCAGGCGGTTTCCCCGAATGATTTCTCCAATGAGGCGCACCCCTTCGGCTGGGCGCGGGAAGTGGAGGTCGGCTTCGGCCTCGCCCGCGCGCACCGGGTTTCCTATGTCGGCGAACTCGGGTGGGAGATTTATGTCTCCTCCGACATGGCGGAGCATGTTTACGAGACCCTGCTTGAAGCGGGCCATGCCTTCGGGCTCCGCCATTGCGGCATGCACATGATGAACAATTGCCGTGCGGAAAAGGCGTTCCGCCATTTCGGCCATGACATTTCCTCGGAAGATCATGTGCTGGAAGCCGGCCTCGGGTTCGCTGTGAAAACCGCCAAGCCGGAATTTATTGGCCGCGACGCGGTGCTCCGCAAACGCGAGGCGGGGCTTGAGCGGCGAATGCTTCAGTTCCTCGCGCAGGACCCGAACGCCATCTTCCACCATAACGAGCCGATCCTGCGCGACGGAAAGATCGTCAGCCATCTGACCTCCGGCGCCTATGGTCATACGCTGGGCGGCGCGGTTGGCCTCGGTTATGTTCCCGCAAAGGGCGAGAGCGTGGCGGAGATGCTGGGCTCCTCCTATGAGATCGAGGTCGCCGGGCGACGGGTTGCTGCGCAAGCGAGCTTCAAGCCGCTTTATGATCCGAGCGGCGCACTGATGAAGGGATGAAGATGAGCGATGCGATGGAACGCCGGCGCCGGTTTCGTGAACTTCACCGGCCGGGCGATCCGGTGCTGATGCCGAACCCGTGGGATATCGGCTCCGCCCGGGTGCTTGAAGCGCTTGGCGCGGTCGCGCTCGGCACCACTTCGGCGGGGCACGCCTTCACGCTCGGCAAGCCGGACCGCGGGCGCGTTACGGCTGATGAAGCTTTCGGGCACGCCGCGGATCTGGTCGGGGCCGTGAGCATTCCCGTCAGCGCCGATCTCGAAAGCGGCTTCGGCGCCTCCCCCGAAACCGTCGCCGCCACGGTCAGGCGTGCGGCTGAGGTCGGGCTTGCGGGTTGCTCGATCGAGGATACCGACCATCCGCATCCGCGCGCCTATGCGTTCGATGCGACGATGGCGCGGGCCGAGGCGGCGATCGCGGCGGCGCGGGAAAGCGGCGTCATGCTCACGCTGAGGGCTGACGGCCTGATGTACGGCGCCTATGACGAGGCGGAAGCGGTCCGCCGCTGCCTCGCCTTCGCCAGGCTCGGCGCCGATGTGATCTACGCGCCGCTCGCCTCCGCCGATGCGCTGAAGGCGCTGGCGGCGAGCGGAACGCCAGTGAACGCGCTTGCGGCCGGCGCGGCGGCGAAGCTGGGCCTGAAGGCGCTCGCCGGGCTTGGCGTCGCGCGGATCTCCATCGGCTCGGGGCTGGCGCGCGTCACGCACCGGGCCCTGATCGACGCGTCGCAGGCGGTGCTGGCGGGGGATCTTTCGCCGCTGTTGAAGGGCGCCTCTTCGGCGGAGGTCGACCCGCTGCTTGGCGGGTAGCGCCGTTCATCGGGTCTGAAAACGCATCCGCACCGGGTCTTTCGGCCTCGTGGTCAGCTTGCCGATCGGCATCACCCGACCCGGGTTGAGCGTCTCGAAATCGAAGCCCCGGCAGATGGCGGCGAGGATCAGCACGCTTTCGGTCGTCGCGAAGCTGGCGCCGGTGCAGACCCGCGGGCCGAGCCCGAAGGGCATGTAGGCGCGCGCCGCGATCTTGCTCTGGCGTTTGGCCATGTGCCTCTCGGGGTTGAAGATTTCCGGCCGGCGCCAGAACTTCTTGTGGCGATGGATGATCCAGGGAGAGATCACCATCAGCGACCCCGCAGGAATTTCCTCGTCCAGAATCTTGTCATCTTTAAGCGCGATCCGCGTGATGAATGAGACCGGCGGATAAAGCCGCAGCACCTCCTTGAAGACGTTGCGGGTGTGGGGCAGGGCGCGCAGATGCTCAAAGCGGACCGGCCCGTCGCCGATGACGCGCGCCACTTCCTCCCTTATGCGGTCCAGATGATCCGGCGTCTGCGACAGGATGAAGAACGCCCAGGTCAGCGCGCTGGCCGAGGTTTCATGGCCCGCGAGGAAAAACACCGCGATCTGGTCGATCAGCTCATCGCGGGTGAACCCTTCGCCGGTTTCGGGGTCGCGCGCGGCGATCACGTCGCCGGCGATATCGGCGAGCCGCGCCCCGCTCTCAAGCCGCCTGTCGATCAGCACGCCCAGATGCTCGCGGATCACTTCGCACATCTCGCGCACCCGCGCGGGCGGGTCGATCTTTCGCCATGCCTGGCTTTCGAACAGCACCTTCGCTTCGATCTGGGGCACGTTGTTTTGAAAGTCGGCGAAGGCGTGAAAGACGGCGCTGGCGTCTTCGCCGTCGATCGGCTCGGAAAAGATCGTGCGAAAGACGATGTCGGCGGTCAGGCGGCTCATCTCCTCGTCGAGGATCAGCGTCGCGCCATTCCGGTCTTTCAGCCTGGTTTCGAACGCCGCGACGGCCTCGGCCATTTGCACGAACGCGGTCTTGATCCGCATATGCGCGAAAGCCGGGTCGATCATTGCGCGCTGGCGGCGCCAAGTGTCGCCGCCGGAGATGAAGATCCCCTCACCGACCAGCGGCTCCAGCGCGCCTACCATCAGATCGCTCTTCGGATAGTCCGCGACGCGCTCCACGAGGATGCGCCGCACGATATTCGGATGATTGACGATGAAGATCGGCCGCTTGCCGACCGGCGCCCTGGCGAAGAACACCTCATAGGCGGAAGCGGGCAACAGGCTGAGCACATCCCGCGCGCCGAAAAGAAGCGTGGAGGCGAAAGCCGCCGCCGCTGATTTCGGCTTCGGCGCGGGGGGGCGGAAATCGGAGATTGGCATCATCGGGGCTCAGCATGAAAACTGGCGCGACCCTAGCGGGGGCGACCGCCAAGTCAAACCACGTCCCGCCCGAATATGCGCGGCGTGACAGCGCGGGCCTTGGGCGATATCGAACCGGTGGATAAAGGAGCGCGGCATGGATTTTGAAGAGTATGGCCCTTGGGCGAAACGGGCGGTCGACTGGACGACCGACTATCACCGCACGCTCCGCGAGCGCAAAGTCCGCGCGCCGCTGACGCCCGGCGCCGTCGCCGCGAAATTGCCCGAAAGCCCGCCTGAAGCAGCGGAGCTGATGGAGACGATCTTCGCGGATTTCGAGCGGATCGTGCCCGATGGCATGACCCATTGGCAGCATCCGCGCTTCATGGCCTATTTCCCCTCCAACGCGGCGCCCGCCTCCATCCTGGCGGAGCAACTCGCCAACGCCATGTCCTCCAACTGCCTGATCTGGCAGGCGAGCCCGGCCGGGACCGAGATGGAGACGAAGATGGTCGACTGGCTCCGCCAGGCGCTCGGCCTGCCGGACGGGCATCGCGGGCTGATCCAGGACAGCGCCTCCACCGCGACGCTCTGCGCGGCGCTGACCATGCGGGAACGCTCGATGGATTGGCGTGGCGTTCGCTCCGGCGTGGCGGGGGAGGTTGCGCCGCGCATCTACGCCTCCGCCCAGACCCATTCCAGCATCGATAAGGCCTGCTGGATCGCGGGGATCGGGCAGGACAATCTGGTCAAGATCGGGACCGACGGAGATTTCGCCATGCGCCCCGAAGCGCTGGCGGAGGCGATCCGCGCGGATTGCGCGGCGGGGCTCAACCCGGCCGGGGTGATGATCTGCGTTGGCGGCACCTCCATCGGAGCCATCGATCCGGTGGCCGCCGTGATGGATGTGGCCGAGGCCGAGGGGCTTTACACCCATGTCGACGCCGCCTGGGCCGGTTCCGCGATGATCTGCCCGGAGTTTCGCTCGCTCTGGGCGGGGGCGGAGCGCGCGGACAGCATCGTCTTCAACCCGCACAAATGGCTCGGCGCGAATTTCGACTGCTCGGTCCAGTTCCTGAAGGACCCCGCCGATCAGGTGAGGACGCTCGGCCTGCGACCCTCGTATCTGGAGACTGGCGGCGCTGAAGAAATCGTAAACTACTCCGAATGGACGCTGCCGCTCGGCCGGCGTTTCCGGGCGCTGAAGCTCTGGTTCCTGATCCGCGCCTACGGGCTGGAAGGGCTGCGCCGGCGGATCCGCGACCATGTCGCCTGGACGGCGGAGGCGGAGGCGCGGATCGCGGGCGTCGAGGGGCTGGTGATCACGACCGGCCGTCGGCTCGCGCTCTTCACCTTCGCCTGCACGGCGGGTGACGAGCGCACGAAGCGTCTGCTGGAGGCGATCAACGAAGATGGGCGGGTCTACCTCACCCAGACGCTGCATGAGGGGCGGTTCGTCATCCGGCTCACGCTCGGCCAGTTCGACATGGAGCGGCGCGATCTGACCGTCGCGCTCGACGCGATCGAAGAGCTTCACAAGAGCCTCTAGACGTTGAATTTCACCCGCGGCTGGGGGCGGCGCCCCGGCCCGCGACGGAACGTCTCGGCCCTTTGCGCGTTTCGCTTCCGAACCAGCTCTCCGGCCAACGCCGGGCGAAGCTACGAACCGGAGGACACCCATGAGACGGACCCTGACCGCGACGACCGCCATGTTGGCCATGACCGCCGCGCTGAATTTCCAGCCGGCGTTCGCGGCGTCTGAATCTGAGCTCGAGTTCTGGCGCTCCGCTGAAAAAGCCGGCCAGACCGAGGATTACCGCGCTTATCTGGACCGTTACCCCGATGGCGACTTCGCGTCCCTGGCGCGCAATCGCCTATTGTCGACGCCCTCGCCCAGCGCCGCCACGACACCGATGACGCCGTCGGCGGAGGAAGCCGCGCTCGGCCTGACCAGCAGCGACAAACGCAGGGTTCAGGCGAGTCTGGTGGCGAAAGGCTATGACACAAGAGGCGTCGACGGCATTTTTGGCGGCGGCACCCGATCCGCGCTCCGCGGCTGGCAGCAATCCCAGAACCGCTCGGCGAGCGGGTATCTGACCGCAGCGGATTACGCGACCCTGACCGGGGCGACGACAGGCGATGTGGCGGCAGCGAACGCGCGCGCCTCCGATGGCTCCTCGCCGGAAGAATGGCGCGAATGGCGGGAAGCGGAACGCATTGGCACCCCCGCCGCCTATCGGACCTATCTCGACCGCTATCCGAATGGCGAGCATTCGGACGAGGCGCTGACCGAGATTTACGGCGTGACCCATTACCAGAACAACCCGAATACGCCGGCGACCACGACTCAGGACACCGCACGACAGATCGCCCGGGCCGAGCGCCGCGAGATACGGATGGAGGAGGAAGCGGAGCTTGGTTATGACGCCCTACAACGGGCCGAGGTTGAGCGGAGGCTGGCTCTGGCCGGGTTCGATTCGGGTGCGGTCGATGGCGACTTCAACCAATCGACCCGCACCGCGATCGCCTCCTACCGCGAAAGCCGCGGGCTGGAGCGTGGGCGTTTCCTCGACCGGAATATGGTCAGCCGTCTCGTCAGCGAGACCAATGGCGCGTCGTTCACCTCCGGGCCGAACGCCGCCAACACGGATGGCTCGATCGACCCCGGCGTCGCCGCCGCGGTCGCGGCGGGTGCGCTGGCGGTCGGTGGGGCGCTGCTGCTCGACGACTGATATCCGCGCCGAAAAGCGGCGAAAAAAGGAAAAGGCCGGGGATCGCCCCCGGCCTTTTCGCATGTCCAGGGCTGAGTTGAGTCAGCCGAGATGCTGGTCCATCGTCTTTTTCAGCTTGTCGACGATTTCATCGATATGGCTGCGCTCGGCGATGTACATCGGCGCGACGATCGCCGTGTCGCCAGTGAACTTCACATGACAGCCGTTCCAGAACAGATCCTTCTGCATCTGGGCGCCGCGCCGGCCCGGCGCGCCGTCGTGATGCAGCTCAAGCCCCGACATCAAGCCGATGGTGCGGATATCCTTCACCAGCTCATGATCCCGCAGAGACATCATCGCTTCGGCGAAATAGGGCGAAAGCGCCGCCGCCTTGTCGAACAGGCCTTCTTTCTCGAAGATGTCCATCGTCGCGATGCCGGCCGCGCAGGCGGCGGGATGGGCAGAGTAGGTGTAGCCGTGGAAGAACTCGATCGCGTTAAGCGGGCTGGCGTTGGTGATGGTCTCATAGACCTTGTCCAGCGCCGCGACCGCACCCATCGGAATGCAGCCGTTGGTCAGGGCTTTCGCCATCGTGCAGATATCCGGCGTCACGCCGAAATGCTGCGAGGCGAAGTTGGAGCCGAGCCGCCCGAAGCCGGTGATGACCTCATCGAACACCAGCAGGATGCCATGCTGGTCGCAGATCTGGCGCAACCGCTCCAGATAGCCCTTGGGCGGCACCAGCGTGCCGGTGGAGCCGGCCACTGGCTCGACGAAAACCGCAGCGATGGTGGAGCCGCCATAGGTCTCGCAGAAACGCTGGAGATCATTGGCGAGTTCGACGCCGTCATGCTCCGGCTGTCCCTCGTGGAAGAGGTCCTTTTCAGTCCATGTGTGCCGCAGGTGAACGACGTTCGGCATCACCACCGGGAAGGTCTCACGGTTCTTGACCATGCCGGCGAGGCTGACGCCGCCCATGTTGACGCCATGATAGGCGCGTTCGCGGCTGACAAAGCGCAGGCGTTGCCCTTCGCCGTTGGCGCGGTGATAGGCCATGACCATCTTCAGCGCCGTGTCGATGGATTCGGAGCCGGAGTTGACGAAGAAGACATGGTTCATGCCGTCGGGCAGCAGCGCCGTGACGCGCTTCGCCAACTCGAAAGAGCCGGGATGACCGAGCTGGAAATGTGGCGTGTAGCTGTTGGTCAGCATCTGGTCATAGACCGCTTTGGCTGATTCAAAGTCGCCACGTTTGGCGTGAGC
>JBBDTD010000054.1:0-4546 GCA_040904645.1 Paracoccaceae bacterium
CCGGCTCCTCCGCGCTAGACTCCACTCGCCCCAATTCCATCGAAAGCCGCCCCATGAATCCATCCTGCCTGGAGCTTACCCCGGATTGGCGTGTCGCCTATGCGAAAACCGAAGCGCGGGGCGCGGGGCGTGACAAACCCGGCGTCATCTTCCTCGGCGGCTTTCGCTCCGACATGTCGGGAACCAAGGCGCTGGCGCTGGAGGACTGGGCGCGCGAGACGGGGCGGGCGTTCCTCCGCTTCGATTATCGCGGCCACGGCGCCTCCTCCGGCGTGTTTGAGGATGGCTGCATCGGCGACTGGGCCGATGACGCGTTTGAGGCGCTGACGCGGCTGAGCGCCGGGCCGCAAATCCTCGTCGGCTCGTCGATGGGCGGCTGGATCTCGCTCCTTCTGGCGCGGCGCGCGCCGGAGCGGAGCGCGGGGCTGGGCGGTGTCGCGGCGGCGCCGGATTTCACGACGGAGATGGCGGCGGAGATTAATGACGCGGCCCGCGCGGAGATGGCCGCGACCGGCCGCTGGCTCCGCCCCTCCGAATATTCTGACGATCCCTATCCGATCACCGCGCGGCTGATCGAAGACGGCGCGCGCCAGTTGGTGTTGAACACGCCGCTACGCCTCAATTTCCCGGTCCGGCTGTTGCAAGGGACGGCGGATCAGGATGTGAGCGTGGAGGTGGCGCTCCGGCTGCTCGGCCATGTCGAGAGCCCGGACGCCCGGTTGACGCTGGTTAAGGGCGCGGACCATCGGTTCAGCGGGCAGGCGGAGTTGCGGCTTTTGATTGAGGCGGTGGAGGGGTTTTAGGTTGCGAGACATAATAGTGTTCTAGACAGGGTTACTTATGCGGGCCACCGTCTCGAGGAGAAGTTTTCTGAATTTCTTTCTTTGGAATACTCATCGCTCTGTCGCGGCGATGCCAAGCGAGGTGTCTGTAAGTAGAGGTACGCTGCATGACTTGTTTCGATGATTTAGCCGATTTCCTAAAAGACTGGCAGACTCTGTTTTCCGCCGTGCTTGCGTTAATCGCAGCAGGGCTTACCATCGCAACCATGAAGGCGCAGATGCGCCAAGATAACCGTAGGCACGCAGAGTCGCTGGTAAGGAAAAGGAAAGCGGTTCGGGCGCAGCTTCCCAACGCATTGTCGGACTTGTCTGCTTACATTAGCGCTAGGGCAATGCAGCTATTGAGCGGGAAAAACGCGCGTCTTGAAGTGCCAGTCGGAGCTCTGAATGCATTGCAAAATGCAATTGAGTTTGTAGACGATAGTGCGGCGACCAGAATTTTTGAATTAGTATCTTGGTACCAAGTCTGGTCCGCTAGACTTAGTTCTAGCCCTGACGCTGATTCCAGTACTGGATTTTACGACAGCGCATTGTTGATGCATTACACCACGAGTTTGTTTGGTTACGCTCGGAATGAAAGGGACGAGGTGTCGAACGACCCGCCATCTGCGCCGGAAATGATCAGTGCGCTCAAGGCCACTGTCGGCTTGGTTTGCTACCAGAAGAATCGGGATAAACTTGCAGACGCCGTTGCAACAATCCAACGACTTCATACTAATGCTTGAGTGAATGCCTAAATGAACGGTATCTCGGTTGCCGCAAGATCACCTTTTATCTGTTCAGTTCTTGTATTTCAATTCGCCCCCCCGCGCCGCCATCTGCTCCGCCGCGCGCTGGCGCGCGACCGAGCGCTTGGTGATCAGCGACGCCGCAATCACTCCAATCGCCACTACGCTGATCATCAGCGTCGAAAGCGCGTTGATTTCCGGGCTGACCCCGAGCCGGACGGAGGAGAATATCCGCATCGGCAGCGTCGTCGCCGAAGGGCCGGAGGTGAAGGACGCGATCACAAGATCGTCGAGCGAGAGCGCGAAGGCCAGCAGCCAGCCCGACACCACCGCCGGCAGGATGATCGGCAAGGTGACGGAGCGAAACGCGTCGAAAGGCGAGCAGCCGAGGTCAAGCGCCGCTTCCTCCAGCGACTTGTCGAAGGAGACGAGCCGCGAAGAAACCACGACCGAAACATAGCACATCGCGAAAGTGGTGTGCGCCAGGACGATGGTGCCCACGCCCCGGTCGACGCCGATGGATATGAAGAGGAGGAGCAATGAAAGCCCGGTGATCACCTCCGGCATCACCAGCGGCGCGTAGATCATGCCGGAAAACACCGTCCGCCCCGGGAACCGCCCCGCCCGCACCAGCACATAGGCCGCCATCGTGCCGAGCACCGTCGCGAGGGTGGAGGACATCAACGCCACTTTCAGCGTCACCCATGCGGCGGAGAGGAACGCGTCGTTGCGCAAAAGCTCCCCATACCACTTGGTGGAGAAGCCGGCCCAGACCGTGACCAACTTGGATTCGTTGAAGGAATAGATGACCAGAATGACCATCGGCAGATAGAGAAACGCGAATCCAAGCGTCAGCGAGGTGGCGTTGAACCATGTGAAGCGGCGGTTCATTCCTCAAGCTCCCGCTGGCGCTGCTGGTTGCGTTGAAAGAGGATGATCGGAACGATCAGCAGCAGCAAAAGCAGCACCGCGACGGCGGATGCGACCGGCCAGTCGCGGTTGGAGAAGAATTCCTCCCACAGGACCTTGCCTATCATCAGCGTCTGCGAGCCGCCGAGCAGAGACGGGATCACAAACTCGCCCAGCGCCGGGATGAAGACGAGGAAAGACCCCGCGATCAGCCCCGGCTTCGACAGCGGCAGCGTCACCAGCCAGAAGGCGCTGATGCGTGAGCAGCCGAGGTCTTCGGCCGCCTCGATCAGCGAGCCGTCCATCTTCTCCAGCGCGGCGTAGATCGGCAGCACCATGAAGGGCAGGTAAGTGTAAACGATGCCGATATAGACCGCGACATTGGTGTTGAGGATGACCAAGGGCTCGCTGATGACGCCGATCGCGAGCAGGAGCTGGTTCAGAAATCCTTCGTTCGAAAGAATGCCGATCCACGAATAGACCCGGATCAGGAACGAGGTCCAGAAAGGCAGTATCACCAGCATCAAAAGCGTCGGGCGCCATTCATCCGGCGCCTGAGCCATCGCATAGGCGAGCGGATAGCCGACGATCAGCGCGATCAGCGTCGAGAAGAACGCGATCTGGAGGCTGGAGAGATAGGCCCGCCAGTAAAGCTCGTCACTGGCGAGAAATTCGAAGGTCTCGAAATCCAGCTCCGCCAGAAACTCGCGAAACCCGGTCCATCCGGCGGAAAGATCCAGGGCCGGCGCATAGGGCGGGATCGCGATCGCGGCGTCGGAAAGCGCGATCTTGAAGACGATGACGAAAGGGATGAGGAAAAGAACGACGAGCCAGAGATAGGGAACCGCGATCAGGATCAGCCGGCGGAGGTTCATCGCGCGCCCCCCTAGTCCCTGAGGACGACGCCGGCGGTGGCGGTGAACGACAGCCACACCTCGTCTTCCCAGGTGAAGCTTCGGCGCGAAAGCCGCCGGTGGTTCGCCGTCTGCGCTTTCATCATCCGGCCGTTCGCCAACTCCACCTTGTAGATCGAGACATCGCCGAGATAGGCGATGTCGATGATCTTGCCCTTGAGCGCGTTGGCGACGTCCTGAGGCCGTTCCGCGGTGATGGCGATCTTTTCGGGCCGAATGGCGAAATGGGCCTTTTCGCCGGGGGCGAAGGTTTCTGACGCCTCGGCGGCGATCTCTGGCTGGCCTTCAGCCCAGGCGATGGCGCAGCGGCGGTCCGTGCCGGGATTCGCCGCGCCTTCGATGATGTTCACCTCACCGATGAAATCCGCGACATAGACGCTGTTCGGATTCTCATAGATGCGGTCCGGCGTGTCGATCTGGACCATGCGGCCGGTGTCCATCACCGCAACGCGGCTGGCGACGGTCATCGCCTCCTCCTGGTCGTGGGTGACGATCACGAAGGTGGTGCCGGTGCGTTCCTGAATGTCCATCAGTTCGAACTGCGTATCCTGGCGCAGCTTCTTGTCGAGCGCGCCGAGCGGCTCATCGAGCAGCAGGAGCTTCGGCGCCTTGGCCAGCGCGCGCGCCAGCGCCACGCGCTGGCGTTGCCCGCCGGAGACCTGATGCGGTTTGCGCCGGGCGAACTGCTCCAGCCGCACGAGGCGCAGCATCTCCTCCACCCGGGCGGGGATTTCGGCCTTCGGCATGGGGGAGCGGCGAAGGCCGAAGGCGATATTGTCCCAGACGGTGAGATGCGGAAAGAGGGCGTAGCTCTGGAACATCATGTTGACGGGGCGCCGGTTGGGCGGCACCGCCGCCATGTCCTGCCCGTCGATCAGGATCTTGCCGGCGCTGGCGCGGTCGAACCCGGCCAGCATCCGCATCAGCGTGGTCTTGCCGCAGCCGGAGGGGCCGAGCAGCGCGAAGAACTCCCGCGCGTAAATGTCGATGGAAACGTCGTCGATGGCGATGAAGTCGCCAAATTTCTTCGTCACGTTCTCAAACCGGATCAGCGGCTTGGCGTCCGGGTCGGTCCAGGGGGCGAAAACCGGTCTTTCGGCGGGTTGGGCCATGGCGTCCTCTTGTCCGGAAGGGCCCCCCCCGGCGCCCCCCC
>JBBDTD010000054.1:4556-10386 GCA_040904645.1 Paracoccaceae bacterium
GGGCCCCGCGCGGGCCAGCCGCGCGGGGCGAAGGGCGCGGGGCGTCAGATTCCGGATTTCACCTTGGTCCAGAGCCGGGTGGCGAAGCGCTGCGCCTTCGCATCCCACGGGGTCACGGTGTAGAGATTTTTCAACGTCTCCTCGCTCGGATAGATCGCCTTGTCGTCGATCACGTCCTCGTTCAGGAACTCTTGCGAGGCGAGGTTGCCATTGGCGTAATAGACGTAATTCGAAGCGGCGGCCATGTTTTGGGGGTCGAGCATGAAGTTGAGGAAGGCGTGCGCCGCGTCCGGGTTCGGCGCGTCCACCGGGATCGCCAGCTGGTCGAACCACATCAGCGCGCCCTCTTTCGGGATGTGGTATTCGATCTCGACGCCGTTATTGGCCTCCGCCGCCCGGTCGCGCGCCTGAAGGATGTCGCCGGACCAGCCGAAGGCGACGCAGATATCGCCGTTGGCGAGCGCGTTGATGTATTCGGAGGAGTGGAACTTGCGCACATGGGGCGCGAGCGCGGTCAGCACCGGTTCAGTCTTGGCCAGAACGTCCATATCCTTGGAATCAGGATCTTCGCCCAGATATTTCAGCGTGGCGGGGATGATCTCCGTCGGCGCGTCGAGGAAATGCACGCCGCAGGCGGCGAGCTTCTCCATATTGGCCGGTTCCATCACCAGGGCCAGAGAATCGACTGGCGCGTCGTCGCCCAGAACCTCCCGCACCTTGGCGACATTGATCCCGATGCCGGTGGTGCCCCACATGTAGTTGACGGAATAAGCGTTTTCGGGATCATATTTCTCGGTCCGCGCCGCGATGTCGGGCCAGACATTGACGATATTCGGCAGCCTGGACATGTCCAGCTTCTGGAACGCGCCGGCGGCGATCTGCCTTTGCAGGAAGGTGCCGGTCGGCACCACGACGTCATAGCCGGAGCTGCCGGCGAGCATTTTCGTCTCCAGCAGCTCGTTCGAATCGAAAACGTCGTAGATGAGCGTGGTTCCGGTCTCGGCCTCGAACTTGGCGAGCAAGGCTTCGTCGATATAGTCGGACCAGTTATAGACGCGGACTTCGCCCTGCGCAGCGGCGACGCCGGCTGCGAGGACGAGCGCGGCTGCAAGACCCAGGCTTGTGTTCTTCATGATCTCTCTCCGTGTTGCGGCTGATTTTTCGGCGCCTGGCCAGCGCTTCTCGGCGGCGTTGAACGTCAGTTATTTGTTGAGCATCAACCTCGCCTTCGGTCAACATTGTCTTTCATCGGGCGCTCCGACAATATCGCGCGACCAGCGAAATCAGCGCGGCGGCGGCGGCGAAGGACCTGTCCGATGAACAAGATCTCCAACCATATGCCGACGGCGGAGCTTCAGGCGCTGGACGCCGCCCACCACATGCACCCGTTCACGGCGGGGGATGAGCTGGCCGCCAAGGGCGCTCGGATCATCACGCGGGCCGAGGGGGTGACGCTGATCGACAGCGACGGCAACCGGATCCTCGACGCGATGGCCGGGCTCTGGTGCGTGAATATCGGCTATGGCCGCAAGGAACTGGCCGCCGCCGCCGCGAGGCAGATGGAGGAATTGCCCTTTTACAACACCTTCTTCCAGACTTCGCATGTCCCGGCGATCGCGCTGGCGGTGCGGCTGGCGGAACTCGCGCCGGGCGATCTGAACCACGTCTTTTTCGCCGGCTCCGGCTCTGAGGCGAACGACACCAATATCCGCATGGTCCGCCATTACTGGGCGCTGAAGGGCAAGCCCGACAAGACGGTGCTCATCGCGCGCAAGAACGGCTACCACGGCTCCAGCATGGGTTCGGCCAGCCTTGGCGGCATGGCGGGCATGCACGCGCAGGGCGGGCTGCCGATCCCCGACATCACGCATATCGGCCAGCCGCACTGGTATGAGGAAGGCGGCGATTCGAACCCGGAGGAATTCGGCCTCGCCCGCGCGCGCCAGCTGGAGGAAAAGATCCTTGAGCTTGGCGAAGGCCGCGTCGCCGCCTTCATCGCCGAACCGGTCCAGGGCGCCGGCGGCGTGATCATCCCGCCCGAGACCTATTGGCCGGAGATCCAGCGGATCTGCGACAAATACGGGATCCTCCTGATCGCGGATGAGGTGATCTGCGGCTTCGGGCGCATCGGGGAATGGTTCGGCTCGCAGAAGATGGGTATCCGCCCGGACATCATGACCATCGCGAAGGGGCTTTCATCGGGCTACGCGCCGATCGGCGGTTCCGTCGTCTCGGACGAGGTGGCGAAGGTGATCGCCGGGGGCGAGTTCAACCACGGCTACACCTATTCCGGCCACCCGGTCGCCGCCGCCGTCGCGCTGGAGAACCTGCGGATCATCGAGGAAGAAAAGATCGTCGAGCATGTGCGCGACGTGGCGCACCCGTATCTGGCGTCCAAATGGGCCGGGCTGGCCAGTCACCCGCTGGTGGGAGAGGCGAGGCTGATCGGCCTCATGGGGTCCCTCGCGCTGACGCCGCACAAGGAAAGCCGGGCGAAATTCGCCTCCGAGGCGGGCGCTGTCGGCTATATCTGCCGTGAGCGGTGTTTCGCGAACAATCTGATCATGCGCCATGTCGGCGACCGGATGATCATATCGCCGCCGCTGGTGATCAAGCCGGCGGAGATCGACACGCTGATCGAACGCGCGACCATCGCACTCGATGAGGCCCATGGCGTGATCAAGGCCGAGGGGCTGATGAAAGCCGCCTGAGCGGACTATGGCCTCGCGCGCCCGGCTCGGGCATAACGCAGCGCGAAAAAGCCGAAGGCCAGAGCCATGCACGATATCCGCCTGATCCGCGAAGACCCCGCCGCGTTCGACGCCGCGCTCAAGCTCCGGGGCATGGAGCCGCAAGCGGAGTCGATCCTCGCGCTCGACGCCGCGCGCCGCGCGAAGATCTCCGCCGCCGACGCGGCGCTGGCGGAGCGCAACGCCGCCTCCAAGCAGGTCGGCGCCGCGAAGGCGAAGGGTGATGAGGCGGAGTTCGAGCGTCTCCGCGCCCTCGTCGGCGCGAAGAAGGATGAAATCGCCCGGCTTGAGGAAGAAGCGAAGGCGGAGGACAGCGTTCTCAACGACGCGCTGCTCGCGCTGCCGAACCTGCCGCTGGCGGACGTGCCCGAGGGTCCGGACGAGAGCGCGAATGTCGAGCTGAAGCGCTGCGGCGCGGCGCGGCGATACGCTTTCGCGCCGAAGGAGCATTATGAGCTCGGCGAAGCCATGGGCGCGATGGATTTCGAGCTGGCGGCGAAACTCTCCGGCAGCCGGTTCGTTGTGCTTTCCGGCGCGCTGGTGCGGCTGCATCGCGCGCTGGGCCAGTTCATGATCGACACCCATATCGACAAGAACGGCCTGACTGAAACATGGACGCCGGTGCTGGTGCGTGACGAAGCCATGCTCGGCACCGGCCAGCTGCCGAAATTCGCCGAAGACAGCTATAGAACCACGAATGGCTGGTGGTTGATCCCGACCGCCGAGGTGACGCTGACCAACGCCGTCGCCGGCGAGATCGTTGACGACGCGGCGCTGCCCCGCCGCATGGTCGCCCTCAGCCAGTGCTTCCGCTCCGAAGCCGGCAGTGCGGGGAAAGACACGCGCGGCATGCTGCGCCAGCACCAGTTCGAAAAGGTCGAGATGGTCTCCATCGTCAAGCCCGAGGACGGAGAGGCGGAGCTGGAGCGGATGCGCGGCTGCGCCGAAGGCATACTGGAGGCGCTGGAGATCCCCTATCGCACGGTCGCGCTCTGCGGCGGCGATCTGGGATTCAGCGCGCGGAAAACCTACGATATCGAAGTCTGGCTGCCGGGCCAGAACGCTTACCGCGAGATTTCATCCTGCTCGCTCTGCGGTGATTTTCAGGCGCGGCGCATGAACGCCCGCTTCCGGCGCGGGGCGGAGGGCAAGCCCGAGTTTGTCCATACGCTGAACGGCTCCGGCCTCGCCGTCGGGCGTGCGCTGATCGCGGTGATGGAGACCTGGCAGGAGGCTGATGGCGGGATCGCGATTCCGGCGCCGCTTCGCCCCTATATGGGCGGCGCCAGCCGGATCGGGCCGGACGGCGCGCTATCCTGAAAACGTGCTGAAAAGCGGCGCGGGGCTGATCCCGCGCCACCTGCCTGGCGCCACCCCGCAGGGCGGCGCCAGGCGCCGGCGTCACGCGCCGAGAATGCGCCCCGCGATCTCGCCCAGATCCTTGGAAAGCCGGTCCTTGGCGAGAAGCCGCGCCAGTTCCGCGCGCATCAGCTTCTGGCGGTCTTCGCCGTAAAGCGCCCAACTCTCAAACGCCCCGGCGGTGCGCGCTGCGGTCTGCGGGTTGGCGTCGTCCATCCGGATCAGCCAGTCGGCGAAGAGCCGGTATCCGGCGCCGTCGGCGGCGTGAAAGCCGACCGGGTTGCCGGCGGCGAAGGCGCCGATCAGCGCGCGGAACTTGTTCGGGTTCCGCCACGGGAAATCGCCGGAGGCCAGCGCCGCGATCCGCGCCGCCGCGCCCGGAGCCGGGCTGGTGGCCTGCACAAGATACCACTTGTCCATGACGATGCTGTCATCCCGCCAGCGCGTCCTGAACGCTTCCAGGGCGTCGGCCGCGCCTTCATGGCCCTGATGCACGAGGGCGCGCAGCGCGGCGAGGCTGTCGGTCATGTTATCCGCGGCTTCGAGCGCTGCGCGCGCCGCTGCGCCGCCATCGGTCAGGTTGATCAGCGCCAGAGCGGCGTTGGCCAGGCTGCGTTTTCCCGCCGCCGCCGCATCCGGCGAATAGGGGCCGGGGGTCGCCATCTCCGCCCTGAGCGCCATGAGGTTTTCACCCATCGCATCCGCCAGCGCGTGGCCCATCTTGCGGCGCGCGGCGTGGATCGCGTCGGGATCGACGATCTCCCCCCGCCCGGCGGTCTCGGCCGTGATTTCCTCATGGCCGGGAACAGAGAGCGTAAATGTGCGGAACGCCGGATCCAGCGCGGCGTCCTGCGCCATCGCCCGCATCGCCGGTATCCAGCCTGAGTCGATGTCGCCGCCGCTCATCACGGCGCGCGCGATGGAAAGGCCATAGGCCCGCGCCGCCTCCGCCCTGTTGAACGGGTCGGAATCATGCGCCATCAGAAAGGCGCGGGTTTCGTTTCCGATTTCCCGCTCGACGATCACCGGGGCGGAGAATCCGCGAAAGAGCGAAGCGACGGGCCGGGCGGGCAGGGGGAACTCGTGCCGTTCCTCGGTCTTGGTCAGCACGATCACGCCCGGCTCGCCCATCTCCGCGCCGTCGGGGCTGATGAAACCATAGGCGCAGGGAATAGCCAGCGGGCGCTTTTCCGCCTGCCCCGGCGTCGGCTTCGTTTCCTGCCGGAAGGTCAGGCCGTAGACGCCGTCGGCGTAATCCTCGGTGACGGTGACGCGCGGCGTGCCGGCTTGCGCATACCAGAACGCGAATTGCGTCAGGTCGCGCCCGGTCGCGTCCTCGAACACCTTCAGCCAGTCTTCGATCGTGCAGGCTTCACCGTCATGGCGCTCGAAATAGAGATCGAGCGCGGCGCGATAGCTTTCCGGGCCGACAATCCGGCGCAGCATCCCGATCAGCTCGGCGCCTTTCTCATAAACCGTGGCCGTGTAGAAATTGTTGATCTCGACATAGGCCTCCGGGCGCACAGGGTGCGCCAGCGGCCCCGCATCCTCGCGGAACTGGCGGGCGCGGAGCGCGGCGACATCGCCGATCCGCTGCATCGGGGCGGAGCGCTGATCGGCGGAGAATTGCTGATCGCGGAACACTGTCAGCCCCTCTTTGAGGCAAAGCTGGAACCAGTCGCGGCAGGTGATGCGGTTGCCGGTCCAGTTGTGGAAATACT
>JBBDTD010000055.1:0-10363 GCA_040904645.1 Paracoccaceae bacterium
CATCCCGCCGGCGCCGCGCGGCATGCCGCAGATCGAGGTGACCTTCGATATCGACGTGAACGGCATCGTGTCGGTCCAGGCGAAGGACAAGGGCACCAACAAGGAGCAGAAGATCACCATTCAGGCGTCGGGCGGTCTGTCCGAGACCGATATCGAGAAAATGGTGAAGGAAGCTGAGGAGAACGCCGAGGCCGACAAGGTCCGCCGCGCCGGGGTCGAGGCCAAGAACCACGCGGAGAGCCTGATCCACTCGACGGAGAAATCGCTCGCCGAGCATGGCGACAAGGTTGGCGACGACGTCAAATCCGCCATCACCGCCGCGATCGACGAGCTGAAAACGGCCGTGCAGGGCGACGATGCGGAGGCGATCACGGCCAAGACGCAGGCCCTGACTGAAACTGCGATGAAGCTCGGCGAAGCGATCTACAAATCGCAGATGGAAGAGGCCGCCGCCGAAGAGGGCGCTGGAGCCGAGGCGCCGGAAGGCAAGGCCAAGACCGATGATGACGTGGTCGACGCCGATTTCGAAGAGGTGAAGGATGAGAAGAAGTCCTGATCCGGCCGTTTGATTGACGGCTATTCATCAAGGGACCGGGCGGCTGGGGCCGCCTGGTCGTTGCTTCCCGAGATCGCCACTTGGCCACGGGAAGCGTATTGCGTATTCAAAGCGACTTCCCATCGCAGCGGGTGACCATG
This sequence comes from Paracoccaceae bacterium, assembly GCA_040904645.1. GTDB lineage: Bacteria > Pseudomonadota > Alphaproteobacteria > Rhodobacterales > Rhodobacteraceae > Pikeienuella. Next base: position 697 of record JBBDTD010000055.1, read on the forward strand.
GCTAAGCGCGATTTCTACGACACGCTAGGCGTCAAGCGCGGCGCCTCCGAGGCGGAGCTGAAAAAAGCCTACCGCCAGATGGCCCGTGATTTTCATCCGGATCGGAACCGTGAGGATCCGAAAGCCGGCGACAAATTCAAGGCGGTGAACGAGGCTTACGACGTCCTCAAGGACCCTGAGAAAAAGGCCGCTTACGACCAGTTCGGCCTCGCGGGGTTCGTAGGCGGTGGTTTGGGGGCGGCGGGGGCAGCGGGCGAGCGGGCGCGCGGGGGGCATCAGGGGGCGGAATTCTCCTCCGCGTTTTCGGATGTTTTCGACGACCTTTTCGGCGACTTCATGGGCGGCCAGCGCGGACGCGGTCAGGCGCGCGCTCAGGCGCGCGGTTCGGACTTGCGATACAATCTGGGCATAACGCTGGAGGATTCGTTTCTTGGCAAGGAAACGACCATTGCGGTGCCGGGCTCGGTCGCTTGCGACGCCTGCACCGGCACTGGCTCCGAAGGCGGGGCGGAGCCGGTGACCTGCCCGACCTGCTCCGGCATCGGCAAGGTCCGGGCCCAGCAGGGCTTCTTCACCATTGAGCGCGCCTGCCCGACTTGCGGCGGACGTGGGCAGACTATCAAGAACCCGTGCCGGAGCTGCCAGGGGCAGGGCCGCGTCGCCAAGGAGCGCAGTCTTTCCGTGCGCATTCCCGAGGGCGTAGAGAACGGCACCCGCATCCGCCTCGCCGGCGAGGGCGAGGCAGGGCGGCGCGGCGGCCCGCCGGGCGATCTCTATATCTTCCTCGAAATAGAGGAGCATCCGATCTTCACCCGCGACGGGATGGATCTTTACTGCCGCGTTCCGGTGGCGATGACCACCGCCACGCTGGGCGGAGAGATCGAGGCCCCGACGATCGATGGCGGGCGCACAAGGGTCAAGATCCCCGGCGGCAGCCAGTCGGGCAAACAACTCCGGCTCAGGGCCAAAGGCATGCCGCAGCTTCGCGGCGGACGGTTCGGAGACCTTTATCTGGAACTGGCGGTGGAGACTCCGGTGAACCTGACCGCCCATCAAAAGGAGCTTTTGCGGCTCTTCGAGGAGGCGAGTGTCGAGAATAGCCCCGAGACCGAAGATTTCTTCTCGCGCGTCAAGAGTTTCTGGGGTGGTATGACTGGCTGAGGCCCGGGCGCAGGGGCGCCCGCGAATCATAGGGCCCGCAAGGATTCGGGACGCTGTCATGACCAATCCGCTCTTGAACGACTGGAACACGCCTTTCGGCCTGCCGCCCTTCGACGAGATCGGGACCGAACATTTCCGCCCCGCTTTCGAGGCGGCGTTGGTGGAGGATCGGGCCGGCATCGACGCCATCGCGGCGGAGTGCGCGGCTCCCAGTTTCGCCAACACCGTTGCCGCGCTTGAGGATTCGGGCCAGACGCTGACCCGCGTCGCCAGCGCGTTCTTCAATCTCGCCAGCGTCAACTCCAGCGACGAGATGCAGGAGGTCGAGCGCTGGATCGCACCCGTTCTTTCGCGCCATCACGCTGACACGGTGATGAACGCGCAGCTGTTCGCCCGCTTGGACAAGCTGATGGCGCGGCGCGCCGATCTTGGTCTCGACGCGGAATCGGACCGGGTGCTGGAGCTGACCTATTCCAGCTTCGTCCGCGCCGGGGCGCAGTTGCGCGGCCCGGACCGGGAGAGGATGACAGAGGTCATGAGCCGCCTCGCCACGCTCGGCGCGGAGTTCAGCCAGAACGTCCTCAAGGATGAAAAAGACTGGACGCTGAAACTGGAAGGGCAGGCGGCGCTGGCCGGGCTGCCGGATTTCCTGATCGCGGCGGCGGCATCCGCCGCGAGGGAGCGCGGGATTGACGGCCATGTCATTACGCTGTCGCGCTCGCTGGTGACGCCGTTCCTCCAGTTCTCCACCAACCGGGACCTGCGCGGGGAAGCCTGGCGCGCCTGGGTCAAGCGTGGTGAGATGCGGGCCGAGACCAACAATTGCGCCATCGCGGCGGAGACGGTCGCGCTGCGGGCGGAGCGGGCGCGGCTACTGGGTTTCGCGAATTTCGCTGCGTTCAAGCTGGATGACCAGATGGCGAAATCGCCGGATCGGGTGCGCGATCTTCTGATGGCGGTCTGGGGCCCGGCCAAGGCGCGCGCGGCGAAAGAACGCGACGCGCTGGCGAAGATCGCCGCCGCCGAGGGCGTCAATATCGAGATCGAACCGTGGGACTGGCGCTTTTACGCGGAAAAACAGCGCAAGGCGGAGCATGACCTCGACGAGACGGAACTGAAGCCCTATCTGCCGCTCGAAGCGATGATCGCCGCCGCCTTCGACTGCGCGCGCCGGTTATTCGGGCTGAGCTTCAGCGAGCGGCGAAACGCGCCCTCGCCGCACCCGGATGCGCGGGTCTGGGAAGTGATGAAGGACGGCGAGCATCTCGCCGTTTTCATCGGCGATTACTTCGCCCGGCCCAGCAAACGCTCCGGCGCGTGGATGAGCGCTTATCGCAGCCAGCGCAATCTTGGCGGGCGGGTGCGGCCGATCATCTCCAACGTGATGAATTTCGCGCGCGGCGATGAGGTGACGCTGCTGACCTTCGACGACGCGCGCACCCTGTTCCACGAGTTCGGCCATGCGCTGCACGGCATGCTGTCCGATGTCACTTATCCGTCGATCTCCGGCACCTCCGTCGCGCGGGACTTCGTCGAACTGCCGAGCCAGCTTTTTGAGCACTGGCTGGCGGAGCGATCAGTGCTTTCGCGCTTCGCCAAGCATCACGCCACCGGGGAGCCGATGCCGGGCCATCTGATCGACAGGGTGCTGAAGGCGCGCAATTTCGGGCAGGGCTTCTCCTCCGTCGAATATGTCGCTTCGGCGCTGGTCGACCTGGAGATGCATCTGGTGACGGACGCCGCCGGGTTCGATCTGCTGGAATTCGAGGCAGCCACGCTGGAACGGATCGGGATGCCCACTGCGATCACCATGCGCCACCGCACGCCGCATTTCAGCCATGTGTTTTCAGGAGACGGATATTCCGCCGGATATTACAGCTATATGTGGTCGGAGGTGATGGACGCCGACGCCTTCGCCGCGTTCGAGGAAACCGGGAACGCGTTTGACCCTGCGGTGGCGGCCCGGCTCGGCGCCGCGATCTATTCCGCGGGTGGGCGGCAGGACCCTGAGGCGGCCTATCGCGCTTTTCGCGGGCGGTTGCCTACGGTCGAGGCGCTATTGAAGCAACGGGGCCTGGGCGCGGCGGCCGGCGCCTGAAGCGCCGGGCCGTCGCGCCTCTTTGTCAGCGCCGGGCGTCGCGGTAATAGGCGCCGCGATCACGGAACTTGCGTTCCACGCGAGGGTCGCGCCGGTAGTCGCGGCGCGCGTCGCGCCGGTAGGCGGGGCGGGCGTGATAGATGTTCCGCTCAACCACGATCGGGCGCGCATAGCTGCGGCTGTAATAGGGGCGCGAGTAGACATGGCGCGGCGGCGCATAGACTGGCGCCACATGGACCGGGCGCGAATAGGAACGCCGATAGCCGTCATATTGGCGATTGTTTTCATGCGCGATCGCTCCGACCAGTCCGCCGAGAACGGCGCCGGCCACGATGCCGGTCAGCACTTCGTCGCCCGCTTTCGCGCCTTGGGGGGCCGCTGTGATCAGCAGCCCAAGAGCCGCGGCGCCAGCGATGAGGGTCTTGAACATTGGGTGTCCTCCACGTGAACCTGATGCTCCTACGGCTGGAGATGGCGGTTCCGTCGCGCGAAAGCAAAAGAAATGACGTGCGCTAATGCATGATGGACCGAGGCGCAGCGCGCTGATAAGAGGCGTCCGATGGTGCGAATGGCGGCGATATCGCGAATTACGGGCCCGGCCTCCCGCTAGGGGGCGCCGGGATGACGCGCGCCTTGCGCCCCGCTTTTCACCGCCTGCACGATACGAGATCACGGAATTTACGCCATGTGCGCCGACACCTCCGCGCCCGAAGCGCCTGACTACAAAGACACGCTTTTCCTGCCCGAAACCGCGTTCCCGATGCGCGCCGGGCTGCCTGCGCGGGAGCCGGACTGGCTCGCCCGGTGGGCGGCGCTGGACGTTTACGGGCGCCTCCGCGCCAAGACCGGCCGCCCGCCCTTCACGCTGCATGACGGCCCTCCCTACGCCAACGGCCATCTTCATATCGGCCATGCGCTGAACAAGACCATCAAGGACATGATCGTCCGCTCGCGCCAGATGATGGGCCATGACAGCCGCTATGTGCCGGGGTGGGATTGCCACGGCCTGCCGATCGAGTGGAAAATCGAGGAGCAGTACCGCGCAAAGGGCCTCGACAAGGACTCCGTCCCGATCAACGAGCTGCGCGCCGAATGCCGGAAATTCGCCGCCGAGTGGGTGGATATCCAGCGCGAGGAGTTCAAGCGGCTCGGCGTCACCGGCAACTGGGACGACCCGTACCTGACCATGGATTTCCGCGCCGAGGCGGTGATCGCCGAGGAGTTCATGAAATTCGTCATGAACGGCAGCCTTTATCAGGGCTCGAAGCCGGTGATGTGGTCGGTGGTGGAGAAGACCGCGCTGGCGGAGGCCGAGGTCGAGTATCACGAGCACAAGAGCCATACGGTTTGGGTGCGGTTTCCGGTGGTCGGCAGTCGTTCCGGTAAGGTGCAAAATGTCTTTTACAATCCCGACGTGGCGCCAGATTATTCGACGCCATACACGGAATTGCCGCCAACCACCTCTGTTGTGATTTGGACAACTACGCCTTGGACCGTTCCCCAAAACAGGGCCGTCGCGTTCAGCGAGAATTTTCACTATTGTCTGTTTCAGGTGGTCGATGTCTCAGACAGGTCGGCGGCACGACCGCATGAATATCTCATTCTTGCTGAAACTTTGGCGCACGACGTGATGACAGCGGCAGGCGTCACAAACTACAGGCATGTTCGCCATTTTGAGAAGGGCGAGCTTGGCGCACTTGTTTGCGCCCATCCGTTCCACGGCGCCGAAGGCGCGAAGGGCGAATGGGATTTCGACGTTCCGCTTCTCCCCGGTGATCACGTCACCGACGACGCCGGCACCGGCTTCGTCCACACGGCGCCCTCGCACGGGGCGGACGACTACAACATCTATCTGCAGTTCAGGGACGAATTCCCCGCCCTGAAGATGACCCATAATGTCCTCGAAGACGGCTCCTTCCGCAAAGACCTGCCGTTCTTCGGCGGTCAGGTGATCTTCGACGAAAAGGGCAAGGAAGCCGGCGCCAATGTCGCGGTGATCAAGAAGCTGGCCGAGGTCGGCGCGCTTTTCGCCAAGGGCACGGTGCGCCATTCCTATCCGCATAGCTGGCGCTCCAAGGCGCCGCTGATCTTTCGCAACACGCCGCAATGGTTCGCGGCCATCGACAAGCCGCTCCATGACGGGATGGACGAGGTCGGCGGGACGATCCGCGAGCGCGCGCTCGGCTCGATCGACAATCTCGTCGCCTTCACGCCGCCGTCCGGCAAGAACCGGCTCCGCTCGATGATCGAGGCGCGGCCCGACTGGGTGCTTTCGCGCCAGCGCGCCTGGGGCGTGCCGATGACCTGCTTCAAGCGGCAGGTCGGGCCGGGCGAGGTCGAGGTGCTGAAAAACGCCGAAGTCAACGCCCGCATCGGCGCCGCTTTCCGCGAAGAGGGCGCTGACGCCTGGTTCAAAGAGGGCGCGAAGGCGCGGTTCCTCGGCGGGGTCGAGGGCGTGAACCCGGATGAGTGGGAGCAGGTGCGCGACATTCTCGATGTCTGGTTCGATTCCGGCTCCACCCATTCCTTTGTGCTCCGCGACCGGCCGGACGGCACGGCCGACGGGCTCGCCGATGTTTACATGGAAGGCACGGACCAGCATCGCGGCTGGTTCCATTCATCGCTCCTCCAGGGGTGCGGCACGCTGGGGCGCGCGCCCTACCGCGCGGTGGTCACGCACGGCTTCACGCTGGACGAGAAGGGCCAGAAGATGTCGAAATCGCTCGGCAACACGATCTTGCCCGAGACGGTGGTGAAGCAGTACGGTGCCGACATCCTCCGCCTCTGGGTCGCGCAGACGGATTACACCAGCGATCAGCGGATCGGGCCGGAGATCCTGAAAGGCACAGCCGACAGCTACCGGCGGCTTCGGAACGCCATGCGCTTCATCCTCGGCAATCTCTCCGGCTTCGATGAGGCCGAGCGGGTGGCCCCGGCGGATATGCCGGAACTGGAGCGCTGGGTGCTGCACCGGCTTTCGGAGCTGGACGTGGCCGTGCGCAAGGGCTACGCGGATTACGCCTTCCAGTCGGTTTTCCAGCAGCTCTTCCAGTTCTGCACCGTCGATCTTTCCGCGATCTATTTCGACATCCGCAAGGACGCGCTTTACTGCGATGCGCCCGGATCGCTGCGCCGGCGCGCCGCGCGCACGGTGCTGGACCTGATCTTCGAGCGGCTGACGACATGGCTGGCGCCGATGCTGGTCTTCACCATGGAAGAGGTCTGGCTGGAGCGGTTTCCGGGCGCGGAAAGCTCGGTCCACCTGATGGATTTTCCCGAAACGCCTGATTGGCGCGACGCGCCGCTGGCCTTGAAATGGGAGGCGATCCGCAAGGTTCGCCGCGTCGTCACCGGCGCGCTGGAGATCGAGCGGCGCGAGAAGCGCATCGGCGCCTCGCTGGAGGCGGCGCCTGTGGTCTTCGTCGCCGACGACGCGGTGCGCGCCGCGCTGGAGACGGTGGATTTCGCCGATCTCTGCATCACCTCCGCTGTCGATGTCCGGGCGGGCGCGGGGCCAGAGGGCGCGTTCGGGCTGGATGAAATTCCGGGCGTCGCTGTGGCGCCGGCGCTGGCGACGGGCGAGAAATGCGCCCGCTGCTGGAAAGTGCTGCCGGATGTCGGCTCGCACGCCCATGCGGGCATATGCGGGCGGTGCGACGAAGCACTGGGCTGAAAGAACGGCGGGGCGCTTTGCCGCCCCGCTTACTCGGCCTCGCCGAGGCGGAGCGCCTGCTGCACGACGCCGGCGAGCAGCAGGTAGATCGAAGTGGCCATCAGCCCAAACGTGCAGATGAGCGGCTGATCGAAATGCGTCCAGCACGCCCAACCGGCGAAACCGACCCAGGCGCAGCAGACCGGCAGGGAAAGCCGCCGCCAGAGCGCGGTGCGCACGGGATGGATGAAGCGGAGCGGCAGGAACTGCGCGACGCCGATGGCGACGATGATCCAGAACCCGGCGGTATTGGTGAGATCGGTGGCGAAGAGCACCAGCACCACCATGTTCCAGCATCCCGGAAAGCCCTGAAAGCTGGCGTCCCTGGTCTTCATCCGCGTGTCGGCGAAGTAGATTGCGCCGGTGATGATGATGATCGCCGCCGCCGGGATCGCCAGCGGATAATACATCGTCGCCGACGTCACCAGCGCGACGGCCGGGATGAAGACATAGGTGAGATAATCGACAATCAGGTCCAGAGTGACCCCTGACCAGCGGGGAGAGAATTTTTCGACCTCAAGACGCCGGGCCATCGGCCCGTCGAGCCCATCGACGATGAGCGCGGCGCCGAGCCAGGCGAACATCTCCGCCCAGGCGCCCCGCATCGCGGCGAGCATGGCCATGAAGGCGAGAAACGCCCCCGAGGCGGTGAAAAGATGCACCGAAAAGGCGAGAAGCCGCGCTGTCATTCAACGGTTCCTAAAACCTTAGAGCCGCGCTGACCAGTCCCCTTCGCGTCGAAACACCCGTAGTTGGCCACAGAACGGTTGGATGGCGGCCCAAAAGGCGCGGCGATGGCGCCTGCGCCATAGGGGCGCATGTGTTGCGCGGCCCGGATGTCCGGCCGCCCGCGCGTCCTGAGGGACGCCTCCTGGCGTTGGCGGCGAAACGCCCCGAAGGCGCAGCGAGATCTGGCGTTATGGGAAGATGGAATCAAGCGGTGGCTACGCGCGGCGATGGCGCCGCTTGCGACAGGATGATGAAGAATCACGCCCGCGCGGCTTGCCAATCGGCGCCGATCAGCGCTCTATCGCGGCTTGTTCCAGATTGAAGGAGATGAAGGTCATGGCGATGGATGGTCCACTCACCAACGCGCAGGCGCGCGATGTCGAGGCCTTGCTGCACCCCTACACCAACGCGGTGCAGCATCGGAAGGTCGGTCCGCACGTGATCGAGAGCGGCGAAGGCGTCTATGTCTATGACGAGGCCGGCAAACGCTATCTCGAAGGTATGGCGGGGCTCTGGTGCGCCGGGCTCGGCTTTGGCGACGCTGAGCTGATCGAAGCCGCACGCGAGCAGATGGGCAAACTGCCTTATTACCATCTTTTCGGTGGACGCAGCTTCGAATCGGCGATCGAACTGGCGGAGAAGATCAAGGAATTGGCGCCGGTTCCCGTCTCCAAGGTGATCTACCAATCATCGGGTTCCGAGGCGAACGACACGCAGATCAAGCTGGCCTGGTATTATAACAACGCGCGCGGCAAGCCCGAGAAGAAAAAGATCATCAGCCGCAAGAAGGGCTATCACGGCGTCACCATCGTTTCCGCGTCGCTGACCGGCTTGCCCTATAACCACGCGAAATTCGATCTGCCGGTCGACCGGATTCTGCATACTGAAACCCCGCATTTCTGGCGCGAAGGCCGCGATGGCGAGACGGAGGAGGAATTCTCGTCCCGGCTTGCGGGCGCGCTGGAGGAAATGATCATCCGCGAGGGGCCGGACACGGTCGCGGCCTATATCGCCGAGCCGGTGATGGGCGCGGGCGGCGTCATTGTGCCGCCGAAATCATACTTTCCGGCAATCCAAAAGGTGTTGAGCAAGTATGATGTGCTCTGCATTGACGATGAGGTCATCTGCGGCTTCGGGCGCACCGGCAACTGGTTCGGCGCGGAGACTTTCGGCATGCAGCCGACCTCGATCTCGATGGCGAAGCAAATGACGGCGGCCTATGCGCCGCTTTCCGCTGTCGCGATCAATCAGGATATGGCCGACGCGATCGAAGCCCAGTCTGGCGAGATCGGCACGTTCGGGCACGGGTTCACCTATGGCGGCCACCCGCTTGGGTGCGCGATCGGGGTCAAGACGATCGAGATCTATCAGAAGCGCGACATTCTCGGGCATGTGCGCCGGATGGCGCCACTGTTCAAAGCCAAGCTGGATGCGCTGGCGGAGCATCCGCTGGTTGGCGAGGCGCGCGCAGCCGGGTTGATGGGCGGGCTGGAACTGTCGCCGAACAAGGCCGCCAAGGCGACTTTCGAAGCGCCGGGCAAGGTTGGCGCCTATCTCTGCAACGAGCTTCTCAAGCACGGGATCATTCTGCGTTCGATCGGCGATACGCTCGCCTTTTGCCCGCCGATGGTGATCACCGAAGATGAGATCGAAGAGCTTTTCGCGCCGCTCGGCGCTTCGCTCGATGCGACGCAGGCCTGGGCGAAAGCCGAAGGCCATCTGGGCTGAGACAAACGAATTCCGCCGCCCCGCGACGGGGGGCGGCGGATATCCATCAGGTGGTCAGTCAGCGGGAAGCGCGATGCCGATCCTGTCATTGGGGCCAGCATACCCGTAGCGGAAGAACCGGCCCGTGGGCGTTTCCACGATCTCGGGCATGTTGTTGCGCTGGGCCTGCTGGGTCAGCGTGATGGCTTCGGCGAGCGTGGCGCGCCCGGCCTCATCGGTTTCGCGCACGATATGGCCGT
>JBBDTD010000056.1:0-10219 GCA_040904645.1 Paracoccaceae bacterium
TCGGGCTGTCGCCCGAAGCGACGGCCGAGGCGGTCGCCGAATTCGCCGCCGGCGGCATCGACTTCATCAAGGATGACGAGCTTTGCGGCGATCCGCCCTATGCGCCGCGCGCGGCCCGGATCGAAGCGGTGATGGGTGTGCTGCGCCGCCACGCGGACCGCACCGGCAAGCAGGTGATGTACGCCTTCAACATCTCCGGCGATTTCGATCAGATGCGCCGGGGCGCCGAGCAGGTGATGAAGGCGGGCGGCGATTGCGCCATGCTGAGCCTGAACTGGGTGGGAACGCCGGCGGTGCTGGCGCTGCGACGCGAATTTCCGCTTTTCATTCACGGGCATCGCAATGGCTGGGGGTTGTTTTCGCGCGCGCCGATGCTGGGGATCGACTATCGCGTCTACCAGAAGATTTTTCGACTGGCCGGCGTCGATCATCTGCACGTGAACGGATTGCGCAACAAGTTCAGCGAGCCGGACGCCTCCGTCATCGCCTCCGCCAGGGCGTGCCTTACGCCCATGACGGCGGGCGACCCGCTGCTCATGCCGGTTTTTTCCAGCAGTCAGACGGTCTTGCAGGCGCATGACACCTTCGCCGCGATCAAGACGACGGACCTGATCTACGCCTGCGGTGGCGGCATCGTCGGCCACCCGGACGGCATCGCCGAAGGCTGCCGCGCGCTCAGGTCGGCGTGGGAGGCGGCCGCCGCAGGCGTGCCGCTCATGGACGCCGCGCGCGAGGATCGCGCGCTCAGGAAAGCTATTGAGACATTCGCGCCGCATCTGGCGTCAAGAGGCCAGTCCGCATCCGCATAGCGGCCGGAACGCCCATGCAAGAAGGAAGAGGGAATGACGAAACGCCTCGAAGGAAAGACTGCTATCCTGTTCGGCGCCGGTTCGGTTGGCGAGGGCTGGGGGAATGGCAAGGCCTCCGCCGTGCTCTACGCCCGTGAGGGGGCGAGCGTCACTTGCGTAGATCTGAACGGCGACGCGGCGCAGGCGACCGCCGACGTCATCAAGGGCGAGGGTGGGAACGCGATCGCGTTCCAGGCCGACGTGACGAAGCTGGACCAGATCCGCGCCGCGGTCGAGGCGGCGCAGAAGGCCTTCGACCGCATCGATGTCCTGCACAACAATGTCGGCATGAACATCGAGGGCGGCCCGGTCGAGACCAGCGAGGAAGACTGGGACCTCGTGATGGCGGTCAATCTCAAGAGCATGTTCCTGACCTGCAAATGCGTGCTGCCGATCATGGAGGCGCAGGGCAAAGGCGCCATCGTCAATATCTCGTCGCTCGCCTCGATCCGCTGGATGCACTTCAACTATATCTCGTATTACGCGTCGAAAGCCGGGGTGAACAATTTCACGCGCGCCGTCGCCCTCGAATACGCAGATCGCGGCATTCGGGCGAACACCGTGCTGCCGGGGCTGATGGATACGCCGCACATCTATCAGGCGATGAAGGAGCACTACACCGACTTCACCGAAATGCAGAACCAGCGGGCCGCGGTCACGCCGATGAAGAAGATGGGCGATGGCTGGGACATCGCGCACGCCGCGCTTTTCCTCGCCTCGGACGATGCGAAATACATCACCGGGATCGAATTGTGCGTGGACGGCGGGCTACACTGCAAGACGCACTGAAGCAGAGACCGGGACGGGGGCGTATCGCTCCCGCCGAAACAATCGAGAAATGCGCCGCTCGTAACGAACGCATGAAATTGGGAGGGAGATTGGAGGCGAAAGCGCCGCCCGGCTCCTTCCGGCTTGAAAGTTGGGAGAAAACAAGTGCCATCAATGGGTGACTCGCAAGAACTGGACGTGGGCTTCGTGGGCCTCGGCGTCATGGGCCGCCGGATGGCGGTCAACCTCCTGAAGGCGGGGGTGCGCCTCAAGGTGCACGATCTCGACCGCGCGGCGGTCGATGAGCTTGTAGCGGCCGGGGCTGCGGACGCCGGCTCGCTCAAAGGCGCGGCGGATGCGGACGTGGTGATCACCATGTTGCCCGACACGCCCGATGTCGAAAAAGTGGTGTTCGGGCCGGAAGGGCTGGCCACGGCGATGCGCGCCGGCTCCATCCTGCTCGACATGAGCTCGATCTCCCCCATCGCGACCAGAGCCTTCGCGGAAAAGCTGGCGGCGCTCGGCGTTTCGATGCTCGACGCGCCGGTCAGCGGCGGCTTCAGGGGCGCGGAGACCGGGACGCTCTCCATCATGATCGGCGGCGACGCGGATGTGCTGGAGCGCTGCCGTCCGATCCTCAACGCCATGGGCAAGACCATCAACCATATGGGCGGCGCCGGCGCCGGCCAGGTTTGCAAGGTCTGCAACCAGGTGGCTGTCGCCATCAACATCCAGGCGGTCGCCGAGGCGATGACCCTCGCCAAGAAATGCGGCGTCGATCCGGTCAAGGTTCGGGGCGCGCTGCTCGGCGGTTTCGCCCAGAGCACGGCGCTCGATCAGCATGGACAGCGGGTGCTTGACGACAATTTCGCAGCCGGTTTCCGGGTGGGCCTCCAGCGCAAGGACCTGCGTCTTGCGCTTGAAACCGCCAGCGCGGTGGGCGCGCCGTTGCCTGCGACAGCAGTGGTGCAGGAGCTTTACGGCATGCTGGCCGCGACGGGCCGCAACGATCTGGACAATTCCTCCCTCGCGCTGCTGATGGAAGAGATGTCCGGCCTGCGTCCCTCGGGCGCGAAATGAGCGATTTCTCCATGTTTCGCGGGGTGGTGGAGACTGTCGGTGACACATCGGTCGTCGTGGTCGACACCATCGCCCATGTGCGCGCCGAAGATGCGGGCCAGGTGGTGATGACCGGCTCGCATGGCGGCCTCAGTTCCGGCGAGTATGCGGGGCGCGCTCACCTGGCCGCCGTATTCTTCAACGATGCGGGCATCGGCAAGGAAAACGCCGGCGTCGCCGCTCTCGATTATCTCAGCGGCCTCGGCATCGCCGCTGGCGCGGTGTCGCACGAAAGCGCGGAGATCGGGCTCGGCCATGAGACGTGGGGCGGGGTGATCTCCGCCCTCAATCCGCTGGCCGAAAGCGCCGGGTTCGTGCGCGGGGAGCCGGTGCAGGGCGCCGTGCGCCGGGTGTTCGGAAAGGGTGGGCGATGAGAAACGAGGTTTGCGCCGAAATCGCAGGGCGCCGCGTCGTGCTGATGGATTCGATCTCCCTCATCGGCGAGGCGGATGTCGGAAGCATCATCATCTGCGGCTCGCACGGTGGAACCATTTCGGGCGCCTTCGCAGCAAGCCAACCGCCGCGCTTCGTCATCTTCAACGACGCTGGCGGCGGCAAGTCAGGCGCGGGGAGGGCGGCGTTCGCGCTGCTCGATGCGAAGGGGATCGCCTGCGCGACCGTTTCGCATGAAAGCGCGCGGATCGGCGACGCCGAAGACGTGTGGCTCAATGGCGTGATCAGCGCGGCGGGCGACGCCGCGAAAACCGCCGGCGTTCGCATCGGCGCGAGCGTGCGCGCCGCAGTCGAAACCTTGGCAGGGGAGGCGCCGACCAAACACGATTGAGACGAAACCAACATCACGCAAGTGGGAGGAGACATAATGTTCTACAAATCCATGGCGGGCTCAGCGATGGCCGCCGCACTCATCGTCGGCGCCGCAGGAAGCGCGCAGGCGATCAACCTGAGCTTCGCGCTCCACACCTCGCCCCCGGGCCCGGAATTCGAAGCGGTCGACAAGTTCATCGAGCTTGTCGAGGAACGCAGCAAGGGTGAGATCACCGTCAAGACATACCCTTCCGCCGTTCTCGGCGGCGAGCGGGACAATCTGGAGCAGCTGACGGTCAACGAAGTGCAGATGACGCTCTTCGGCGACACGCTGCCGAACGTGGTCACCCCGGAATATGCGGCGACGGTCGTGCCGTTCGTCTTCCCCGGGCCGGAAGAAGTTTTCGAATACTGGGCGAGCCCGATCGGCGACAAGGCCAAGGCGCTGATCCACGAAAAGGTGAAAATCGACATGGTCGCCCTCACCCGGCGCGGCGATCGGCATCTGACGGCCAAGAAGGCGGTCAACTCCCCGGATGATATCCAGGGCGTGAAGATGCGCGTGCCGGAGATCCCGTCCTGGGTGAAGGTCTGGTCCCAGATTGGCGCCTCGCCGACGCCTGTCGCCTGGCCCGAGGTTTTCAGCGCCATGCAGATGGGCGTGGTCGAAGCGCAGGAGAACCCCTGCTTCAACATCAATCAGGCCAAGCTTTACGAGGTGCAGACGCATGTCATGCTCACCGCGCATGTGCCGGCCGTGTGGCATTGGTCGATCAGCTCCGATTTCCTGGAAAGCCTGACGCCGGAACTCCGTGAGGCGGTGGTCAGCTCCGCGGTCGACGCCGCCGCCTATGGCGACGAGGTCACCAAGGAGCAGATCGACAAGACCTGCGCCGCGCTGGCGGACGAGCATGGGATGACGCTTCTGGAAGTCGATCGGGGGCCGTTCATCAAGGCCGCCCGCCCGGCTATCGACGAGTTGGCGAAAGACTGGGCTCCGGGCGTGCGGGAAGCGGTATCGAAATACCTCGATTGATTGCAGCCGGGTAAGGTGGCGTGCGGGGGCTTTGATCGCCTTCGCGCGCCGCCGTCTTTTTCCGCTCCAACGCTGGAGATGATCATGGTGACCGTAGCCGGAATTCGCCGCACGATACTTTATGTATTCGAGACGCTGGCGATCGCGACGTTCTTGCTGATGCTGGGCTCGTCCGTCCTTCAGGTCTTTTGCCGCTATGTGCTGAACGCGCCCTTGATGTGGACAGAGGAACTCGCGCGCCTGATGTGCGTGCTCACCACATATTTCGGCGGCGTCGTCGTGCTGATCCTCAGGGAGCATATCCGGGTGGAGATGATCGACAGCGTGCTCTCCGGCCGCAGCGCGGCGGTGGTCAGCGTGATCGTCGATCTGATGATGGCCTGGTTTCTCGTCGCCGTCGCCTATGGCTGCTACCTGCTGACAAGCGCCACCTGGACGACGTTCACCGCCAGCATGGCCTGGTTCCGGACGGGGTATATCTATGTCGCGGTCGGCGTCGCCGTCTCGGCCATGACGCTGATCCTTCTCATCGACATTTATTGCCAGCTGCTCGTTCTTGCGGGCCGGCGGAAGGAATCTGAAGCATGATCCTCGCGCTATTCCTCGGTGTTCTGGTTCTGCTCTTCGTCGTCGGCATTCCGGCGGCGTTCGCGCTCGGGCTCACCTCGCTGATCGTCGCGGGGTTTGAGCGCGGCTTTGACGCCATCCCCTATACGATCATCGCCCAGCGAATGGTCTACGGTGTCAACAGCTTTCCCTTGCTGGCCATCCCGTTCTTCATCCTCGCCGGCAAGATCATGAATATCGGCGGGATCACGGACAGGATCTTCAATTTCGCGCGTCGGCTCGTTGGCCACATGCGTGGCGGTCTGGGGCAGGTGAACATCGCCGCCTCCATCATCTTTTCGGGCATGTCAGGCTCGGCCGTCGCCGATGCGATGGGCATCGGTCAGATCGAAATTCAGGCGATGCGCAAGGCGGGCTATCCGGATGATTTTTCGGTCGGCGTCACTGCGGCCTCCGCCGCGATCGGGCCGATCATCCCGCCGTCGATCCCGCTGATCATCTACGCGGTGATGGCGAATGTTTCCGCCACTGCGCTCCTTATCGCAGGCATCATTCCGGGCCTTCTGATGGGGGGGCTGATGATGATCGTCGTCGCCATCCTCGCCCGCCGGCGCAACCTGCCGACGGAGCCGTGGGAAGGGTTCGCGCTGCTCATGGGAAGTTTTCTGGTGGCGATTCCGCCGCTCGTGACGCCTGCGATCATCATCGGCGGCTTGTGGTCGGGCGTGTTCACGCCGACCGAGGCCGCCGCTATCGCCGCCGTCTACGCGCTGCTGATCGCGATGGTGTTCTATCGGGAACTGTCGATGCCGCAGCTCTTTCAGATCGTGCGCGAGACGATGCGCGAAAGCGCGATCATCCTCTTCATCGTTGCGGCGGCGTCGCTCTATGGCTGGCTGCTGGTCTTCACGCAGATCCCGCAGGAGATGGTGGGGCTGGTCGCCGACCTCAAACTCGGCCCGGTGGAGCTGTTGCTGATCATCAACCTTTTTCTTCTGGTGATCGGCCTCTTCATGGAGACCAACGCGGCGATCACAATATTTACGCCGATGCTTCTGCCCCTGGCGGTGGCGGTCGGCGTCGATCCGGTGCATTTCGGAATCATCATGGTGCTGAACCTGATGCTCGGCCTGCTGACGCCGCCAGTCGGCATGCTGATGTTCGCCGTCGCGAAGGTGGCGGATGTGCCGGTGAACAAGGCGCTCGTCGCCATCGTGCCATTTTATATTCCGCTCGTCTTGTCGCTCCTGCTCGTGACGTTCATTCCGCAGATCTCGCTGTTTCTGCCCGGATTGATGCGCTAGCCGGCTGGCGCGGCGTCGGTCGGTCGCGATCATGTGACCGGCCGACGGAATGAAATGGCGCAGGTCGCGCAACCGGACGCCGCGCCCGGCCAGCGCTTTATCCGCTGGCGTCGCGGGTTCTCTGAAATGGGTGGCCTGGCGTCGGCCTTGCCTTCGGAAGTCGCGCTGCGGGCCGCGATGATCCTTCTCGCGATGAGCTTCGCTTCCTCCTTCATCGCCACCGCGTTCGGTATCGGTGGCGGCGTGTGGATGGCTGGGGTCATGGCATCTCTCCTGCCGCCTGCGGCGCTGACCCCTGCGCACGGGCTGGTCCAGCTCGGCTCGAACGCAGGGCGAGCGGTGACGCTTTTGCGCCATGTCGGCCGGGCGCACATGGGTGGGTTGATGGCGTTGAATTTTTCGCCCGCCGCGGTGCAGATCGGCGTCGGCTGTTTCGTGCTCCGGTCGGTCTTCGCCGGGCTGGAAGGGATATGTATCCGCCGCTGCGCCCGGGTTCGGTATTTTACGAATTATGACAAACCAGTTGACGAATCTGCCCGCCATCATCCACTCTTTTGAAAGCAATGGCGCTCGCCGGTTGACATCATTCTTTTTGAGGTCTCCGGCGCACGAATTCGCCCGCAGGTTCGGGCGCTCAGGTTTCACATGGACATGTCCCAATGGGGCAGATGGCGACGAAGCCCCGGCGTTCTTTCGAGCGCGCGGGTTTTCTGTCGTTCTGGTTCGAACCGAGGGAGCAGCGACCGCAATGACGCTGGCGGCTGCCCGGAGAGTTGAGAATGCGCCCGAGACCGCCGACCACCGATGAAGTGAAGGATATGGCCCGCGATTTCGCGCTCCATCTGACCGAAGAGGATGTCCATTCCTTTCAGGGCCTGATCGCCGGGCTGATGCCGGGATACGCGAAGCTCGACCGGATGCCGGAACCGACATTGCCGGTCAAATATCCCCGCGATTCAGGCTGGCGCCCGGGCGCTCAGGACAATCCGCATAACGCCTGGTACTGGCGCGCCCGGATCAAGGGCGCGGACGAGGGCGTGCTGGCGGGCAAATCCGTGGCTGTGAAAGACAACATCTGCGTCGCCGGTGTTCCGATGATGAACGGCTCCGCGCTGTTGGAAGGCTATACGCCCGAGTTCGACGCGACGGTCGTCACACGCATTCTGGACGCTGGCGGCGAAATCGCCGGCAAGGCGGCGTGCGAAGACCTCTGTTTTTCGGGCGCGAGCCACACCGCCGCGACCGGCCCGATCCTCAACCCGCACAATCCTGAACACAGCGCCGGCGGCTCTTCGGGCGGCAGCGCCGCGCTGGTCGCTTCGGGCGCCGTCGACATGGCGCTCGGCGGCGATCAGGGCGGCTCGATCCGCACGCCGTCCAGTTGGTGCGGAGTCTATGGCCTGAAGCCGACCTGGGGTCTGGTGCCGCTCTCGGGCTCTATGCCGATCTCCTATTCCATCGACCATTGCGGGCCGATCGCCAGCAGCGTCGAAAACGTCGCCCGCCTTCTGACCGCCATCGCCGGGCATGACGGCTGGGACAGCCGCACCATCGCGGCGAAGACCGGCGACTACATCGCGGCGCTCGATCAAGGGGTGCAGGGGCTCAGGATCGGTGTGCTCAGCCAAGGCTTCGGCCACCCGGAAAGCGACCCGGTGGTCGACGCCAAAGTGCGCGTGGCGATTTCATCGCTTGAAAAGCTCGGGGCCGACATCATCGAGGTTTCCGCCCCCGCGCATCTCGACGCGCCGGCGGTCTGGAGCGGCGTGATTCTGGAGGGCGCCGCGGAAATGATGCTCAAGGGCCATGGCGTCGGCGCCAATGTCCCGGGCTTCTATCCCGTCTCCATGCAGGAGGCCTTCGCCCGCGGGTTCGACGCCCGGCTCGACGACGCTTCGGAGACGGTGAAATTGGTGCTTCTCGCCGGGGAGCACATGAATCGGGTCTACAAGAACCGTTATCACTCCAAGGCGCAGAACCAGCGGGTGCTGATCCGTAAGGCTTATTCAGACATTCTGGAAACCGTCGACATCCTGGCGATGCCCACGATTCCCTTCACCGCCACGAAAATCCCGCCGCCGGACGCCCCGCGTGAGATTTACGTGGATCTCGCGCTCAACATGCAGGCCAACACCTGCCCGTTCGATGTGACCGGGCATCCGGCGTTCACCGTTCCCTGCGCGAAGCAGAGCGGCCTTCCGATCGGGCTGATGCTCGTCGGGCGGCATTATGAGGAAACGACGCTTATCCGCGCGGCGGCGGCGTTCGAAAAAGCAAACGACTGGCATAGGAGCTAAAGGCGGCGATATGAGCACCAAAGATGAAATCTGCTATCTCGATCTTCTCACTCTCACCAAGAAGATCCACGCAAAGGAAATCTCGCCGGTAGAGGCGACGCAGGCGCAGCTTGACCGGATCGAGGAGCTGGACGGCGCTCTGAAGGCTTACGCGCTCGTCACGCCAGAGCTTGCGCTGGCGCAGGCCAAACAGGCCGAGGCTGAAATCGGTCGCGGCGAGATCCGCGGGCTGCTCCATGGCGCGCCGATCGGCCTCAAGGATCTCTGCTGGACCAAGGGCGTGCCGACCGCTGGCGGCATGACGATCCATAAGGATTTTCGTCCCGACGAGAACGGCACGGTCGTCGCGAAACTCGCCGACGCGGGCGCGATCTGCCTTGGCAAGCTTCAGAACACCGAAGGCGCCTTCGCCGACCATCATCCTGATATCGATCCGCCGAAGAACCCCTGGAACGCCGCGCATTGGCCGGGTGTTTCCTCCAGCGGCTCCGGCGTCGCCACTGCGGCGGGGCTTTGCTACGGCTCAATCGGCTCGGACACGGGCGGCTCGATCAGGTTTCCCTCGGCCGCCAACGGGCTCACCGGGCTGAAGCCGACCTGGGGCCGCGTCAGCCGTTACGGGGCGTTCGAACTTGCGGCGACGCTGGATCACCTCGGCCCGATGACGCGCAGCGCCGCCGACGCCGCCGCGATGCTCGGCGCCATCGCCGGGCCGGATCCGAAAGACCCGACCGCGTCGCAGCGCGCCGTTCCGGATTATCTCGCCACCATCGGCGAGGGGCTCAAGGGCCTCAGGATCGGCATCGATCCCTCGTTCAACGCGCAGGGCGCGGACGCGGCCACCAAGGCGGCGGTCGATTACGCGGCGGACACCGTCCGCAAGATCGGCGGCGATATCCGGGAGATCAAATTCCCCGCAGCCGAAGCGGTCGTCGCTGACTGGGCGGCGGCGTGCGGGGTCGAAACGGCGGTCGCGCATGAGGCGACCTATCCGAGCCGCAAGGATGAATACGGCCCGGGTCTGGCGGGGCTGATCGAGCTTGGCCGCAGTGTTTCGGGCCTCGACCTTCAGAAGATCACCCTGCGGCGGCACGATTTCCGCGGCCGCATGGAGGAACTCTTCGAGACTGTCGACCTCCTGATCCTGCCCGCACAGGCCTTCGCATCGCCGACCGTGGAGTTCATGGGAAGTCTGGGAGAAGATCCGGCAATGCTTCAGGATCTGCTGCGCTTCACCTGCATCTGCGACATGTCGGGCAATCCCACGATCACCTTGCCCTGCGCTTTCACCGACGGGGGCATGCCGGTCGCGTTCCAGTTCGTCTCCCGCCACTGGGACGAGGCCCTGCTGTTCCGCGCCGGGCACGCGTTCCAGCAGGCGACAGACTGGCATCAGCGCCATCCTTCATTGTGAACGGAGAGGGAAACCCAATGACCAATCCAGATTGGATCTCGAAATCCATTCTCGCGGCGCGCGGCGTCGCGGGCAAGGAGACGGGCGTTGTCCATACGCTG
>JBBDTD010000057.1:0-1684 GCA_040904645.1 Paracoccaceae bacterium
CAGGCCTCCTGCGCGCAGGTGTGCAGGCCTTCTTCGCGGGCGGCGAGCATCACGCTCTGGAGGAACATGCCGGTATCGGCCCATTGCGGCGGCCCCATCGTCCGGTCGAAATAGATGAAGAGCGCGACCGGTGCGCCAAAGAACATGAAATTCCGGGCGAAATGGGCGCGCCGCCCGATCCTGTCGTCGCGGGGAACGCCGATGGTCGCGTACACGTCTTCGGCGCATTGGCGCCTGCGGGCGTTAAAGGGATCGATCAGCGGATCCGGATAGATGCGGTATTCCGGGGCATGGCCCATCGGGCGGTCCGCCGCCTCCGCCGCGACCTCCGCCTTCAGCGCCGCCAAGGCCGGGCCGGCCAGCGCCCAGACCCGCCAGGGCTGGAGATTGCCGCCTGATGGCGCCTGTTTGGCGAGGTCCAGAATCCGGCGCACGACGCGCTCTTCCGGCGGGTCGGGCAGAAAGGCGCGGCAGCTGATGCGGGACTGGAGCGCTTCGGAAACCTTCATTCGTCTTCCTCGATCTTCTGCGCGTCGAGCGCGCGGGCGGCGCGGTCGGTTTCGGCCGAAACCATCATCCGCTCCGATTTCGTGGCGCCGTGGCGGGCGGCGTTCGCGTCGCCGGCCGCGCGCGCTTCTGCGCGGGCCTTGGCCTTGCGCGCCTGTCTCAGATTGATCACGCCCTTGGTCATCGGCTTTGGTCATGCCCAATTATCACGCGCGGCGCCAGTCGGCCGTGCGGCGACCTGGACCTCGTTCAAATCCGGTCCCTGAGCGAATACCAGAGCATGGCGAGCGCGAGGAGCGGTGAGCGCAGCCTCGCCCCGCCCGGGAAACGCGGGCTGGGGACGGCGGCGAGAAGATCGAATTTTTCCGCCTGCCCGGCGATCGCCTCCGCCGCCAGCTTGCCGGCCAGCGTCGCCATCGCCACGCCATGCCCCGAATAGCCGGACGCCGAGAGGATCGCGGGGCCGAGCCGCGCCAGATGCGGCATCCGGTTCATGGTGATGGCGAGCGTGCCGCCCCAGCCGTAATCGATCCGCGCATCGGCCAGTTGGGGGTAGATCTCCAGCATCGCCTTGCGCACGAAGCCCTTGATATCGACGGGGAAGCGGTACCCGTAGCTTTCCCGCCCGCCGAAAAGCAGGCGTCGGTCCGCGGAGAGCCGATAATAGTTCACCACGAACTTCGAATCCGCCACCGCCATGTCGTTGCCGATCAGGCTTCGGGCGCGATCTTCCGCAAGTGGTTCGGTCGCTATGATGAAGTTGTTGATCGGCATGACCCGCGCTGCGATTTCGGGCGCGAGCCCGCCGAGATAGCCGTTGCAGGCCAGGAGCACATGATCGGCCGAGACGGCGCCGGCATTGGTGCGGACAACGGGCCGGGCGCCGCGCTCGATAGCGGTCGCTTCGCTCATCTCGTAAACACGAACCCCCGCCCCCGCCGCCGCACGCGCGAGGCCGAGCGCGTAGTTGAGCGGGTGGATATGCGCGGCGCCGGGATCGATGATCGCGGCGTGATAGGCGGGGCTGTCGATCAGATCGCGAAGCGCGGGCCGGTCAAGATAACCGGTTTCATAGCCGTAACCGCGCGCGAGATGCTCCACCTCGGCCTTGAACGCCGGGGCGAGCCGCGCGCGGTGGGCGGTGTGGATCACGCCCGGCCGCAAGTCGCAGCCGATG
>JBBDTD010000058.1:0-10202 GCA_040904645.1 Paracoccaceae bacterium
TCGCCGGCATGCCGCTGATCGCGTCGGCCGGGGTCTTCGGCCTCGCCATCGGGTTCGGCGCGCAAAAGATGGTTCAGGACATAATCACCGGCGTTTTCATCCAGTTCGAGAATGCGATGAATGTCGGCGATGTGGTTTCCCTCAACGGCACGACCGGCGTGGTGGAAAAGCTGACGATCCGCTCCGTCAGCCTGCGCGATGTGGAGGGGGCGTTCCACATCATTCCGTTCTCTTCCGTCGATATGGTCACCAATTTCATGCGGGAATACGGCAATTTCGTGTGCGACATGGGCATCGCCTATCGGGAGGATATCAACCAAGCCAAACAGGCCATGCACGACGCGTTCGATGAATTGCGGGCCAATCCCGACTGGACGCATTTCATCCTCGACGATTTGCAATGGTTCGGCCTTCAGGCGCTCGCCGACAGCTCCGTGGTGCTGCGCGCGCGGATCAAATGCGCGCCGGGACAGCAATGGGGCGTCGGACGCGCCTATAACGAGGTGTGCAAGCGGATATTCGACGAGCGCGACATCGAAATCCCGTTCCCGCATCAGACGATCTATTTCGGCGTCGACAAGTCCGGGAATGCGCCGCCGCTCCACATCTTCAACGACAGGCGCGAACCTCCCGCTTCGGACAGTGGCGAAAGCAAGGCGGCGCCCGAAGGACCGGCGAAACCTGTCACCGGCGACATGCCGTTGGAGAAGGACTGAACGGACAGAAAAATTGATGATTGCTTCAACATCAATATATACGGCCCTGAAGCCGCGCTGCGGCGATTCGGTTGCGGCGATGGCGGATTCAGGCGATGACCCGCCGGGCGAACGGGCGTAGAACCGCCCGGTGTGAATCATCCCGGACCCGCAAGGCGAGGGGACAAATTAACGGAGAGACGCGCAATGAAGGTGTTGGTGCCGGTCAAACGCGTGATTGACTACAACGTGAAGGTTCGCGTGAAAGCGGACGGCACGGGAGTCGATCTCGCCAACGTCAAGATGTCGATGAACCCATTCGACGAGATCGCCGTCGAACAGGCGATCCGGCTGAAAGAGGCCGGCGCGGTGGAAGAGATCGTCGCCGTCTCCATTGGCGTGAAGCAGGCGCAGGAAACGCTGCGCACCGCGCTGGCCATGGGCGCGGACCGCGCGATCCTGATCGTCGCCGCCGACGACACCTCCACCGATATCGAGCCGCTGGCCGTCGCCAAGCTGCTGAAAGCCGTCGTCGACGAGGAAAAGCCGGGTCTGGTTCTCTGCGGCAAGCAGGCGATCGATAACGACATGAACGCGACCGGACAGATGCTCGCGGCGCTCCTCGGCTGGAGCCAGGCGACCTTCGCCTCCAAGCTGGAAATCGAAGGCGACAGCGCCAAGGTCACGCGTGAGGTCGATGGCGGCCTGCAGACCATCAAGGTCAAGATGCCGGCCATCGTCACCGTCGACCTGCGGCTGAACGAGCCGCGCTACGCTTCGTTGCCGAATATCATGAAGGCGAAGAAGAAACAGCTCGATGAAAAGACGCCCGCCGATTACGGCGTCGACGTCGCGCCGCGCCTCACTGTCGTCAAGACGGTCGAGCCCGCCACCCGCAAGGCGGGCGTGAAGGTCGCGGATGTCGCCGAACTGGTCTCGAAACTGAAAAACGAAGCGGGGGTGCTCTGATGGCTGTTCTTCTTCTTGCGGAAGTCACTGGCGGAGAACTCAGCGTCGATGCGACCGCCAAGGCGGTGACGGCGGTGAAATCGCTCGGCGACGTCACGCTGCTTTGCGCCGGCGCCAGCGCCGCGAAAGCCGGGGCGACGGCCGCCACCATTGACGGCGTCGCGAAAGTGCTGGTCGCTGAGGACGCCTCGCTCGGCCATCGCCTGGCGGAGCCAACGGCGGCGTTGATCGTTTCGCTCGCCGACGATTATGAGCATATCTGCGCCCCGGCGACGACGGACGCGAAGAACATCCTGCCGCGCGTCGCCGCGTTGCTGGACGTGATGGTGATCTCGGACGTTTCCGCCATCGTCTCCGCCGACACGTTCGAGCGGCCGATCTACGCCGGCAACGCCATTCAGACGGTGAAATCGGGCGATGCGAAAAAGGTCGTCTCGATCCGCGTCTCGGCCTTCGAGGCGGCGGGAACGGGTGGATCGGCCCCGGTGGAGACCGCCACGGTCGGCGCCAATCCGGGCCTTTCCGAATGGGTCGAAGACAGCGTCGCCTCCAGCGACCGGCCTGAGTTGACGTCAGCGAAGATCGTCATCTCGGGCGGGCGCGGCCTCGGCTCGAAGGAGAATTTCGAGATCATCGAGCGCGTGGCCGACAAGCTCGGCGCCGCGGTCGGCGCCTCGCGCGCCGCGGTCGATTCGGGTTATGCGCCGAATGACTGGCAGGTCGGCCAGACCGGCAAGGTCGTCGCGCCGGACCTCTACATCGCCGTCGGCATCTCCGGCGCGATCCAGCATCTGGCCGGCATGAAGGACAGCAAGGTGATCGTCGCGATCAACAAGGACGAAGAGGCGCCGATTTTTCAGGTCGCCGATTACGGCCTTGTCGCTGATCTCTTCAAGGCCGTGCCGGAGCTTGAGGAAGCGCTAGGCTGAAACCGCAGGGCCCGTCTCTGTTTCGGGGCGGGCCCGGTTCCTCAGGCGGGTTTCGTATTCACACGGCTCAAATACCGCGATCTTGATCGGCAGGTATTCCGCGCCGCCCGTCGCGACGTCTGCGCCTGGCCCCTTGGGCGACCGCTCAGACGGTCAGCCGTGGCGGCCCGTCGCTCCGCGCCTGTTCCAGCCCCATCCTGAGGCTGGCCCCGATCCGCCGCGCCAGCATTGAAAAGGTGGCGGCCTTTGGCGCCGGCAGCACATCATGCGCCGTCTCTTCGAAGATCCCGAGCCAAATCTCGAAATCCGCGCCGCGTATTTCCGGCATCGCCATGTGGACCTGCATCGGGTTGCCGCGATAGGCGCGTTCATGCAGCATCACATTTGCCCAGAAATCCTCGATCTTCGCCAGATGCGGCGCCCAGTCCCCATCGCCGCCGCCGATGCGTGCGTCGAAGATCGGGCCGAGTCGCGCGTCGGCGCGGATCCGGGCGTAAAATGGCCCGATCAGGCGGCGAATATCGGCGCGGGTGATCCCGGCTTTGCCGGGCCTGACCTCGCTCATATCGACAGGGCCATGGTGGTGACGATCAGGACGCCCCAGAAGATGTTGTTGATGAACCCGCGGAGCATGCCGTTATCCTCGCGCGTGTCCTGGCCGACGGCGGCGCAAAACCAGTTTCCCGGCCAGAGAAAGAGTTTGAGTGGGTATTTGATCAGTCGCATGACGGCCTCGTTCATATGCCTCCGAAGCCAACCTAACCATTAAATAGGTATTTATAAGTCGCATTATTGCCGCAGGCGCGCCCGCGCTACCGGGCGCGTTCCAGCCCCTGGATCAGCGCGCTGATCCCGCTCCGCCGCTCGATCGCGTCTTGCAGGGTCAATCCGTCAAGATGGCCAAAGAACGCCTCCTGCGCGCCGGCGAGGATCGGCGACAGCCCGCAGCAGGGCGATAGCGCGCAGCCGCCTCCATCGGCGCGCATGCATTCGACAAGCGCCGCGCCCTCCTCGGATTTCCTGAGCAGCGCGCCGATGGAGATTTCGGCCGGCAGCTTCGCCAGCACCATGCCGCCGCCGCGCCCGCGCGACGCCTCGACATATCCTTCGCTCGCCAGCCATTGCGCCACCTTGGCGAGATGGCTGACGGATATCCCCTGTCGTTCCGCGATCGCGCGCGCGGATCGCCGCTCCCCCCCCGCCAGCGCGAGGTGCAGCAGGAGCCGCAGGGCGTAATCGGAAAACTTGGCTATTTGCATAAGGTGAATGTGGCGGTTTTCGCGGTGAGAGCAATCGCCCCTTGCCATTCCGTCCCCGCGCCCGGATTTACGCGCGGCGCGCGATGCGGATAGGGTTGGCGCGACCCGATGGAGGACGCCGAATGAACATCGATCCGACCCGTGCGCAGTTCGACGCGTTCAAGGCGCTGCCGCGCGATCGTCCGGTGAATATGCTCAACCTCGTAAAGCTGCGTGACAAGGCGCAATATCTCGATGGCCGCGCCGCCACCGGCGCCGAAGCCTACGCCGCTTACGGGCGGGAAAGCGGCCCGGTCCTTGCGAAAGTGGGGGGTGAGATCATCTGGCGCGGCGCACCTGAGGCGATGCTGATCGGCCCTGAAGCAGAAAGCTGGCACATCGCCTTCATCGCCCGGTACCCGACCGCCGGCGCCTTCTTGGCCATGGTGACTGACCCGGCCTATCGGGAGGCGGTGATCCACCGTCAGGCGGCGGTGGAGGACAGCCGCCTGATCCGCATGGGCGAACTGGCCGGCGGCGGTGACTTCGGGTGAGCAGGGCGCCCCGAAAACCGCAACGCCCCTTGCCTGATCAGCGATGCGCGCCTAGGCTTTGTCGCAGCGCAATATAATGCAGGCGGACCCCGTGCGGCCGCCAAGGGGATAGTTATGACGATCAAAACCGTCGGGGTGATCGGGGCGGGCCAGATGGGCGCAGGCATCGCGCATGTCTTCGCCCTCGCGGGCTATGATGTGCGGCTGAACGACCTCGACCCGGAGCAGGTGCGCAAAGCCATCGCGAATATCGGCGACAATCTCGGCCGTCAGGTCTCCAAGGGCCAACTCGAGGATGCCGACCGCAAAGCCGCTCTGGCGAGGATCACACCCGCCGCGACGCTCGCCATCATCGCCGGGACAGACCTCGTCATTGAAGCCGCGACCGAGAACGAGGTTGTGAAGCGCGAAATCTTCAAGGCGCTCCTGCCCGATCTGAAGCCGGAGACGATCCTCACCACCAACACCTCCTCCATCTCGATCACGCGCCTCGCGTCCGGCACCGATCGGCCGGAGCGATTCATGGGCTTTCATTTCATGAACCCGGTGCCGGTGATGCAGCTGGTGGAGCTGATCCGCGGCATAGCCACCGACGAGGAAACCTTCGCCACGCTTCGGGTCGTGGTCGAACGTCTCGGCAAAACCCATGCCAGCGCCGAAGATTTTCCGGCCTTCATCGTCAACCGCATCCTGATGCCGATGATCAACGAGGCGATTTACACGCTCTACGAAGGCGTGGGTACGGTGGAGAGCATCGACACCTCGCTAAAGCTCGGCGCCAATCACCCGATGGGGCCGCTGGCGCTCGCGGATTTCATCGGGCTGGATATCTGCCTCGCGATCATGAACGTGCTGCATGAGGGTCTGGCGGACACCAAATATCGCCCGTGCCCGCTCCTGACCAAGTATGTCGAGGCGGGATGGCTTGGCCGCAAGACCAGTCGCGGCTTTTACGATTATCGCGGTGAGCATCCGGTGCCCACCCGCTGAAGGCGGATCACGCCGGCGCGAGCAGCAGCGAAAAACCGTCGCGCCGACCGGTAGCGGCGGGTTATGATCCAGCCAGAATGAAGGCGCCGCAACGTCGGCTGAGGAGAATCGCCCATGATGAAGGTTCTGAGCGCGGCGGCGCTTCTCGTCGCTCTGACGGCGCAAATTCTCAGTGCGGCGCCGTGGAAAATCGACAAGGACCATGTCCACGTCACCTTCACGGTCAACAATATCGGATTTTCGACCACACAGGGCCAGTTCCGGGAGTTCGACGCAGTGATCGATTTCGACCCCGAGAATGTGGAGGAGGCGGAGGTCAACTTCACCCTCGTGGCCGATAGCGTCGACACAAATTCGAACGCCCGCGACCGGCATGTGAAAAGCGCGGAATTCCTCGACGTGAAAAATTTCCCCAACATCGTCTTCGCGTCGACCAAAGTGCGCCTGATCGACTCCGAGACGGCCGAGATCACCGGCGACATGACGATGAAAGGCGTGACGCAGGAAGAAGTGTTCACAGCCAAGCTGATCCGGATTGGCCCGTCGCCCTTCAACGCGAAGGACACCATCGCGGGCTTCGTCGTCGAAGGCTCGCTCACCCGCACCGATTACGGCGTCTCCTACGGCGTGCCGGCGATCGGCGCCGAGGTGCCGATCAGGATCGACATCCAGATGAACCCGATCGGATCGTGAGCGCGGGGCAATGTCCGCGTAACGTGGACAATATGTGCGAAACGAACGCCTTTGGATTGAGTCTGGCAGGCCCCATCTCTCTCCACATGTCATATAGCTGAATTGGAGATATTCATGCGAACCGCCGCCCTCACCGCCTTCGCTTTAGCAAGCCTTGTCGCCGCGCCGCTCGCGGCTGCGCCCTGGACCATCGACAAGTCGCACACGAGCGTGACCTTCTCGATTGATCATTTAGGATTTTCTCTGGTCAGCGGTCAATTTCGCGAGTTTGAGGCTCAGGTCGATTTCGACCCCGAGAACATGGAAGCCGCGACCGTCACCTTCACCATTGCGGCGGCGAGCGTGGACACCAACTGGGACCCGCGCGACAAGCATATCCGCAGCGCTGATTTTCTCGATGCCGAAGCGCATCCGGAAATCAGCTTTGTCTCCAAATCCGCGGCGATGACCGGCCCGGACACCGCAGAAGTCACCGGCGACGTCACCATCAAGGGTGTGACCCGCGAAGAGGTTTTCACCGCGACCGTGCGCCAGATCGGGCCATCGCCTTTTAATCCCGATTCGACCATTGCGGGTTTCATCGTCGAGGGTGAGCTTGACCGCACCGATTACGGCGTCGACTACGGCGCGCCGGCGATCGGCGCGACTATCCCGATCCGGGTGAATATCGAGATGAGCCCGCAGGGCTGAGCGTGGCGCAGGGCGCGGCGATAGAGAGAAATATCGCCGCGTTCGCCTTTCTGCTGGCGGGGTCGGGCGTCGCCGGAGCGGAGCCGCAGGCTTGGCTGATCGACGCCGGAAAATCCCGCCTCGGCATCATCTACCGTATCAATGGCGACGAGCGACGCGGAGAGATCAGCCGTTTCGCCGGCTGGGCGCGGTTCGATCCTGATGACCTCTCAACGGCCGAAATGGCGTTGGTCATCGACATGGGCAGCGTCGATGTAGGGGAGCCGTTCGGCACTATGATCGCCAAGACTTCGGACTGGTTCGATGTCTCGGCCCATCCGGAAGCGCGCTACACGCTGGACCGGATGGAGCCATTGGGTGATGATCGCTTTCTGGCGATCGGCCGGTTGGCGATGCGCGGCATAGAGCGTCCGGTGGCGGGTGAGGCGACGCTGTCCCTTGATGGGCCCGTCGCCGAGACGAAGGGAGAAGCGCGTTTCGCCCGCTCGCTCTTCGGCGTCGGCGCCGGCTTCACCGCGCTTTTCGTCGAGGTTGGCGATGAGGTTGCGGTTGAATTCGACCTGAGGGCGAGACCGGAGGAATTGAAATGAGCCTCAGGAACACCGGCGCCGGATGGGGATGGCCCGCGCGCCTCCTGCACTGGCTGATGGCGCTGATCATCCTCTTCATGCTCGGGCTGGGCTTTTATACCGCCGAATTCGTAAGCGATGTGTATGAACAGTTCGCGCTGATCCAGATCCACAAGAGCTGGGGTTTCACCGTCTTCACGCTGGCGCTGCTCCGGGTGTTCTGGCGGCTCTTCAACCCTGCGCCGCCCATGCCCGCGCATATGCCTTCGGCGGAACGCGCATTGGCGCATCTGGGGCACTACGCGCTTTATTTCCTGATGTTCGCGATGCCGATCTCTGGCTGGCTGATGGCCTCCGCTTCGGAGTTGCAGGAGATGTACAACATCCGCAACATGGTGTTCGGCCTCTTCGAGATGCCGGACCCGTTCCAGCCCGGCTCCAGGGCGCTGGAAGAGATATTCTCCGCCGTGCATTTCTGGTGCGCGCTGGCGCTCACCGCGGTTCTGATCGGCCATGCCGGCGCAGCGTTGAAGCATCACTTCATCGACCACGACAATGTGCTGAGGCGGATGATAACGGGGCGCTAGGGCAGGGGCTCAGTCGGTGAAGAGCCGCCCGCCGTAACGCTCCTCGAAAAGCCCTTTCACGCCGGGCTCGGCGACGAAAAGCCCGCCCGAAAGCGGCGCCTTCGCCACCTCGTCCTCGCTCATGTGCTCACGCGCCGTGGTGATATAGAGCCTGTCGAGATCGGGGCCGCCGAAGCAGGCGCAGGTCACTTGCGGCGCATCGACCGCGACGGTGAGGCCCGCGCTCCCGTCCGGCATGATCCGCTGCACGCGCCCGCCCCGGAACCGCGCGTTCCAGAGCGCGCCCTCCGAGTCCACGCAGGAGCCATCCGGAAAACCTTCATCCGCCGGCACCGCCAGGAATTCTTCCGCCGGCCCCCGCGCGCCCGATTCCTGCTCATAGGGAAAGCGCAGGATGGTCCGTGTCGGCGTGTCGGCGAAATACATGCTCCGCCCGTCCGGCGAGAAGCAGATCGAGTTGGCGACCCGGACGCCGGTTTCCAGCACCTCCACCGCGCCGTCATAGCGGATGAGCGATGATATCGGCTTCTGTCCGTCCTCGTCGACGCCGCCGGTGATGAACCGGCCGCGCCGGTCGCAGCGGCCGTCATTGAGGCGGCTGGTCGGATGGTCAGGCTCGAACGCGGTCAACCGCTCCAGCCGGTCGCGTTCCAGGTCCCAGCGGAAAAGGCCGCTCTCGAACGCGGCGAGGACGCGGTTCTCGCTGTCGAAGGCGAAGGAGCCGAGCCGCTCCGCCGTTTCGATCCGGTCCACCGCGCCGCCATCGGCGTCGCAGGACCAAAGCGCGCGGCCGTGGATATCGGTCCACCAGACACGGGCATGGTCCGGGTTCCACTGCACGCCTTCGCCAAGAATACATTTCGAATCAATCAGCAGCTCCGCCTTCATGCGCGCTCCGGTTTCTTGCCTAAAATGATCATCGCCAAAATATCGTCGTCAGTCACATCGGCCACACGTTCCGTGCCGACGAGGCGGCCATTCTTCATCACCGAGACCCGGTCGCACAAGGCCATCACGTCGTGAATGTCGTGGCTGATGAGAAAAATGCCGAGCCCCTGGCGCTTCAGCTCCTGGATCAGCTCCGCCACCATCTTCGTCTCTTGCGGGCCGAGCGCCGCGGTCGGCTCGTCCATGATCAGGATGCGCGCGTCGAAATAGACCGCGCGGGCGATGGCGACCGACTGGCGCTGCCCGCCGGAAAGCGCCTTCACCGGATCCTTGAACTTCTGAAAATTCGGGTTGAGACGACCGATGACGCGGCGCGTCTCCGCCTCCATCCGGTCGTCGTCGACAAAGCCGAGCCGGGTGGTCAGCTCGCGCCCTAGAAAGAGGTTGCTGGCGGCGTCGAGATTGTCGGCGAGCGCCAGCGTCTGATAGATCGTCTCGATGTTCAGCGCGCGGGCGTCGCGTGGGTTGTTGATCTCCACCTCCTGGCCGTTGATCAGGATCTTGCCCGAATCCGCGCGATAGGCGCCGGAGAGGACCTTTATCAGCGTCGACTTTCCGGCGCCGTTATGGCCGAGCAGGCCCATGACCTCACCCGGATAAAGATCGACCGTCACGTGATCCACCGCCCTGACGCCGCCGAAAGCGATGGATATGTCACGCATTTCGACCAGTGGCGCGGCCATCAGCGCAGCCCCGCCCGGCGGCGATAAAGGATGTCGATATAGACGGCGCCGACCAGCACCGCGCCGACGACGATGTTCTGCAAGGGCGCGTCGACCCCGACCATCGCCATGCCCGATTGCAAGGACTGCATGACCAATGCGCCGAGGATCGCGCCATAGATAGTGCCGACGCCGCCCGAAAGCGCCGTGCCGCCGATCACCGCCGCCGCGATCACGCGCAATTCGTCCAGCGTGCCGATATCGTTGGAGTGATTGGTGAGGCGGGATGAGGCGACGACGGCGGAAAGCGCACAGAGAAACCCCATCAGCGCGAATATCCTGACCGTCAGCAGCTTCGTGTCGACGCCGGAAAGCTCCGCCGCTTCGGGGTTGCCGCCGGCGGCGAAGACATAACGCCCGAACCGGGTGCGCCGCGCCACCACGGTCATCAGGATGGCGACCGCGATCAGAATCAGGACGGAGACGGGCAACCCGTATCCTTGCCGGAATCCCTCCGGCATTATGTCTCCGCGGGCCGCGAAATCGCGCGCCAGCCGGCCCGCGGGTACGTCATAGGCGTTGAGGATGGCGACGAAACCAAGGATGGCGACGGCGGCGAACAACGCCAGCGCCGCTTCGGCCCAGATCGGCTTCACCGCGAATCCATGCGCGGTCTTG
>JBBDTD010000059.1:0-1679 GCA_040904645.1 Paracoccaceae bacterium
CCAGTGTGAAGGCGAGGATATGGAGCGAGGAGTCGTTGCCGACCCGGTTCAAAAGCACGTTCAGCCCATGCACCCAATCGGCGGCGTGGGGAATATCGGCGCCCATGTCGCGGCCGAACCGGCTCAGCACCGCTTGGTTGGTCGAGCGCCGGTTGCCGGCGTGGATCTGCATGACCAGCCCGTCATCGACGGACATCTCCGCCATTTCGACCAGCATGTGGTTGTAGAAACGAATGCTCCCGGCGGCGTCGATCTCGCCGGAAAGCGCCTTCGTCAGAAGCGCCTGCGCCTCGTCTTTCGGTAACCAGCAGGTCATCAGATCGGGCGCGTCATGGTCCGTCGCGGTGGCGCCATGCGTCTTGAAATGCGCACGCCGGGCGCGGAGCGCGTCGAGAAAGCCGGAGAATGACGCGGTGTCGGCGCCGGTGATTTCCGCCAGCCGCGAAAGGCCTTCCGCGAAGCCGGGCGCGGCCGGGTTCAGCACCGCATCGGGGCGAAAGGTCGGGATCAACCGGGTCGGCTCCCCGGCGGCTTTGAACGCGGCGTGGGGCGCAAGATCGTCGAGCGCGCCGTCGGTCGTCGCCAGCACGTCAATGTTGAATCTGCGCAAAAGCGCGCGCGGCCGGAACGCCGGCGTTTTCAGCGCGGCGTCGATCCGGTCGTAGATTTCATCGGCGGTGGCGGGGGAAAGCGGGCTCTCGATCCCGAAGACATGGGCGAAGGTATGTTCGAGCCAGCCGCGCGAAGGCGTGCCGAGAAAGAGGCGCCAGTTCGCAGCGAACCGACGGAAGATCGCACGCGGGTCGCGCGCTTCGGCCGGGACGCCTATTCCGAGGTCTTCCATCGCGACGCCCTGCGAATAGAGCATGCGGAAGACGTAATGATCGGGGATGATCAGAAGCTCCGCCGGGTCGGCGAAGGGGCGATCCTCGGCGAACCATTCCGGCGCGGTGTGCCCGTGCGGGGAGACGATGGGCAGGGCGCGGATCGCCTCGTAAAGCCCGGCGCCTGCGTCATTCAGGTTGTCTTTCATGGCGGCTGTCATTCGAAGAAATCCCGGTTGCGGCGTTCAAGCTCGCCGAGCGTGGTGAGGACGCGGGCAAGATGCAGTTCAAGCGCCGCGTTGGCGGCCTCGGCGTCGCGGGCGAGAAGCGCGGCGACGATGGCCTCGTGATCTTTCTGAAGGATGCGAAGGTGGTTCGTATCGGCGAGCGAGAGAACGCGGAGCCGGTCGAGCACGGTCTTTTCGCGCAAAAGCGCGCCGGCGATGCGCGGCAAGGCGGTCGCCTCCGCGAGGAGGAGGTGGAACCGGTCGTCATGGATGCGAAATTCCGGACCATCCGCGGCGGCGAGGGCGCGGGCGGAGGCGGCGAGGTTTCGCTCCAGCTTTTCGGCCAGCCCCCCGCGCAGCGGCGCAGCGCAAAGCCGCGCGACGGTGGCGCGCTCGACGGCGTTGCGGATCAGATGCGCCGCGCGGATCGAAGCGGGGCTGAGCCGGGTGACGAAATTGCCCCGGCTCGGCCTTGTGTCGATCAGCCCCTCGTCGCGCAGCCGCGCCAGCGCCGCGCGCACCGGGGTGCGGCTCGCGCCGACGGCCTGACCGATCTCGGCCTCGGAAAGCAGCGCGCCGGGCTCGAGATCCATGATCAGGATCGCCGCCTTGAGTCGATCATAGATCT
>JBBDTD010000060.1:0-1678 GCA_040904645.1 Paracoccaceae bacterium
GTGTCGTCCTCCCCCCGATTGGGGTCGATCACCAGCCGGGAGAACCGGCTGGCGATCATCGGCGCGCCGAGCCGCTCGGCCAGCGCCAGCGAAACGCCGCGCGCCCCGACATCGTATGCGATATGCCGCGTCATATCGGTGGCCGCGAGGCCAAGATCGCCGCCGCTGACCTCCGGCGGCACCCGGTTGGAGGCGTGATCGCAGAGCACGATCCACGCAGGGTTGCGCTCCGCGCCGACAAGTTCAAAAGCTGAATCTTCCATGTCACGCCCAATACCGCCCGAACGGGCGGGGTTCAACGGGCCTGCGCGGACTAGGAAAACGGCGTCGGGGCCGCTATGACCTGCACCACCGTCATGGAAAGTTTGGGAAGCCGCAATGCGCCGCAACAGAAACGTCAAGATCGTCGCCACGCTCGGCCCCGCCTCTTCCGACCGGGAGGTGATCAAGGCGCTTTTCGAAGCGGGGGCGGATGTGTTCCGGCTCAACATGAGCCATGGCAGCCACGAGGATGTCGCCGCCAGGCACCGGATCATCCGCGAGGTCGAACATGAGCTTGGCCGCCCGATCGGCATTCTCGCCGATTTGCAGGGCCCGAAACTGCGCGTCGGCGCCTTCGCGGCCGGGCGCGAGATGCTTGAGGTTGGCGCGACTTTCCGGCTCGATCTCGATCCGGCGCCGGGCGACGCGACGCGGGTCGAGCTGCCGCATCCGGAAATTTTCAAGGCGCTGCAACCGGGCGCTGCGCTTCTCGTGAATGACGGCAAGATCCGGCTCAAGGTCACGGCCTGCGATGAAACCCATGCCGCCTGCGAAGTCGTGGTGGGCGGGGAGATTTCCGACCGCAAGGGTGTCAACGTGCCGGACGTGGTGCTGCCTCTGGCTGCGCTGAGCTCCAAGGACCGCGCCGATCTCGAATTTGTCTGTAATCTGGGTGTCGACTGGCTCGGCCTTTCCTTCGTGCAGCGCGCCGCCGACGTTGAAGAGGCGCTGGTCCTCGCCAAGGGGCGGGCGGCGGTGCTGGCCAAGATCGAAAAGCCCGCGGCGCTGAAGGATCTCGACGCGATCATCGATGTTTCCGCCGGGATCATGGTGGCGCGGGGCGATCTTGGAGTCGAGCTTCCTGTCTCGG
Source organism: Paracoccaceae bacterium (assembly GCA_040904645.1). GTDB lineage: Bacteria > Pseudomonadota > Alphaproteobacteria > Rhodobacterales > Rhodobacteraceae > Pikeienuella. The sequence continues at coordinate 1,133 of JBBDTD010000060.1, forward strand.
ACGTGCCGCCGTTGCAAAAGCGCATCGTGCGCCGCTGCCGCGCCGCCGGGAAGCCGGTGATCGTCGCAACCCAGATGCTGGAGAGCATGATCGAAAGTCCGGTGCCGACGCGGGCCGAAGTTTCTGATGTCGCGCAGGCGATCTATGAAGGCGCGGACGCGGTGATGCTCTCTGCCGAAAGCGCCGCCGGCGCCTATCCGGTCGAGGCGGTGACGATGATGAACGCCGTCGCGCTGGCGGTCGAAGCCGACCCGACCTGGCGCGAAGTCATCGGCCGCTCGCGCAAGCCCTATGGCGATGCGGTGGCGAGCGCGATCACCGCCGCGGCGCGTGAAGTGGCCGAATCGACCGATATCAAGGCGATCTGCTGCTTCACGCATTCCGGCACCACGGCGCTCTTGATGGCGCGTGAGCGGCCTTTCACGCCGATCCTGGCGCTGACGCCGTTTCGCGCCACGGCGCGGCGGCTGGCGCTGGTCTGGGGGTTGCATTGCGCGGTCACCGAAGAGGTGGAGCGGTTCAAGCTGGCGGTGGTGAGCGCGGCGC
>JBBDTD010000061.1:0-10067 GCA_040904645.1 Paracoccaceae bacterium
CCAGTAAGGGGCCGCCCGCGGCGGCGACCTCCCCCCCCACCGCCCTGGTGGAGGAGGGAACGGCGGTGGAGCAATCGATCACGACCGAGCCGGGGCGCAGCTTTTCAAGCACGCCGCCCGCGCCCAACATCACCGCCTCCACCTGCGGAGAGCCGTTGAGGCAGAGGATCACCACATCCGAGTTCGCCGCAATCGTCGCGGATGCGTCGAACCCGGTCGCGCCCTCCGCGTCCAGGTCCGCGGTCGGCTGGTTGCCGGCGTGCCGCAGATAATTGAGCCGCCAGCCCTTGCGCGCGATATTGATCGCGATGCCATGGCCCATGAGGCCGACGCCTATGATCCCGATAGTCTTCTTTGTCATGGTCCTGTCCCTTACGCCGCAAGCGCGCGGCAGATGGCTTCTGTCATCTCGGTGCAGCTCGCCGCACCTCCCAGATCGCGCGGCGCGGCCTCTCCTGTCGCCAGCACGCGGTCCACGGCCGCATCGATACGGTCCGCCGCCTCGGTCAGCGTCGCGTCCCCGTGGCGCTGGGCCAGCCAGCGCAACATCAGCGAGCCGGAGAGCACGGTGGCCAGCGGGCTGGCGACGTTCTGCCCGGCGATGTCGGGCGCGGAGCCGTGGGCGCCTTGAAACAGCCCGTGCCCGTCGCCCATCTCGCCGGAGGGAGAGATGCCCATCCCCCCGACCGTCGCCGCGCCAAGATCGGAAATGATGTCGCCAAACATGTTTTCGGCCACGATCACATCATAGAAATCCGGCCGCTTCACCATGTGCACGGTGATCGCATCGGCATAGGCGTAATCGATCTCGACGTCCGGATACCCGGCGTGAACCTCGTCACAGATGGCGCGGAAGAACGCGTAGCTGCGCAGGATGTTGGCCTTGTCGCAAACCGTCACGCGGGACTTGCCGTCCCGCGGCGCACCACTGCGGCTCCGCGACAGATCGAAGGCGAAGCGCGCCACGCGTTCTGTGCCCTTGCGTGTGATGACCAGAGTATCCGAAGCCATTTCGCCCCGCAGCAGCACGCCTGCGCCACGGCTGGCGTAAAGTCCCTCGGTGTTTTCGCGGACCACGACATAATCGATCCCGCCGCCGTCGAAATCCCGCAGCGGCGAGCGAACGCCGCGCAGCAACTTGATGGGCCGCATGTTGGCGTAAAGGTCGAGACGAAACCGCAATCGCAGGTGCAGATCGTTGCCGACTTCGGTGCCGTCGGGATAAGTCACGCCGGGCAGGCCCGCCGCGCCGTGCAGGATCGCATCCAGATCGCGGCAGGCGGCGAACGTGTCCTCCGGCAGCACCTCGCCTGTCCGGAGGTAATGGCCGGCTCCGCCCGGCGTCATCTCGAACTGGAGCCGGGAAGGGCCGAGCGCTTCGCCCAGCACCGCCATCGTCGCCTGGGTGATTTCCGCCCCGATGCCGTCGCCCTCAATCGTCGCGATGCGATATGTCTTCATTTTCCTACCTCCGATCCGCCACCGCAGGGCCTTGGAACTCCCCCGGCTTCCTGGACAGTTCGCCAGTAGCAGCTCGTAACTGCTTCTGGGCGTTCCTTCCGAACATGATCGGAAATTTATGGCCGGGCGTCGAGGGGCGACGGCCCGGGCCGCGCCAGCCTTCGATAGGCGCGAAGCAGGGCTTGCGGGCCTCGGCCTGGAGCGCCGCGGCGAACTCATCCTCGGTGAAGCGGCGTGTGATGTGTTGCGGGCGGTTCCAGTCGAACGCTTCCATGGCGATGGTGACTGCGCGCTCGACATGGCCGGGATAACCGGAAATGGCGAGATCGGCTGCGGGCGCAAAGTCGTCCGCTGCGTGAATGACTTTCATGCGGCCGAATATCTTCAGCCGCCGGCGATTGGCGTAGTCCATCAGGAAGAGAGAAACGCGATCATCCGCCGCGACGTTTCCGGTCGTGATGTGCTGGCGGTTTCGCGTGCTTCACGACCTTCGCCATCAGCCGATCAACCGGGCGCCGGCCCTTCGATTTCCCGCCTTATTGAAGGGTGCGCTCGTCGCCTATAGCGCCGCCTCCACAACACCCCACATGGAATTTGCGACATGCGGCAACAAGATACGAGAGAATGTGACGGCGCAACCGGCTATGCCAAAGGGCTTCTTGGGAGTTTGCGGTGGTGGGCTGCTGTTTGCGATTGGTTTTTGGTGGAGGGGGCTGGATTCGAACCAGCGTATCGTTTCCGAGACGGATTTACAGTCCGTTGCATTTGACCGCTCTGCCACCCCTCCGGAGGTCGCAAGCCTTTGATGTGCCGGCGTTTCGCTTATGGGCTCAGAAATGTCAATAGCGGTCCCGGGCTTGCTGGCGGGCTCGCGCACGTTCAGGCTTCGATCTGTTGCAGTAGCCGCTCGATTTGCTTGGGTAGGGATCTTGGCCCCCTTGGATGAGAGCGTCACCTTTGACAAAGAACGGCGGCGGACGCTCGCAGGCCCCTCGCCGGACGGCATCGGCATGGGGGGCGAGAGGGCGAGCGCGGCCAGGTCAGGCGGGCGCCGTTTCTTGCGCCGCGCCTGCTTGCAGCCGTCGTGTGGCGGGGAGCAGGCTGTCGTCTTTGGCCGCTTTTATGCGGTGGCGGGCCTTCAGGGAATTTCGAACTGCGGGGGTTTTCTAATGGCGCGTGCGAAAATATTGTATTGAGCGATCACTCAATATTGGGTAGGGTCGCCTCAATCCGGCCCTTCCGCAAAAGTCCCGCATGATGAAACGCGCCGCTCCCTACGACCGAGACACCGCGCTGAGCGCGGCCTTGTCCCTGTTCTGGAGCAAAGGTTTTCATGCGACCTCGCTCAAGGGTCTGGAAGCTGCGCTCAACATGAAGCCGGGCAGCATATATGCCGCCTTCGACAGCAAGGAGAACCTCTATCTTCTGGCGCTGGAGCGGTATTTCGAGACCTCGCGCAGCGGTTTCCGCTCCCAGATGGCGAAGGCCGCTTCGCCGCTCGGGGGGCTGGCGGCGCATATCCGATCATATGCGAATCTTTCACCCGACGCCGCCGCGCATCAGGTGTGCATGCTGACGAAATCACTGGTGGACACCCGCAACACCGACCCGGTCATCGTCGCGCGAACGCGCAGCTATCTGGCCGAGATACGCAAGGAATTCGCGGCCGCGTTCGAGCAGGCCAAGGCGGCCCGCGAACTGCCGGCGGATGCGGACGCGGAACGTCTGGCGCGCAGATTCCAGGCGAATATCACCGCCCTGCGGCTGGAACTGCATCTCGGCTCCGGCGCGGGAGAGATCGCCGCGCTCTCCGAGGACATGGCGCGCGAGGTTGAGCGCCTGAGGGCGGATCTTATCTGTACAGCACCGGATTCCGGCTGAACAACCCGACCAATCCCCCCGGTTCACCGCAAATCCCGGGACGAACATATCCCGGAAACCGGCGCGCGCGCGGGCGCGCGCGCATCAAGGAAAGAGAGAAACATCATGTCTGACAATGGCGCTTACTTCCCCCCGAAAACGTGGACCTGGGACGCCGAAAGCGGCGGCCGATGGGGCAGTATAAATCGCCCCATCGCCGGCTCGACGCATGAGGCGACGCTTCCGCGCGGCGCGCATCCTCTGCAACTCTATTCGCTCGGCACGCCCAACGGCCAGAAGGTGACGATCCTGCTTGAGGAACTTCTGGCGCTTGGCGAAGCGGGCGCGGAATACGATGCTCATCTGATCAAGATCGGCGAGGGTGACCAATTCTCCAGCGGCTTTGTCGGGATCAACCCGAACTCCAAGATCCCAGCGCTTCTCGACACGCAGACCGGCAGTCGGGTGTTCGAATCCGGCGCGATCCTTCTCTATCTGGCCGAGAAGTTCGGGCGCTTTCTGCCCAAGGACGCCGCCGCGCGCACCGAGGCGTTGAACTGGTTGTTCTGGTTGCAGGGTTCCGCGCCCTATCTCGGCGGCGGCTTCGGCCATTTCTACGCCTATGCGCCCGAAAAGTTCGAGTATCCCATCAACCGGTTCACCATGGAGGTGAAGCGTCAGATGGATGTGCTGGACCGGGAATTGGCCGTGAATCGCTATCTCGGCGGCGACGAGTTCACGATCGCCGACATCGCAACCTGGCCCTGGTACGGCAATCTGGTTCTGGGCAAAGCCTATGACGCGGGCGAGTTCCTTGATGTCGGGAGCTACAAGAACCTGAGCCGTTGGACACAGGAGATCCTTGAGCGCCCGGCCGTCAAACGCGGCCGCATCGTGAACCGCACTTCAGGTCCGCTCGAAGAGCAATTGCATGAGCGGCACAACGCTTCGGATTTCGAACTCAAGACCCAGGACAAACTGACGCCCGAAGGCGCGGCGTAACCCCCAGGAGAGAGTCGGCTCCAATGCTAAAGTTCTATTTCCACCCGACTCCGAACCCCATGAAGGCCCCCCTCTTCCTTGAAGAGGGCGGACTGCCCGGGTCGAGACAGCGCAACCCTTGGGCCGACTGCTCCGCGCCTGCGGCCGAAGTCGTCGCGGCGACAAGCGCCGCGAAAAGTCCGGATGCCGTTCGGTGACGCCTCATGGCTTCATGGTTTGGCGTTCCATCATCTCTTGCGCCAAGTCTGATGAAGGGCGCCGGGCGGCTGCAAGGTCTCAGGCGGCGATCAGCCCGTCCTCACGCGGACGCATCACCCGGTAGGCGCGCCAGGTGGCGTGACCGAGGACGGGGAAGATCACGATCAACCCGACCAGCATGGTGAGGGCCGAGACGATGAAGAGCGCGAGGACGATCGCGCCCCAGACCAGCATAACCGGCAGATTGTTCCAGACTGTCGACATCGACCCGCCGAGCGCGGACATCGCGTCGGTCTTCTCCTCCAGCAGCATCGGCATGGCGAAGACGCTGATCGCGAAGGCGAAGGCGGCGAAGATCGCGCCGACCGCGCCGCCGACCAGCAACAGCGCCCATCCTTTCGGCGTCAGGAACAGCATCGGCGCAATGTCGTCCGTTCCCGGAAATGGCCCGATGCCGAAAAAGAGCGAGTAGATCAGCACCGCCGCCCGCATCCAGAGCAGGAACAGACCGAGCAAAAGGACGCCCATGAAGATCGCCTGATAGCCGGATTTGGGCTGCACGAAGATCATCTCGAAAAACCTGGCGCGCTCCCCCAGCTCAAGCCGGCGGCTTTTTTCGTAAAGGCCGCTGGCGATCAGCGGGCCGAGCACTACGAAGCCGGCGAGCGCCGGGAAAAGGAAATAATCCAGCTCAAGGTGGTAAAGGAACCAGATCACCACCGCCGAAACGGCGAAGACCCCGAAACCGTAAAGCAGGCTGGTCGTCGGATTTGTCCAGAGATCGGCCCAACCGGCGCGAAGCCAGTCGAAGGCTGCGCGCCAGGGCAGGTTGCGGGCGTTCGGTTTTTCGCGGGGCAGGGGCGGCGCGACCGGGGGGATCACGTCCCGCTCCTGGCCATGGGGAAGGGCGTGCGCGCTTTCACTCAACATGATGATTTCGCCGCGATATGGCTCACGGCGCCTTCTGTCGGGGATTTCGAATGCGCGACGCAGTCGGGCTGCGTGGCGAAGGCGACGGCGATCAGATGCGCGTTGGCGCCGATGAAGACCATGAGGGCGAGCGCGGAGACAGCGACCGCGATGATCCGTGGCCGCGACCAGTAGCGCGGGATGGCGGAGCCGGTCATCTGGCCGCCCCCTCCGCGAGGTTGCGGATATGGATCGCGAGCATCTTTCGCTCCGCCAGGGTCAGGCGATCCTCCCATGCCGGCATCCAGCCGTAACGCCCGCCATGGATGGTTCGAAACAGCGCTTCGTCGCTTTTGCCGTAAATCCAGAAATCATCGGTCAGATCGGGCGCGCCGACATCGGTCAGGCCCTTCGCATCCTCGCCGTGGCAGCTTTCGCAATTGTCGACGAAGAGCGTGGCGCCTTCTTCTCGCGCATCTTCCGTGATTTCCCCGCCCGAAAGCGACAGGACATAGGCGCTGACGGTGCGGATCTCATCGCGCGAGAGGATGCCGTCGCGCCCGAAGGCCAGCATCTGGGCGATGCGGGTGTCCGGGTGCGGCGAGTTGATGCCGACGCGGAGCGTCTCCATCACCGTCTCGTCATCGCCGCCCCAAAGCCAGGCGCTGTCGACAAGGCTGGGATAGCCGGGGCCGCCCTCCGCGTTGGCGCCATGGCAGGCTTCGCAATTGTCGCCAAAGAGCGCCGGCGCGGTCGCCTCGACTGCGCGCATCAGATCGGCATCCGCGCGGATCGCGTCCAGCGGCTCGGCGGTGATCCTGTCGGTCCAGACAGCGCGGCTCGCCTGTGCGTTCGCGACCTGCGTCTCCAGCCGTTCGCGCTGATCTGCGCCGAGCAGGCCCTTGGTGTAGGTTTCTCCGAGCGGCCATGTCGGCAGCAGAACCCAGGCCACGAGGGCGTAGAGATGGGTGACGATGATGAAGAACCAGACCGCCCGCGGAACGTGGGTGTTCAGCTCCTTGATGCCGTTCCAGACATGGCCGGTGGTTTCGTATCCGGTGACGGGATCGCGCTCTCTTACTGACATGGCCCGTCCTCATCATCCAGAATGCTTTTGGCGGCGCGGTCGAATTTCGGGCCGAGCGACGGCCAGAAGGCGTAGATCGTGACGCCAACCGAGAGCGCGATCAGGTAAAAGAGCCCGAAGGATTTCGACAGGGCGACCAGATCCTCGTGCGTGATCTCCATCGTTCAGTCCTCCTTCGGGGGTTGTGATTGGGCGGCGGCGTCGGTCAGCTTGCCGAGGATCTGAAGATAGGCGACCAGCGCGTCCATCTCGGTCACGCGGTCGGCGCGGCCGTCGAATTCGCGCACATGGGTTTCCTCGCCATAGCGTTCCGTCACCCCGTCGGCGCCGGCGCTGTCGGGGCGCGCTTGCCCGATGGCGTCGTGGCTGGCGTTCTCGATCATCTCATCGGTATAGGGCACGCCGACCTTGCGGAGCGCGCCAAGCCGTCCCGGCAGGCTTTCGACCTCCAGCGGCTCACGCAGCAGCCAAGGATAGCGGGGCATCACCGATTCCGGCACTACATCGCGCGGGTTCACCAGGTGCGCGACATGCCAGTCGTCGGAGTATTTGTCACCGAGGCGGGCGATATCCGGCCCGGTGCGCTTGGAGCCCCAGAGCATGGGGTGATCATATTGCGACTCGACCGCCAGAGAATAGGGCCCGTAGCGCTCCACCTCGTCGCGGAGCGTGCGGATCATCTGGCTGTGGCAGGCGTAGCAGCCCTCGCGGATATAAATGTCGCGCCCGGCCTGCTCCAGAGGGGTGTAGACGCGCATATCCGGCGCGTTTTCAACCGTCTCGTCGATAGTGAAGAGCGGCGCGATCTCCACCAGCCCGCCGATGGAGGAAGCGACGATGATCCCGATCGTGAGGCCAAGCGAATAGCGCTCAAGCCGGTAATGGGCGCCGAAATACTTCTCGGTAAGTTTGCGGAACATCGTCTTACTCCCCGGCCGAAAATGCTGGCGGCGCGGTTTCGACGCCGGTCGGATGATCTTGCGCCTGATCTTCCTGCGGGACATGCCTGATGGTCATCACGACATTATAGAGCGCGAGCGCCGCGCCGATGAGGAAGAGCAAGCCGCCGAAGGCGCGCGCGATGTAATAGGGGTGCATCTCGACGAGCGAGTCGATGAAAGAGTATTTCAGCGTGCCGCTCTCGGTATAGGTGCGCCACATCAGGCCCTGAATGACGCCCGAGTTCCACATCGCGAAGACGTAGATCAGCGTTCCGGCGAGCGCCAGCCAGAAGTGAACTTCCACCAGCTTCCAGGAATACATCGTCTTGCGTCGCCAGAGCAGCGGCGTGAGCGCGTAGATCGAGCCGAATGTGATCAGCGCGACCCAGCCCATCGCCCCGGCATGGACATGCCCGACAGTCCAGTCGGTGTAGTGAGAGAGCGAGTTTACCGGCCGGATCGCCATGAACGAGCCTTCGAAGGTTGAAAGCCCGTAGAACACCACGGCGACCATCATGAAACGCAGGGTGGCGTCGTCGCGCACCTTGCGCCAGGCGCCGTTCAGCGTCAGCAGCGCGTTGCCCGCCGAGGCCCATGAGGGGACCAGCAGCATCACCGAAAAGGTCATGCCCAGCGTCTGCACCCAATAGGGCAGGGCGGTGTAATGCAGATGGTGGGAGCCGGCCCACATGTAGAAGAACGTGATGCCCCAGAAGCTGAGGATCGAGAGCCGGTAGGAATAGATCGGCCGCTCCGCCCGCTTGGGCAGGAAATAGTAAAGCATGCCGAGGAAGCCTGCGGTCAGGAAGAACGCCACCGCGTTATGGCCATACCACCACTGCGTCATCGCATCCTGCACGCCGGAGAAGGCGGAATAGCTTTTCGCCGCGCCGAAGGAGGCCGGCACCGCCAGATTGTTGACGATATGGAGGACCGCGACGACGAGGATGAAGGCCAGATAATACCAGTTCGCGACATAGATATGCGGCTCGCTCCGGCGCGCGAGGGTGCGCATGTAGAGCACGAAATAGGTGACCCAGACGATCACCAGCCAGATGTCGGCATACCATTCCGGCTCCGCGTATTCCTTGGACTGGGTGACGCCCATCAGATAGCCGCTGGCGGCGATGATGCAGAAAAGATTGTAGCCGAGCAGCACGAACCACGGGCTGACCTGCCCCGGAAGTCGGGCGCGGCAGGTGCGCTGCATGACGTGAAACGAGGTGGCGATCAGCGCATTGCCGCCAAAACCGAAGATCACGCCCGACGTGTGCACCGGGCGAAGCCGCCCGAAACTGGCCCATGCGGCGTCGAAGGTCATGTCCGGCCAGGCCAGAAGCGAGGCCACCCAAACCCCCATCGACATGCCGACGACAGCCCAACACAGCGAGAGGATGATGCCGACCCGGGTCGGATCGTCATAATAGGCGGCGCGCCGGTCCTCCTTCGGTTCCGGCGCGCTCAGGTTTCGCAAGAGCGCGGCGCAGGCCGCGCCGGCCGCGAAAAGCGCGATGAAGCCGTGAACGCCCATCGGGTCGCCCTGACCCGCGGCGGCCATGACGAGGCCGATGAACGCGACCAGTCCCGCGAGCCAGAGCGCCAGGCGCCTTTCGTTTCCGGTCAGCTGGGCAATCATGAGGCGGCCTCCTTGGTCGTCGATGCGGCGTGCTTGATTTCGGCGCGGGGCGCGCCCGGCCGGTCGTCGTCACGGTCGAGAAGGACGCGCTCGGCCGCCCCTTCCAGGTCTTCGTATTGCCCGCTGCCGAGGCACCAGACAAAGGCGCCGAGCGCGACCAGCCCCATGCAGACGGCAAGGGGGATGAGGATGAAAAGGCTGGTCACGCCGCGGCCTCGCTCAGCTTTGCGCCGGGGGCGCGCGTCTTGGACGCCGCCGGCGTGCGGTTGAGGCGCAGCGAATTGGCGACGACGAGAATTGACGAGCCGGACATCGCCAGCGCCGCGATCAGCGGCGTGACCAGCCCCGCCACGGCGAGCGGGATGGCGACGCAGTTATAAAGAATGGCGAGACCGAAATTCGAGCGCACCAGCCGCGCCGCGCCGAGCGCGATCCGATGCGCGGTCACCACCGCGTCGAGCCGCCCGCGGGTGAAGACGAAATCGGCGGCGTTCCGCCCGACTTCGGTGGCGGAGGCGGGCGCCATCGAAACATGCGCGCTGGCGAGCGCCGCGACGTCGTTCAGCCCGTCGCCGATCATCAGCGTGTGGCGGCCCTCGGTGCGGAGCCGGTCGAGCCGGGCGGTCTTGTCGGCGGGCGAACAGCCGGGCCGAGCCTGGGAAAGGCCGAGCGCCGCCGCCATGCGGGCGACCGGCTCCACCCCGTCGCCCGAGAGGATTTCAATATCGAGGCCGCCGGCCTGCAGCGCGCCGATCGTCTCCACAGCGCCGGGGCGCAGGGTTTCGGACAACGCGAAACCGGTGACCGGGCCGCCTTCGAAGGCGAAGGCCGGGCCGGAGGCGTCGGCGCCGCCCGCCGCGATTTCCGCCACCCAGTCGGCGCGGCCGAGCCGGGCGCGGCGGCCGTCGAACCTCGCCTCCATGCCGCGCCCCGGCGCCTCCTGGATATCGGTCGCCGGCATCGGCGCGGCGTC
>JBBDTD010000062.1:0-10014 GCA_040904645.1 Paracoccaceae bacterium
CAACCCCAGATTGGCGGCGGCCTGCCGGAAAACCCGGAAACCAAGCGCCGGCTGAAAAACCTTATGGACGTGACCGGCCTGACGGCGGAACTGGCCTGCGCCAGCGCCCCCGAAGCCAGCGAGGAGGCGCTGCGCCGCATCCATCCGGCCAGCTATCTGAAAAAATTCCGCGAACTATCCGACGCCGATGGCGGCGAGGTCGGGCTTCGCACGCCGTTCGGGAAGGGCGGCTTCGAGATCGCGGCGCTTTCCGCCGGGCTGGCCACCGCCGCAGTGGAAGCGGTGCTTTCTGGCGCGCAGGACAACGCCTATGCGCTGTCGCGTCCGCCGGGGCATCATTGCCTGCCGGATTATCCGATGGGGTTCTGCCTGCTTGCGAACATCCCCATCGCCATCGAGGCGGCGCGCGCCAGCCGCCCCGATCTTCGGGTCGCGGTGGTGGATTGGGATGTCCATCACGGCAACGGTACCGAGGCGATCTATTACGAGGACCCCACTGTCCTCACCATTTCGATCCATCAGGAGCGAAACTTTCCCACTGGCAAGGGCGGTGTGGAGGACAAGGGCGCCGGCGCGGGCCAGGGCTTCAACGTCAACATCCCACTTGCGTCCGGCGGCGGGGAGGAGGCGTATCTGCGCGCCTTCGACCGTATTGTCGAGCCGAAACTCCGCGCCTTCGCACCCGATCTGATCATCGTCGCCTGCGGCTATGACGCCTCGGGGGTCGATCCGTTGGGCCGTATGATCGCCGGGTCCGCCACTTTCGGAGCGATGACGGAGCGGGTGATGGCGCTGGCCGCCGATCTCTGCGGCGGGCGGCTCGTGGTGGTGCATGAGGGCGGCTATTCGGAGCTGCATGTGCCGTTCTGCGGCCATGAGGTGATCCGTCTTCTCGCCGCAAGCGCGATTACGGCGCCTGATCCTTTGGGAGAGCGGCTTCTTTCGCAGCAGCCGCGCGGCGGGGCGGCGGCGTTTCATTGCGCCTGGGTCGATGATATCGCGGCGGCGCACGGGCTTTGAGGCGGGCTTGGCCGCGCTCCGCTTCACGGGGAGGCTGAGGGCACGTGCGTCTGGCGGAAAACCGCCGCGCCGCCCTTTGCTTGGCCGAATTCGCTGCTAATCTCAGGACAACAAAATACAGGGAGAACGCCATGCGCGATCTGATGCAGCACTGGGAAATGCGCGTCTCGCATATTCTGGACTACGCAGCGAAATATCATCCGAAGCGGAGCATCATCTCCCGTTCGGTCGAGGGGCCGATCGAGACGACGAACTGGGCCGGCATCTGCGAGGGCGCGCTGAAAACCGCGCAGGCGCTGGTTCGCCACGGGCTGAAGCCTGGTGAGCCAGTCGGCGTCATGGCGTGGAACACCGCACGGCACCTGAAGGTCTGGTACGGCGTTTCGGGCGCGGGCGCGGTGCTCCATACGCTGAACCCGCGGCTTTCGGGCGACCAGCTGGTCTATATCATCAATCATGCCGAAGACCGGATGCTGATGGTCGATCTTGACCTCGCGCCGGTGATCGCCGCGATCGCCGACCGGCTTACCACGGTGAAGGATTTCGTTGTCCTGACCGATCGGGCGCATATGCCGGATACGCTGCCGGGCGCGATCTGTTTCGAGGACTGGATCGAGGCCGAGGACGGTGATTTCGCCTGGGTCGAGGGCGATGAGCGCGACGCCTGCGGCATCTGCTACACCTCCGGCACCACGGGCAACCCGAAAGGCGTCGTCTACACGCATCGGTCCAACATGCTGCATGCGCTGGCGGCGTCGACGCCGGATTGCCTCAACCTTTCCTCGCGCGATGTGCTGATGCCGGTGGTGCCGCTTTTCCACGCCAATGGCTGGTCGCTCGCCTATACCGCGCCGCTGAACGGCGCCGCCATGGTGATGCCGGGGCGCGACATGTCCCCGGCCGGACTGTACGAGATGCTGGAACATGGTGTCACCCTGACGGCGGCGGTGCCGACGATCTGGCTCGGCATGCTGCAATATCTGAAGAAGGAGCAGAAGACCTTCTCCACCCTCAAGCGGGTGGTGATCGGCGGTTCCTCCTGCCCCCGCGCGGTGATCGAGGCGTTCCAGAACAATTACGGCGTCAGGGTGCTGCACGCCTGGGGCATGACGGAGACCTCGCCCCTTGGCAGCACCGGCTCTTTCAAGCCGGAGGTCGAGGCGCTGGACGAGGCGTCGAAGCTGGACAACCAGACCACGGTCGGCCATCCGCCCTTCACCGTCGATCTTCGCATCGTTGACGATGCGGGCGCGGAACTGCCCTGGGACGCCAAGACCCAGGGCCGGCTTCTGATCCGCGGGCCCGGAGTCGTGCGCCGCTACCTGAAGGGCGAGGCCGACGTCACCGACGCGGATGACTGGTTCGACACCGGCGACGTGGCGACGATGGACGCCAACGCCTATGTCCGCATCACCGACCGCTCGAAGGACGTGATCAAGTCCGGAGGCGAATGGATCAGCTCCATCGACATGGAGAACGCCGCCGTCGGGCACCCCGGCGTCGCGGAGGCGGCGGCGATCGGCGTAGCGCATCCGAAATGGGACGAGCGGCCGATCCTCGTCTGCGTGAAGGCGCCGGGCGAAGACCCGAGCCCGGATGAGATCATCGAGATGGCCTCCAAGGGACTGGCGAAATGGCAGCGCCCGGACGATGTGCTTTTCGTCGATGAGTTGCCGCATACGGCGACCGGCAAGATCTCCAAGCTGCTTCTGCGCAAGCGTCTGGCGGATATGGATTACAAACTGCCTGAGTTCAGGTGATCGCCAGCGCGCCCCGGCGACGGGGTGCGATTCAGACCATGGCGCGCGCTTGGCGCGGAAAATACCGGTGAATGGTCGCTTGGCCATATGGCGAAGTTCGTCGAAGAGAATCGCAGCGGTGTGACGATCGCCGCCGCACCGCGCTGCCCCGACTGAAGCCGGCATCGAACGCCGGGCGCTTTCCCGACCGGTCAAACGTCAATCAGATGCGATCTATCGGGAAATCTGATTTCTGCGCCCGGTGTTCTTGGAATCGCGACTCGCAAACGACGCAGCGTTTGACCCTGAGCCCCGTCTCGGGCGAGGTTCCCTCGCTTTGGATGGGAGAGATGGGCGAATGAACGACGCAGCGACCTTTCGGGTGGGTGTCACCCGCGATCTTGTCACCGCATCAGGGGCGCCATGCTTCAATCCGGCGGCCTTCGATGAGCTGAAGGCGAATCCAGCCATCGAATGGGAATGGCTGGACCCGTGCGACGAAATCACCGCCGATCATTGCGCCGCGTTCGATGCGCTGCATGTAAACCTGCCGCGTGTCGGCGCGGCGGCGGTCGCCCGACCCGATCTGAGGGTGAAGCTCATCGCGCGTAACGGCGTCGGCTATGACACGGTCGATGTCGCGGCGCTGGCGGCGAAGGGGGTCTTGACGACCAACACGCCCATCGCAGTGCGCCGACCGGTCGCGGTGGCGGCGCTTTCGCTGATTTTCGCGCTCACGACGAAGCTGATCACCAAGGACAGGATGGTGCGCGCCGGGCGCTGGAACGACCGGGTGGAGCATATGGGCGTCGGGCTGACCGGGCGGACGCTTGGCGTCGTCGGCGCCGGGGGAATCGGGGCGGAGTTGATCCGGCTCGCCGCGCCGTTCTTCGGTCGCGTGATCGCCGTTGATCCAATGATCGACGAGGCGCGGATCGCTGCGCTTGGCGCCACCAAGGTTTCGCTCGAGACGCTGCTGGCGCAAGCGGACGTGGTCAATCTCTGCTGTCTGCTGACGCCCGAGACCCGCCACCTGATCGGCGCCGATCAATTCCGCGCGATGAAGCGGAGCGCGTTTTTCGTGAATGTGGGCCGGGGGCCGATCCATGACGAGGCGGCGCTGATCGATGCGCTCGAGGCGGGGGAGATCGCAGGCGCGGGGCTGGATGTGACGGAGATCGAGCCGATCCCGGAGGCGAGTCCGCTTCTGAAGATGGAGAACACCATCATCACCGCACATGCGCTCTGCTGGACCGACGAAGCTTTCGAGGAGATCGCGCGCACCGCTCTGCGCTCGATTGTCGAAGTCAGCTTTGGCAAGAGGCCGGTTCACGTCGTCGAACCATGACCGCCGGCTGCGGGGCGGGGCCTGAAGCCTGGAGGGGGGTGACTCGATCGGCGGCCGATGTCTGGGCGCCGGTCTTTCATCGCCTCAGCCCGCGCCGCTCAGACGGCCTTGCGCCGCCGACCGAAGCGGCCTCGGTCGCTATCGCCAGCGTTAAAAGGCCGGGTCCGCAAGCGTGCTGGCGATGGCGCGATTGAATGTCATGCCTCGCCCGGATGATTTCGAAGCGGACAGAACGCCACCAAACTGGTGACTGTGACTCTTTCGAAAGCTCGCGCGCCTCAGGCCGCCCGGCTGTGACGCCAGGTCCGGGCCGCGTCGCCGAAGGCGGCGAAGAGGCGGGTCGCGACGGGGTCCGCTTCGGGTTCGTATTCCGCGTGCCATTGAACGCCGATGGCGAAGCCGCGCGCGCCGGGCACGCTGATCGCCTCGATCACGCCGTCTTCGGCCACGCCTTCGATCAGAACGCCTTCGCCGGGGTCGATGATCGCCTGGCCGTGGAGCGAATTGGTCTCGATTTCCTCCGCGCCGAGGGTGCGGGCGAACCAGCCGCCCGGCGTCAGCCGCACCTTGTGGCGTTTGCGGAAGATCACGGCTTGGTCTTTCTCTCCGACCGGCATGCGGTGGTTCATCTTGCCGGGAAGGTCGCGAACTTCGGGATGCAGCGTGCCGCCAAGGGCGACGTTGATTTCCTGAATGCCGCGGCAGACGCCGAAGACCGGCATCCCGATCTGGATCGCTGCGCGGATCAGCGGCAAGGTGATGTCGTCGCGCCCTTCATCGTAGGGTTCGTAAGCGGTGGAAGGTTCATGGCCATAGCGCGTCGGGTGCACGTTCGGTCGGCCGCCGGTGAGGAAGAGGCCGTCGATGGCGCCAAGCACCTCCTCCACCGTGATGGAGCCGGGCATGCCGGGGATGATCAGCGGCAATCCGCCCGCCGCCGCCGCGACGGCGGAAATGTTTCTCTCACCCGACGCCTGGACACGATACGTGTCGTTGATCAGATGAACGCCGCCTGAAACACCGATGATCGGTCGCGTCATGCCTCACCTTCCTTTCGCAATCGCACAAAGTTGCCCCAGCCCCGCGCTGAACGCAAATGATGCGCCGGGTCGCCAACGCCGTACAGGCTCAAAATAGATGGCCCGTCGGGCTTAATTTTCCACCCTCCGTAATGTAACCCGATCTGCGTCGCGAAATGCGCGGTGTATCGGCGGCCCATCGGGGCGGGCGTGATGGAGCGGGCGTGGTGGAACGGTAGACACATGGCACTTAAAATGCCTGGGGCGAAAGCCCGTGCCGGTTCGAATCCGGCCGCCCGCACCAGATGAAAAGATGATGAGAGCGGGAAAGATGACGGCGCCACGCGCATGGCAGCGAATGTTGAGCGGCAGGCGGCTCGATCTGATCGATCCGTCGCCGCTGGACGTGGAGATCGAGGATATCGCCCATGGGCTCGCGCGGGTTGCGCGCTGGAACGGGCAGACCAAGGGCGACTGGGCCTATTCTGTCGCCGAGCATTCGGTGCTGGTGGAACGGATCTTCGCGGAGTTGAAGCCCAGACCGACGCGGGAGCACCGGCTTATGGCGCTTTTGCACGATGCGCCGGAATATGTGATCGGCGACATGATCTCCCCCTTCAAGGCGGCGCTGGGGCTGGATTACCGGGCGTTCGAGGACAGGCTGGAGGCGGCGGTGCATCTCAGGTTCGGGCTGCCGGTGAAGACGCCTGAGATGGTGAAGGCGCGGATCAAGCGCGCCGATCGCGCCGCCGCATGGCTGGAGGCGGTGCAACTCGCCGGGTTCGACGCAGCGGAAGCCCGGCGGCATTTCGTGCGACCCCGTTTTCCGGGGTGGGAGGCGATTCGCCTTGATCCGTTGCCGCCGGGCGCTGCTTGCGAAGCGTTTCTCGCCCGCTTCACGGCGTTGACGGCGCAGGGGTAGAGCCGCGCCGCAGTGCGCTCAGCGGTTGAAGAGAAAGTGCATCACGTCGCCATCGGCGACGATATAGGCCTTGCCTTCCGCGCGAAGCTTGCCTGCCTCGCGGGCCTTCTGCTCTCCGCCAAGGCGGATGAAATCCTCATAGGCGATGGTCTCGGCGCGGATGAAGCCCTTTTCGAAATCGCCGTGAATCACCCCGGCCGCCTTCGGCGCCGACCAGCCTTCCTGAATCGTCCAGGCCCGCGTCTCCTTCGGGCCGCAGGTGAAATAGGTGACGAGGCCGAGGAGCTCGTACCCGGCGCGGATCAGCCGGTCGAGGCCGGCTTCGCCGAGGCCCATCTCGTCCAGAAACATCGTGCGTTCATCGGGGGCGAGCTGCGCGATCTCTTCCTCGATGGCGGCGGATATGGTGACGCAGCCGGCGCCTTCGGCGGCGGCGAGGGCTTCGATCTTCTGCGTCAGCGTATTGCCGGTCGCGGCGTCGGATTCCGCGACATTGCAGACATAGAGCACCGGTTTCGCGGTCAGAAGCTGGAGCATGCGCCAGGCTTTGACGTCAGCCTCCGCCACTTCGACGCGCCGCGCCGGGCGGCCATCCTCCAGCGCGACCTTGGCCGCTTCGAGGAGGCGCTGCTGCTGCGCCGCTTCCTTGTCGCCGCCCTTCAGCTTGCGGGCGAGGTTCTGCATCCGTCGCTCGACACTTTCGAGGTCGGCGATCATCAGCTCCGTCTCGATCGTCTCCGCGTCCGCGACCGGGTCGATCCGACCCTCCACATGGGTGATGTCGTCATCCTCGAAGCAGCGCAGCACATGCGCGATGGCGTCGACCTCGCGGATATTGGCGAGGAACTGGTTGCCGAGCCCCTCTCCCTTGGAGGCGCCGCGCACCAGTCCGGCGATATCGACGAAGGTCAACCGGGTCGGTATCACCTCTTTCGAGCCGGCGATCTTCGCCAGCGTCTCGATCCGCTCATCGGGAACCGAGACCTCCCCGACATTGGGCTCGATCGTGCAAAAGGGGAAATTCGCCGCCTGCGCCGCCGCGGTGCGGGTCAGCGCGTTGAAAAGCGTCGATTTGCCGACATTCGGCAATCCGACAATGCCGCATCTGAACCCCATGGGCCGCGCCCTCCTTCTTCGTTCGGGCGCCTGATTAGCGGCGTTGCGACGCGGCGGCAATCCGCTAGGTTGCGACGGATGAACCGCGCACCCCTCCTGGCTCTCTTTCTCTTCGCTCCCGCAGCCCTCGCGGCGGAGCTGGTCGACTATGTCGTGTTGGACGCGGCGACGATCCCCGCGCCGCTCGTAGAATGGTCGGGCGGCCCGGCGCCGGGCGCGCGGCTTTACGCCGAAGCGGGGTGTGCGGCCTGCCATGACGGGGAGGCCGGGCCGGAACTTTCCGAAATCGCCGAGCGGCTGAGCGAAGGTGAGATCAGATTGATGATCGTGGAGCCGCGCGTCACGTTTCCGCAGACGGAGATGCCAGCCTATTACACGCCCGGCCGGCTGGGCGAAGGGCCGGACGAGCTGGTAGGCCGCACAAGGCTGACGGCGCTGGAGATCGAGAAGATCGTCGCTTTTCTCTCCGCTCCGCCGCGCTGACATGACCGCGCGCGAAATCGTGAGACGACGCAGCCGGCAGGGCGCGCTAGGTCAGTCGCGAATGGAGGGCGCGACATGCTCGAATATCTGACAGCCTTCGCGGGGGGCGTTCTGAGTTTTCTGTCCCCGTGCGTGCTGCCGCTGGCGCCGCCCTATCTCGCTTTCATCGCGGGAACGACGCTGGATCAGTTGACCGACGACGAGGGCGTGGACGATGCGCTGGCGCGGCGGGTTCTGATTTCTTCGTTCTTTTTCGTGCTCGGTCTCGCCACCGTTTTCGTCGCGCTGGGGGCGACCGCCTCGGTGCTGGGGCAGGTTCTGCTTCAGAACAAGATCCTTTTCGGGCAGATCGCGGGCGGCGTGATCATCGTGCTTGGCCTGCATTTCCTCGGCGTGATCCGCATTCCCTTCCTCTACCGGGAAGCGCGGCTCGATGCGGGCAAGGCGGCGGGGAGCTATGCCGGCGCCTATGTCATCGGGCTCGCCTTCGCCTTTGGCTGGACGCCCTGCATCGGGCCGGTGCTGGGCACGATCCTGGTGCTGGCGGGCCAGGAGGAGACGATCGGCCAGGGCGTGCTCATGCTGGCGATCTACGCGGCCGGGCTTGGGGCGCCATTCATTCTGGCGGCGCTCTTCATCCGGCCTTTCATGCGCTGGATGCGGGGCTTTCGCCGACATCTCGGGCTGGTCGAGAAGGCGATGGGGCTTTTGCTGGTCGTCGTCGGTGTGGCGATGATCACCGGCGCATTCAGCTCCGCCGCGTATTGGCTGCTGGAGACGTTTCCCTTTCTCGCCAGCATCGGGTGAGCGCTGACGGGTGGGGGGAGTGGATTTGCCGGATCTGGAACAGGCGGGAAAGGGAACGGCCGCGAAACGGCTGGTCTTTTTCGTACCCGGGTTCGGTCCGATGGGGCGATAGCTGCTATTCGGCGGCGTGGATGCTTTGGTTGCGCAGCGCCGCATCCAGCACATAGACGCGAATCGCCGACGCAAGGCCGACGCCCGAGGGGCGGATGGCGTCGATCCGCGCAGCCAGCGCGTTCACCGAGATCCCTTCGTTCCGCGCGATATCCTGAAAGCTGCGCCAGAACGGTTCCTCCAGCGTCACGCTGGTTCTGTGGCCGCAAAGCGTGAGCGACCGCTTCGCCGGCGGCAGGTAATTACCCATTGCTGTATCCCCCAATTTGACGCTGCCTCCGACCACGCGCCTCAAACATGCCGGGAAACGTGGCGAAAACTTGTCAGCGGGTCGATGAAACTCCACGAATGCATGGTTACTATGGGGCGACGGTCAATTTTTTCCACTCAACGCCGATAATTGCACGACATGGTTGTGTGGCGGCGTGTGGAAACCCGCACCCCGAGCGAAATTCTCAGAGAGCCGTGGCTGCGAACGTATCGCAGTCCCTGATATCGCCGCTCCGGTATCCGGTTTCGAACCACCGGACGCGCTGTGCGGAAGAGCCGTGGGTGAAGCTGTCGGGCACGGCGTAGCCCCGCGCCTGCTTTTGCAGAACATCGTCGCCGATGCGAGAAGCGGCGTTCAGCGCCTCCTCGATATCGCCATGTTCCAGGCTTGCGAACCGGTCCGACGCCTGCCGGGCCCAGACGCCCGAGAAGCAATCCGCCTGCAGTTCGAGGCGCACGGAGAGCGCGTTCGCCTCCGCTTCGGGCGCGCCGGCGCGGCGGCGGTTGATTTCGGGCAGAATGCCGAGCTCGTTCTGGACATGATGCCCGATCTCATGGGCGATCACGTACGCTTGGGCGAAATCGCCGTGCGCGCCCAGTCGCTGCTCCAGCAGCGCGAAGAAGGATGTGTCCAGATAGGCTTGTTTGTCCGCCGGGCAGTAGAACGGGCCGCTCGCCGCCGTCGCTCCGCCACAGGCGGAATTCGTGCGGCCGGAAAACAGCACCAGTGTTGGCGGCGCATAGCTCCGGCCGAGCTGTTCGGAGAATATCGTGCCCCAGATTTCCTCGGTGTCGGCGAGGACGACAGCGATGAATTCCTCCGTTGGGCCGTCGATCCTGTTCTGGCCCTGGCTTCGGGGCTGCTGTTCGACATAGCCACCGCCACCGTCGAGCACGCCGAGCAGCATGGCCGGATCGACGCCAAAGACCATGCCGAGGATCACGACCGCGACGAGGCCGATCCCGCCGATCCGGGTTCCCCGCCCGCGCCCGCCGCCAGAACCGCCGCTTGCGCGCCGGTCGTCGATATTGGAGCTTCCGCGTCTGCCGCGCCATTTCATGCTGGCCGTTCCTTCAGCCGGGCCGGCGGGCTGGTGGGATCAGTCCTTCGGGCCAATCATGTCGTGCGGCTGCACGACGCGTTCGAACGTCTCCGCGTCGAGGTAGCCGAGGCGAATC
>JBBDTD010000063.1:0-1640 GCA_040904645.1 Paracoccaceae bacterium
CGATCCGATCTTTCTGACCACGGAGCGGCTGAACCGTACGCATCTGGATGCGGTTTCCTCCACCCGGCCCATCGCTGTGCAGCATTCGAATTTCCATCTTCTGACCGCCAACTCGGCGGCGCTGGACCTCGCCGGCTACAGCCGCGAGACGAACGTGATCGGCGTCGCCAAGGGGGCGGATGGGGAACTGAGCGGCGAGTTGCAGGAAATGGCGGCGATGTTCCCGCTGATGCGGCGCATCGGCGTCGACTTCCGTTCGCTTTCCGCCGAGCCGGCCAGCATCCGCGCCTTCGCCAGGATCGCGGTGCAGACCGGCACGACGACAATGACCGATCTGCATGCGGACTTGCCGGACAAGGACCTCGCCACGCTGCTTCAGGTGACGGGGGCGGATGACTTTCCGCTTCGCATCGTGCCGATGCTGGGCGCCGCGATGATGCCGCCGGCGGAGGTCGGCCCGCGCGCGCTGGCGCTGAGATCGAAGACCACCGACCGGCTGCGGCTCGGCGGGGTGAAGCTGGTGTTGGACGGGGCGATCCAGGGTTATACGGCGCGGCTGCGCTGGCCCTATTACATCAACGGCGCGCCGAACGGGATCTGGGTGATCGCGCCGGAGCAGGCGCGGGCGCTGATCGCGGACCTGCACGCCAGCCATGTGCAGATGCATATCCACACCAATGGCGACGAGGCGGCGGACGTGGCGATGGACGCCATCGAGGCGGCGATCGCGGCGCACCCCTGGCCCGATCATCGCCATACGTTGCAGCATTGCCAGATGATCGACGCCGCTGGTTACAAGCGCATGAAATCTCTTGGCCTTTGCGCCAATGTCTTCGCCAATCACATCTGGTATTTCGGCGACATGCATATCCAGAAAAGCATCGGCGAGGACCGGGCGCGGCGAATGGACGCCGCGCGATCCTGCCTCGACGCCGGCGTGCCGATGGCGATCCATTCCGACGCGCCAGTGACGCCGCTGGCGCCGCTTTTCACCGCCTGGAGCGCGGTCAACCGCAACACCATGTCGGGGCGGGTTCTGGGGCCGGAGCAATGCATCACCGTGGCCGAGGCGCTTTACGCGATCACGCTTGGCGCGGCCTATACGCTGCGGCTCGACCATGAGATCGGCTCGATCCAGTGCGGCAAGATCGCGGATTTCGCCGTGCTCGGCGCCGATCCGACGGCGGTGGAGCCGATGGCGCTCAAGGACGTGCCGGTCAGGGGCGTGGTGCGGGGGGGCGTGCCATTCCTGAACTGAGCCCGCTGCCGGTCACCGTGGTCTCCGGCTATCTCGGGGCCGGAAAGACTTCGCTCGTCAATCACCTCCTGCGCAACGCCGGCGGGCGGCGGATCATGGTGATGGTCAATGATTTCGGCGCGCTCGACATCGACGCCGACCTTCTGGAAAGCGCGACGGAGGATACGATCACGCTGGCCAATGGCTGCGTCTGCTGCACGATGGGGACGGAGCTGCTCTATGCGCTTTCAGATGCGCTGGACCGGCGGCCGCGTCCCGACTGGCTGGTGATCGAGGCGTCGGGCGTCGCCGATCCGCGCAAGATCGCGGCCGCCGCCCATGCCGAGCGGGAGATGACCTATCAGGGCGTCGTGGTGATGGCCTACGCCGCCAGTCTGGCCGA
>JBBDTD010000064.1:0-9781 GCA_040904645.1 Paracoccaceae bacterium
GCGACGCGCTGATCCGGGCTCAGCGCGTCCCTCACCTCCGTCGCTTCCGCGCCGCCCGCCGCGAGCGCCGCGATGAGGGCGGCGTCGCGCGGGGGGGTGAGCCGCCAGTCGCTCGCGGCCTCGGTGACTGAAAACCCGCGCGCCCGAAGGCCCGCCGCCAGCCGCGCCGCCGCCGCGGGGCCGAGAGCCGGGCCAAAGCCCTTGTCGCGGCCCTTGTCCTGGTGAAAGGCGGCCAGCGCCCTGGCCTCATGGGGGGGCGTGGGGCGCCATTCCTCCCGCCCGTCATAGGTGAGCGCGGCGTAGAGAGGCATGCGCCGCGCCGCCAGCCGATCCGCGAAATCGTCGATCCAGCCGGCGGAGACAAGATCGAAGAACGCCGAAGCGGCGACCAGATCGGGGCTTCCTGCGAATGCGGCGCCGGGATCGGCCGCGAGGTCGGCCAGGGCCGTCTCCAGGTCGGCGCCCGGCGTCACTGCCGAAAGCAGCGCCGGATCATGGTCGATGACGCGCCAACGCGCGGCGGGAAGCTGCGGGCGGAGCGCGCGCCGCGTCGCGCCAGATCCGCCGCCGAGATCGGCGATCAGGACCGGGCGATCGCCCGCCCAGCGCCGGAGCGCCGCGATCAGGTCGGGCGCGCGGGCCCGGTCATCGGCGCCAGCCCTCAGGTCCAACCATTCGGCGCTGAAGCCGCTCATCGCACCGCCTCCAGCACGCTGGCGACCCTGCGCCATGTCGTGTCCCAACCCGGGATGGCGAGGGCGCGCGCGCGCCCCGCGGCGCCCATGCGCCCAGCGCGCTCCGGAGCGTCGAGAAGCGCCTCCAGCGCGGTGGAGAGCGCGGCGTCATCTCCGATCGGCGCAAGAATCGCCACTTCTTTCGACGCCAGCGCGCGCACCGCCGGCGCGTCACAGGCTACGACGGGAAGCGCGCGCATCATCGCCTCGGCGAACGCCATTCCATAACCTTCGTACCGTGAGGCGAGAGCGAAGATCGCCGCCTCGTCATATAGCCGGTCCAACGCCGCAGCGCCGACCGCGCCGGAAACCGTGATCCGCCCGGAAAGCCCTGCGCTTGCGATCGCCGTGCGCACCGCCGCCGCCGTCGCGGGCGCGCGGTCGTCAGGGCCGGCGAAAACCGAGCGCCAGCGCAGGTCCGGTCGCCGCGCCGCCAGCGCCGCCAGCGCCGCGACCAGTGCAAGATGTCCCTTTCGCGGCGTCAGAGAGCCAACCGAGAGAATGAGAGGCGCGCCCGTCCCGCCCCGCGCCGGGCCCGCGCGATCCAGCCCCGGCGGCGCGACGGTCACCTTTCCCGCAGCCAGAGCAAATTCGGCGATCAGCGTTCGCTTGGTCTCCTCGCTCGTGACGATCACATGCGCCGCCAGCGCCAACGCCGCGCGCTCATTCGCGATCAGCCGCGCGGCTTGCGCCGTCGCTAGCCCCGGCTCATGGCCGAGCGGGTGATGGCAGAGCGCCAGCGGTGGGCGGGGCAAACGGTGGATCAAGTCGTGGGGCAGGGCGGCGTAAGCCAGCCCGTCGATGATCAGCGGCCCCGGCGCAGAGGAGAGCGCGGCCTCAGCCGCCGCCAGATTCGCCGCGTCCGGGTAGGGAAACGCGCCCGGCAGGGCAAGCGGGCGAAGCGCCCCGTTCGAGGCCGCTATCAGTCGCGCATCGTAAATATAGCCGCCTGTCGGCGTCTCGGGGTCGCCCGGAATGGCGAGGAAGGCCGTCAGAGCGCGTCCTCATACCAGGCGAGCGCGGCGTGACTTTCATTGAGGGTGATCCGGAGCCGCTCCACCTGATCGCCGCCGGGGCCGAGCGCGCCGGATTTCGCCGCCGCGCTCATCTCGTCGAACACCCATTTGGCCAGCCATTCCGTGGTGGTCAACTCTCCGGCCAGACTCACGTCCAGATCGGAATAATTGATCTTCGCGAGCGTCGCCTTCAGCGCTTCGGTGGCGCGGCCGATGTCGACGACGATCCGCTCCGGCCCCAGAACCTCCCGATAAAACGTCGCGTCGATCACATAGGTCGCGCCATGCTTGGCCTGCGCGGGGCCGAAAACCTCCCCCGGCAGCGAATGGGCGATCATCACGTGGTCACGAACCTGAACGGCGTACATCTGGCCCCCTTGGTTTCAATCGTAGCGGATTACGGCGGCGATCCCCGGTGCATCCGCAGCGAGAAGCTCGGGCAGCCGGCCCGCAACGTCAGCGAAGCCCACTTCGGTGTCAATCAGCACATCGAGCGTCGGATCGTCCAGCAGTTGCAACGCTTTTTCCAGTCGCCGCCGATGGCTCCAGCGCGGCCGGCGGGAGGGGCTGACCTGCCCGACCTGGCTGGAAATCACCTGCAGGCGCTGCGAATGGAAGGCGCCGCCGAGCGAAACGGGCGTGGCCCCCTCGCCATGCCAGGAAAGCTCGACCAGGCGCCCTTCAGGGCCGAGACAGCCCATCGCCTCCGCCAGCCCCGCGGCGCTCGCGCTCGTGTGAACGGCTATGTCGTGATCGTGACCCGCTATTTCGCCTGACGTGAAATTCACACTAAGTTGCGCTGCGGTTTCGCGGCGATGCGGTAAGGGGTCTTTCAACGTGACTTCGGCGCCCGGTATCAGCGACGCAAGCCGGGCGACGAGGCAGCCGACAAGCCCGGCGCCGATCACGGCGATGCGGTCGCCGGGACCGGCGCCGGAATCCCATAGCGCGTTCAGCGCCGTCTCCATATTGGCGGCGAGCGCGGCGCGCCGGGGCGGGACGCCCTCGGGTAGCGGAAAAAGCGCCTCCGGCGGCAGTGTGAAACGGAATTGATGCGGATAGAGGGCGAAGACATGACGGCCGACCAGCGCCTTCGGGCCCGCCTCGACCTCCGCGACCATGGCGTATCCGTATTTGACCGGGAAGGGAAACTCCCCCTCCTGATGCGGCGCGCGCATGCGTTGGCGCTCGGCCTCGGGAACGCGGCCCTCGAAGATCAACCGCTCCGTCCCGCGCGAGATCAGCGACCAGCGGGCGCGCAACCGCGCCGCGCCGCCGTCCACCGCGCCATCATCGAACGCGCCTGGGCGCAGCTCCGCCAGGCGCGGCGCGACGTGCCAGAGCGCGAGAGGCGTGGGTTCGCGAGCGCGATCATTCATGCCAGAGCCATAACGCCGGGCGCGGCGCGGCGCATCAGAAAGACGCCGAGATGACGGAAACTTTTCTCACGCCGCCATCGCGCGCCCTGACGGGATCGACGCGCACTCCCGCCGGGTTGCAATCGGCGGGCGCGTTGACGCGGCGGCGGGTTTTCGTCGCCGCCGTCAATCTCGCCACGCTGGGCTTGCTCGCGGCGGCGCTGATCCGGGTTTTCGGCGCCGGCGGGTGGAGCGTCGCCGACATCCTGATCTTCACCACCTTCCTTTTCGGCGCGCCGTGGACGGTGATGGGATTCTGGAACGCGGCCATCGGCCTCTGGCTGCTGCATGGCGCGCGGGATGGGCTTCACGCCGCCGCCCCGCATGCGGCGGCGGCCGAATGTGAAGCGCCGATCGGCGCGCGGACAGCCGTGTTGATGTTCCTCAGGAACGAGGATGCGGAACGCGCGCTATCGCGCCTCGCGGTCACCAAGCGCAGCCTCGACGAGACCGGATATGGCGCGCAGTTCGACGTGTTCGTGCTCTCAGACAGCGATCAGCCAGAGGTGATCGAGGCGGAGGAGGCGGCTTTCACGCGGTTCCACCCCACGCTCGGCCCGAACGCCCACTATCGGCGCCGTGACAAGAACACGGGCTACAAGGCTGGAAATATTCGTGATTTCCTGCGTCGCTGGGGTGCGGGTTATGAGTTCTTCCTGCCGCTCGACAGCGACAGTCTGATGTCGGGCGCGCAAGTTCTGAAACTGGCGCGGGTGATGGAGGCGCACCCGCGCATCGGTATCCTTCAATCGCTGGTCGTCGGCGCGCCGGCGCAGAGCGGCTTCGCGCGCATCTTTCAGTTCGGCATGCGGGCGGGCATGCGCAGCTTCACCATGGGCGCCGCGTGGTGGCATGGCGATTGCGGGCCCTATTGGGGCCATAACGCGCTGGTCCGCACCCTGCCGTTCCGCCAGCGTTGCGCGCTTCCGGTGCTGCCGGGGCAAGGCCCGCTCGACGGTCATATCCTCAGCCATGATCAGATCGAGGCGGCGTTGATGCGGCGCGCCGGTTATGAGGTGCGCGTGCTGCCCGTCGAGGGCGAAAGCTGGGAGGACAACCCGCCCACGCTTTTCGACTTCACCCAACGCGATCTCCGCTGGTGCCAGGGCAACATGCAGTACTGGCGTCTCCTCGGGCTGAGCGGCCTCAAGCCGATGAGCCGCTTTCAGGTCTTCGCCGCGATGATGATGTATTTCGGCGCCCCGGCCTGGATGCTGATGACCGTCGCGGCGGCGTCGAAGATCTACAGCGCCGATCTACTGGAGGTCGATTTCGCCTTCGCCCTGTCGATGTTCCTGATCATGTTCGCCGTCTCGCTCTTTCCGAAGGTCGCCGGTTGGCTGGACGTGGCGCTGAAAACCGGCGGCGCGCGTGCTTATGGCGGGCGCTTGCGCTTCGCCGCCGGCGTGGTGGTGGAGACAATATTCTCTATCCTGCTGGCGCCGGTGGTTGCGTTCAGGGTGACGATCTTTCTGATCGGGCTTCTGTTCGGCAAGCGCGTCGCATGGTCCGGTCAGGTCAGGGACGCATACCGGCTTTCCTGGACGACGGCGATCAGGGGGCTCTGGCCGCAGGCGATTTTCGGGTTTGGCCTCGCGGCGGCGGTCGCGGCGGGGGCGCCCTCGGCCTTGCCATGGGCGGCGCCGGTGCTGGCGGGATTATGCCTCGCGATTCCCTTCGCCGTCCTCACTTCGCACCCTGCGTTCGGGCGGGCGGTGGCCGGCCTTGGGCTCTGCGCGATCCCGGATGAGGTTGCGGCGTCGCCGACGCTGACGGCGGTGGCGGAAGAGGCCGCGCCGGCGGAGGCCCGCCTGCCGCTCGTCTCCTGATAGAGCGATTGTTCTTCTTATGTCTCCATGAGAATCTCGGGACAGATTGTCGAAGGTCGCCTGCATGGCCTGAAATCATCGGCCCGCCGCGATGGTCAGCTCGATGACGAATGGGTCTTGTCATGATCACTGGCGTTCGCCGCTCTTCCGGCTCTCGGATCTACGGATGATCGCGTCTTGGGGCGAGTGGTCGCTATTAACGGGCTCGAGCGCCTTTCGAACTCCGGCCCTTGGCGGCGGCTAACGCTGGCGGCCATCTGCGCGGATACAGGTCACGTCAACACGCCACTAAAGGGCGAGGCAGGAGCAGTGATTGAAGGACGGCCCGGCGAATTCAGGGCCAACCCTGACGGTCTGCCTTCTGGCGGGAGATCAGATGACCCTCGTGCGACGATCCCCATCAAAGCGCAGGGGGCGCCTCTAGGCGACCCAGTAATAGGCGAAATACCCCTCGTCGGGGCGGACGCCAAGATCGCCGCGGAACCGCGCCTTGGCCTTGCGCACCAGCGCCTGCTCGGCGGCGATCCAGACGAAGCGGGAGTCTCCCTCCGGCGCGGGCCGATCGCGAAGGTGATCCCAGAGCGTTTCACCCCGCTCTCGAAACACCCAGGTCAGGCTCATGCCGGAGGGCCGGGGCATCTCGCAAACATCCGCCTCGCTCTCAACCTCGACGAATATCTCGCCGTGCCGCCCGTGGGGCGAGCATTCCAGGACGCGCCGGATCGCTGGCAGCGCCGTCTCATCGCCAGCCATCAGCAGGTGGTCGCCCGGCGGAAAAGCGCCGCCGCCCGGCCCCATGACGCCGACCACGTCTCCGGCTTTCGCAGACCGCGCCCAGCCGGTTGCGCGGCCCCCCTCATGCGCGAAGACATCAAAGGTGAACCGGCAGGCGCCGGATTCCAGCGCCACGAATGTGTAGACCGCGCGATGCAGTTCGTCCGCGCCCTGCGGCCATTCGGCCCGGCCATTATCTCCCAGCTTCGGCCACACCGGCTCTCGTCCAGGAGGAGGCAGGAGGAGCGAAAAATGCATTCCCGCGCCTTGGGCCAGCGTCCCCGCGCCCGGGCAGTCGAGTTCCACCCGCAAGAAGTTTCGGCCGGCGCGGCGTACCGAACGGACGGCTGCGAGATGGAGGTTCGGCGGCGCGGTGTTGCGCGCGATCTCTCCTGTCCACGTCATCGCCTCCGACGCGCCCGGGCTGATATGGTCGAATAGCGACAGAAGGTATTCACGAAGTTGGTGCAGCGTCGCCGCGTCGTCTGCGTCGATTGAAACGGACAGTCCCGCGGCGTCACGCGACAAGCTGACCAGCGCACGGGGCAGGGCGACGGTCAGCCCGGACGGAGTTTCCTCGACCGGCAGGTCGGCGTCCCGCACATGTTCGGCGCAGTGCGGGATCAGGTCGTCGGGCAGCGCGCCATCGAACCGGGCTGCGGCGTGTTCGGAATAGGTCATGGCTGGCTTTCCTGCGGACCGTTGTTGGGCGACATTCCGTGGCGGCCGAGCGGCAGCATCATCGGCTTGCCCGAGGTGGGATCTGCGATGATCCGGCTCTCCAGGCCGAAAACCTCCCGCACTGTCGCTTCGGTCAGCACCGCTGCCGGCGGGCCGGACGCATGCACGCGCCCGTCGACCATGGCGACGAGGATGTCGGAGTAGCGCGCCGCGAGGTTCAGATCGTGGAGCACCATGACGATGGTGGCGCCGCGGCTGCGGTTGAGGTCGGTCAGCAGATCCAGAACTTCGACTTGATGGCTTATGTCCAGAAATGTGGTCGGCTCGTCCAGCAGCAGGATGTCGGTCTGCTGGGCGAGCGCCATCGCGATCCAGACGCGCTGGCGCTGGCCGCCCGACAACTCGTCGACATCACGATCGGCCAGATCGGAGGTTCCGGTCGCCTCCAGCGCAGAGGCCACCGCCACATCGTCTTCCCGTGTCCAGCGGGAGAGGAACCCCTGATGCGGATGGCGGCCGCGACTGACCAGGTCGGCGACAGTGATGCCGTCGGGCGCCAGGGGGGATTGCGGTAAAAGGCCGAGTTGGCGCGCAAGCTCGCGCGGGGGGAGCCGATGCACCGACTTGCCGTCGAGCAGGACATGGCCCTGTTTCGGCGCCAGCAGCCGCGAGAGGCATCGCAGCAGCGTGGACTTGCCGCAGGCGTTCGCCCCGACGATGGCGGTGATCTTCGCCGGCGGCACCACGAGGCTCAGGCCCTGCAGGATCGTGCGTTCGCCATAGCCGGCCAGCAGCTCTTCGGCGACAAGAGTTCGACTGGTTATGGCGTGCCTCCATTCCGGTTTGAGCGGGCGATCAGGTAGAGCAGATAGGGGGCGCCGAGCGCGCCGGTCACGACGCCGACGGGGTAGCGCCCCGGCAGCAGGAACTGCCCGGCGTAGTCGCCGAACAGCACAAGAAGCGCCCCGGTCAAAGCGGCCGCGATCAGCGGCGAGCGTCCCGGCCCCATCACCCGCACGGCGATGGGCCCCGAGAGGAATGCGACGAAGGCGATAGGTCCGGCGACGGCGGTGGCGATGGCGATCAGCCCGACCGCCGCAACCACCACCAGCGCTCTTGTGCGCCCAAGCCTGACGCCAAGCGCCGCGGCGGCGTCGTCTCCGAGCCGCATCGCCTCGAGGTCGCGGCTTCGGCTCAGGAGCAGGCCGCCAAACAGGCAGAGCGCGATCAGGACCGGCAGGCATTGATCCAGCGTCGCGCCGTTGACGCTGCCCGTGAGCCAGCGCAGCGCCTCCTGCATGGTCCAGGCGGGAGCCTTGGACAGCACATAGGCGATAACGCTGCCCAGCATGGCCGAGATGCCGATGCCGACCAGGATCAGCCGCGCGCCGGCCACCCCGCCCCGCCACGATAGCAGGTAGATGGCCAGCGCGACGCCCAGCCCTGCGGTCACAGCGGTGACCGAGACCGCCGGGCCGCTCCAGCCGAGCACGACAATGGTGAAAACCGCGGCGGCGCTCGCGCCTGCGCTGATGCCGATGATGTCGGGGCTGGCCAGCGAGTTCCGCAGCATGGTCTGGAAGGTCGCGCCGCCGAGGCCGAAGCTCATCCCGGCGAGGATCGACAGAAGGGCGCGCGGCAGACGCAACTCGCGTACGACGAAGTCCGCGCCCGGGACGTCCTCTCCGGCAAGAACGCGCAGCACGTCGATCGGGGATGTCAGGGACTGGCCGAGACTGAGAGTGACAGCGAAGCCCAGCGCAAGCAGCACAAGCAATACGAGCGTCAGACGCCGGCGCCGCTGGGCGCGAAAATGGCGCAACGCCGCGATCTTTCGGGCCAGTAGAGGGTCGGCTGCGGCGCTCACAGGTCCGCAACCCTTCGCCGGCGAACAATCCAGATGAAAACCGGGGCGCCGAGGAAGGCGGTGACTATGCCCACGTCCAGTTCGGTCGGGCGCGCGATAATCCGCCCGAGCACATCCGCCGCAATCAGCAGGATCGCGCCCGTCAGCGCTGAGAACGGCAAAAGCCAGCGGTGATCGATCCCGACCAGCAACCGGCAGAGATGCGGCACCACCAACCCAACGAAGCCGATCGGGCCGCAGATCGCCGTGGCCGCGCCGCAGAGGAGCACCGCCCCTAGCGCGGCGCCGCCCCTGGCCAGCGCCACGCGTTCGCCGAGACCGGCGGCGGCTTCATCCCCGAGCGCGAGCAGGTTGAGGCTGCGCGCCGACAGGAGGCTGATCACGAAGCCGGCGGCGAGAAAGGGCAGGGCGGGCAGGATCGCCTCGTAGGTGGCCCCGCCAATGCCGCCGATCTGCCAGGAGCGTACGCCGCCGGCGATGTCGTTGCGCGGCAGGACGATGGCGACGGTCAGAGACGCGGCGGCGATGGAGGTCGCCGCGCCGGCCAGAGCCAGCTTCAACGGCGTCGCTCCGCCCCGGCCAAGCGATCCGACGGCGTAGACGAAACAGGCCGCGACCCCCGCGCCGAATATGGCCGTCCAGAGAAAGGCGTGAAGGGAAGCCATGCCGAACCACGCGATCCCGATCACTACGGCCATGGCTGCGCCCGAGTTGACGCCGAGAATGCCCGGATCGGCCAGCGGATTGCGGGTGACGCCCTGCATGACCGCCCCGGCCAGCCCGAGCGCCGCGCCGGCGAGCGCCGCAAGTATTGTGCGCGGCACCCGTACAGCGACGACCGCCTGGGCGATTGAGTCGGCTTTTCCCGTCAGCCCGGCGGCGATATCGGGCCAGCCGACCTCCCGTGTGCCGAGGGTGACGGACAAGGCGCAGGCGCCGGCCAGTACGGCCAGCACCGCCAGCAGCCACCCGATCCTGGTGCGGCTCGACCGGCGCAAATAGCGCGCCGCAGACAGGGTTGGTGTGGGGACTTTCATTCGGCCTTGCGCGCCGCCTCGGCGAGGCGTCCGGCATAATCTTTCAGAATCCACGGAATCGATAGTGGCGTCGGGTTGGCCGCGGTCCCGACCGGGTCGTTGGCGAGCAGGACGACCGCATCGGTCTCGACCGTGGCCATATGCGAGATCAGCGGATTCTGGCGAATTCCGTTGAGCAGCGCCGCCCCGCCATAGGCGATGACTATGTCCACGTCGTCGAACTCGTCGATCCGCTCGGCGCTGATCTCTCCGGCGTAACGGCCATTCACGCTCGCCTCCCCGACGCTGCGAGGCGAGGCGAGGCCCAGGTCGGCGAGGAACTTCACCCTCGTGTCGTTCACCGTGTAGAAGCGGATGACGCTCAGGTCCCGGACGTCGAGATGGGTCACGAAGCCACGGTGGCCCGCATCGGCGACGAGCAGCTC
>JBBDTD010000065.1:0-9698 GCA_040904645.1 Paracoccaceae bacterium
AGTGCTACGGCGGCGACGTGTCGCGCAAGCGCAAGCTGCTCGACAAGCAGAAGGCCGGCAAGAAGAAGATGCGCCAGTTCGGCAAGGTCGATATTCCGCAAGAAGCGTTCATCAGCGCCCTGAAGATGGACAACTGACGGGGGCTGGCCGCGCGGCGCTAATGCGCTTCCGCCCAGTTGGCGCCGGACCCAGCGTCGACGACGAGCGGGGTTGAAAGCCCGACCGCAGGAAGGTTCGCGCCCTCCATCACCTTGCGGGCGACCGCTTCGGTCGCGTCGGCCTCCGCCTTCGGGACCTCGAAAATCAGCTCGTCATGGACCTGCAATAACATCCTGCCCGTCAGCTTCGCCTCGCTGAGCGCGGCAGGGATGCGGATCATCGCGCGGCGGATCACATCTGCGGCCGAGCCCTGGATCGGCGCATTTATGGCCGCGCGCTGCTGGAAGCCGCCATGCGGCCCCTTTTCGTTGATCTGGGGCGTGTGGATGCGCCGGCCGAATACCGTCTCCACATAGCCCTGCCTCTTCGCGGTGGCGATGGTTTCGTCCATATAGGCGCGGATACCGGGGAATTTCTCGAAATAGGCGTCGATGAACCGCTTCGCATCCTCACGCGGAATGCGTAGGTTATTGGCGAGGCCGAAGGCGGAGATGCCGTAGATCACGCCGAAATTGATCGCCTTCGCCTGCCGGCGGATCATCGGATCCATGCCCTCGATGGGCACGCCGAAAATCTCGGACGCGGTGGCGGCGTGAATGTCCTGACCCTCGGTGAAGGCCTGCTTCAGCGCCTTGATATCGGCGATATGGGCGAGCAGGCGCAGCTCGATCTGGCTGTAGTCGAGCGAGAGCAGAATATTGCCCGGGGCGGCGATGAAAGCTTCGCGGATTCGCCGGCCTTCTTCGGAGCGAACGGGGATATTCTGAAGATTGGGGTCGGTCGAGGCCAGCCGCCCGGTGGAGGCGCCGGCGATCGAGTAGGAGGTGTGGACACGGCCCGTCTCCGCATTGATATGGGTCTGGAGCGCGTCGGTATAGGTGCCCTTGAGCTTGGAAAGCTGGCGCCAGTCCAGCACCCGCGCCGGCAGGTCGTGCCCCTCCGCGGCCAGCGTCTCCAGCACATCGGCGCCGGTGGCGTAGGCGCCGGTCTTGCCCTTCTTGCCGCCCTGAAGCCCAAGCCCGTCGAAGAGAATCTCGCCAAGCTGCTTGGGCGAGCCCACATTGAAGCTCCGGCCCGCCAGTTCATGGATCTCGGCTTCAAGCCCGGCCATCTTCTGCGCGAAGGTGTTGGAGAGGCGGGAAAGCACGTCGCGTTCGACCAGAACGCCCGCACGCTCCATCTCCGCCAGCACGGGCACGAGCGGGCGTTCCATCGTCTCGTAAACGCGGGTGACGCGGTGGCGGACGAGACCGGGTTTCAGCGCTTTCCAGAGCCGGAACGTCACGTCTGCGTCCTCCGCCGCATAGGGCGCCGCCTTATCGATCTCCACCTTGTCGAAGGTGATCTGGCTTTTACCTGAGCCGATCAGCGTCTTGATCGGGATCGGCTTGTGGCCAAGATGGCGGTCGGAGAGCGCGTCCATGCCATGCCCGCCCATCCCCGCTTCCTGCGCGTAGGAGAGGAGGAGCGTATCGTCGAAGGGCCCGACAGCGACCCCGTAGCGCGCGAAGATCTTGAGATCGTATTTCATGTTCTGCGCGATCTTGAGGACCGACGGGTCTTCAAGCATCGGCTTCAGGATATGAAGCGCCTCTTCGAGTGGAATTTGACCGGGCGCCGGCGCGACGGCGCCCAGCAGATCGCCGTCGCCCGTCACGTGGCCGAGCGGGATATAGCAGGCCCGGCCCGGCGCGGTGGCGAGCGAGACGCCGACCAGATCAGCCACCATTTCATCGAGGCTGGTGGTCTCCGTATCCACGGCGACTTCGCCGCGCACATAGGCGGCGGCGATCCATGATTTCAGCGCTTCGACATCGCGGACGATTTCATAGGACGAATGGTCGATCTTCACCGCCTCGGCCGTCGCCGCGGCGCCCGGCGCCGCTTCGGGCCCGGCCTCCGGCGCGGGGATCGCGGGCGCCTCTACCTCCAGCATGGCCGCGACGCGCCTGGTGATGGTGGTGAACTCCATCGCCGTCAGGAAGCCCAGCAGCGCCTCCGCTTCCGGCTGGCGGCGGGCGAGTTCGTCATAGTCGGGCAGGTTGCCGACATTGTCATCGAGCGTAACGAGCCGTCTGGAGATGCGGATCAGTTCGGCGTTGTCGATCAGGCTTTCGCGGCGCTTGGGCTGTTTGATTTCGCCCGCCCGTTCCAGCAGCGTCTCCAGATCGCCATATTCGTTGATCAAAAGCGCGGCGGTCTTGATCCCGATGCCCGGCGCGCCCGGCACGTTGTCGACGCTGTCGCCGGCCAGCGCCTGCACGTCGACCACCCGCTCGGGGCCGACGCCGAATTTCTCATGCACCTCGTTGACGCCGATGATCTTGTTTTTCATCAGGTCGACCATGCCGATGCGCCCGCCGACAAGCTGCATCAGATCCTTGTCCGAGGAGACGATCGTCACCTCCGCCCCAGCGGCTGCGGCCTGGCGGGCGTAGGTGGCGATCACGTCGTCGGCTTCGAACCCCTCGATCTCGATGCAGGGCAGATTGAAGGCGCGGGTCGCCTCCCGGATCAGGGCGAATTGCGGGCGGAGATCTTCGGGCGCCTCGGGGCGGTGGGCTTTGTATGCGGGAAAGAATTCGTTCCGGAACGAAAATCGTGAAGCGTCGAAGATCACGGCGACATGGCTCGGCGTGTCGTCGCCTTTCAGGTCCTCCAGCATCTTCCAGATCATGTTGCAAAAGCCGTTGACCGCACCGACAGGCAATCCGTCCGACTTGCGGGTCAGCGCGGGGAGCGCGTGATAAGCCCGGAAGATGAAACCCGAACCGTCGACGAGATAAAGATGGTCTTCCGGCTTCGCGGGCATGTCGGGATCCTTTACTCAGAGTGTGGAGAATGGCGGATGCGCGCCCCGCGCTCAAGCGCCGAAGACCCGCCAGGCGAGCGCGCCGCGCGCCGCGGCGGAAACATAGCAAAGCGCGCCGAAAGTCCAGGCGAGCGCCGCGAAACAGCCGGGCAGCAGACAAAGCAGGATGAAGAAGAGGATGGTCTCGCCGCCTTCCAGCAATCCGCCGACATAATAGAGGGTTTTGACGCCCCGCGCCGTGGTCGCGATCTTCCTGCGCTCCGCCGCCGCCGCGAAAGCGAGAAAGGCCGAACCGTTGGCGTAGAAGCTCGCAATCAGAAACGCGCCCGCGGCGCCGTTGGCGGCGGGGTCAGCCAGTACGAAGGCCAGGGGTACGGCTCCGTAAAATACGAAATCGCAAAGGATATCGAGGAATCCGCCGAAATCTGTCGGCCGGGTCGCCCGCGCCACCGCACCGTCCAGCCCGTCCGCCAACCGCCCGGCGAGCAGCGGGACGAGCGCCGCCAGCGGCGCCCCGAGGGCGATAAGCGCGGCCGCGATCAGGCCAAGCGCGAAACCCGCCAGCGTCACCGCGTTGGCGCCGATCCCCGCCGCCGCCAGCGCACGGCCAAGCCGGTTCAGCGGCGGATCGACAATCCGGCGAAGGGTGGCGTCAAACATGGCCGTTGCTTTAGGCCCCGGCGCGGGCCCGAGACAAGCGCCGACCGCACCGAGACGCAGAAAAGAAATTGCGAGGCTCACACCGATGAGGCGAGCCGCAATTGTTTTGACACTCGTCACGATAGTGTGAACTATCCATGATACGCGGGTCGTTTCGGCCCCAGGTTCATAGTTCGCAATTAATGCGAGCCAATAACAACAGGGGAACCTATTCATGATTGCCAGATTGGTTGTCGGCGTTGATGGGGGGGGCACAGGAAACCGCGCTCTCGCCCACGCCAAGAAGATCGCACGGCTGATCGGGGACTGCGAGCTGGTGCTCGTCTATGTCATCGAATGGTCGCCCTACAGCTTCCATTCGGCGGAAGAGAACGCGCAGCGCCACAAGCGGCGCGAGGAGGAGATCGCCGCCGCGGAAAGCCGCGTTCTCGCCCCGGCGGTGGGCGCCCTGAAAGAGGCGGGATTCGCAGCGCGCAGCGTCGTCAGGCATGGCGATGTGGCGGAGCTTCTGAACAGCGTCGCCGTGGAGGAGGAGGCCGATCAGATCATCATCGCCCGGTCCTCCGATGGCGGCTTCGCCGCGCGGGTCTTTGGATCCTCGACCGCGAATCTGGTGATGACCGCCAGCGTTCCCGTCACAGTCGTCGGTTGAGGAGAGAGACATGAGAAAAGCAGCAACAAGCGCGTCTCTCGCGTTTCTCGCCACGCCCGCGCTGGCGCAGGATGGCGGCGTCGATCAGGCGGTCAATGAAGCCTTCGCCGCGATAACCGGCCCCTTCGTCAACTTCATCTTCGCGCCGCTTCCCGGAACGAGCTTTCCCTGGATCGTGATGTGGCTGGTCGTGGCCGCAAGCATCTTCACCGTCTATTTCGGCTTTATCCAGTTCCGTGGCTTCCGTCATTCGATCCAACTCGTTCGCGGCGACTATTCGGACCCCAAGGACGCGGGTGAGGTCAGCCATTTCCAGGCGCTGACGACCGCGCTTTCGGGCACTGTCGGGCTCGGCAACATCGCCGGCGTCGCGGTCGCGATAGGCATTGGCGGGCCGGGCGCTACGTTCTGGATGATCATGGCCGGGCTTCTCGGCATGGCGTCCAAGTTCACCGAATGCACGCTTGGCGTTAAATACCGGAATGAATATGCGGATGGCACCGTCTCCGGCGGGCCGATGTATTACATCTCCAAAGGGTTCGCCGAGCGGGGCGCGCCCGGCGGCAAGTTTCTGGCGGTGCTCTTCTCGATCTTCTGCATCCTCGGCGCCCTCGGCGGCGGCAACATGTTCCAGGCGAACCAGGCCCACGCGCAGATCGCCGGCATCGTCGGCGACTTCCCGGGCTGGATCACCGGCGTGCTTTTCGCGATCGTGGTCTTTGCGGTGATCGTCGGCGGCATCAAGTCCATCGCGCGGGTCACGGAGAAGGTCGTGCCCTTCATGGGGGTGCTCTATGTGACGGCGGCGCTCATCATCGTGCTGATGAACTATGACAAGATCGGCTGGGCCTTCGGGCAGATTTTCGCTGGCGCCTTCACCGGGCTCGGCGTCGCCGGAGGCTTTGTCGGCGCGCTGATCCAGGGGTTCAAGCGGGCCGCGTTCTCGAACGAAGCGGGCGTCGGCTCCGCCGCTATCGCCCACTCGGCCGTGCGGACGAAAGAACCGGCGACGGAAGGTTTCGTCTCCCTCCTCGAGCCCTTCATCGACACGGTGGTGATCTGCACCATGACGGCGCTGGTCATCAGCATTTCCGGCCAGCTGGTCACCGACCCGGAAACCGGCCGTTATGTGTTGAACGAGGCCGGCAATTCGATCCAGACGGTGACCGGCGTTTCCGGCGTCGCGCTGACTTCGGCGGCTTTCGCCAGCGCGTTCAGCTGGTTTCCCTATGTGCTGGCCATCGCGGTGATCCTCTTCGCCTTCTCGACCATGATCTCCTGGTCCTATTACGGGCTGAAGGCGTGGACCTATCTCTTTGGCGAAGGCAAGACGACGGAACTGATCTTCAAGGTGATCTTCTGCATCTTCGTGGTGATCGGCGCCGCGGCCAGTCTCGGCCCGGTGATCGACTTCTCCGACGCCGCGATCTTCGCGATGGCGGTGGTCAACATCACGGCGCTCTATGTGCTGATGCCGGTGGTGAAGCGGGAGGTAAGTTCATATCTCGCGCGGCTCAAATCCGGCGAAATCAAGCGCTTCAAGCATTGAAGCAAAGCCGCCGGCCTGGATATTTCCGGGCCGGCGCGCTGATCAATGATGTCCGGCGCCGGCTTTCAAAATGAAACGTTTGTCGCAATACGGGCACTCGACGAACCCTTCTTCACCGATGGAGAGCCAGACGCGCGGGTGGCCAAGCGCGCCGTCGCCGCCGTCGCAGGCGATGCGGGTTGTTTCAACTTCCGCAGTTTCGGGCGCTTCGATGGTCATTCGCTGGTCCTCCAGACGGCTCAGTCCGATTTAGGCGATTGGCGGCGCGGCGGCAAGGCGACGTGTCGGGCCCCGCCGAAGCGGGGCCCAGGTTCAGCACGGAATCAGTTCTTCGCCTTGTCGACCAGCTTGCCGGCCGCGATCCAGGGCATCATGGCGCGGAGCTTTTCGCCCACCGCCTCGATCTGGTGCGCGTCGTTGTTACGGCGGGTCGCCTTGAACATCGGCAGGCCGGCCTTGTATTCGCGCATCCACTCGGAAGTGAAACGGCCGTCCTGAATGTCGGTCAGCACCTTCTTCATCCGGGCCTTGGTCTCCGCGCGCGGCAGGATCTGCGGGCCGGAATGATACTCGCCGAACTCCGCCGTGTTGGAGATCGAGTAGTTCATGTTGGCGATGCCGCCCTCATAGATCAGGTCGACGATCAGCTTCACCTCGTGGAGGCATTCGAAATAGGCCATCTCCGGGGCGTAGCCCGCTTCGACCAGCGTCTCGAAGCCCATGCGGATCAGCTCGACCATGCCGCCGCAAAGCACGGCCTGTTCGCCGAAGAGATCGGTCTCGCACTCTTCCTTGAAGTCGGTCTCGATGATGCCGGACCGGCCGCCGCCGATGGCGGAGCAATAGGAAAGCCCGATCTCCAGCGCCTTGCCGGACGGGTTCTGGTCGACCGCGACGAGGCAGGGAACGCCGCCGCCCTTCACGAACTCGCCGCGCACGGTATGGCCCGGGCCCTTCGGCGCCATCATGATGACGTCGACATCGGCGCGCGCCTCGATCAGGCTGAAATGGATGTTGAGACCGTGCGCGAAGGCGATCGCGGCGCCGGGCTTCATGTTCTCGTGGATGTCGCGGTAATAGGTTTCGGCCTGCAACTCGTCCGGCATCGCCATCATGATCACGTCGGCCCATTTCGCGGCTTCGGGGATCGACATGACCTTGAGGCCCTCGGCCTCGGCCTTGGCGGCGGAGGGGGAGCCTTCGCGAAGCGCGGCGGCGACGTTCTTGACGCCGGAATCGCGCATGTTCAGCGCATGGGCATGGCCCTGGGAGCCATAGCCGACCACCGCGACATTGCGGTCCTTGATCAGGTTGATGTCGCAGTCACGGTCGTAATAGACGCGCATGGTTGTTTCCTCACTCTGGTTGTCGATGCCGGCAGGATAGGCGTCGCACTCGTCAAAGCCGGTCTTTTTTGCGGCATTATGACGAATTTGGAGTATAGTCATTCTAAAATATCCGTGTTATGGGATGTTTCATGCATACGCTCGATGATACGGACCGACGCATCCTCCGCGCGCTGCAAACCGACCCTCAGCTTTCCACGGCCGCGCTGGCGGAACGGGCCGGGCTTTCGCCCTCGCCCTGTTGGCGGCGATTGGAGCGGATGGAAGACGCCGGGGTCATCGCGGGGCGGGTGATCGAGGTCGATCTGCGCAAGCTCGGCTACACGGTTCAGGTCTTCTTGCGGGTGCGGCTCGACAAGACCGAAGCCGGGGCGTTTCAGGAATTTGTCGCGGCGGCGCGGAAACTGCCCGAGATCCTGGCGATCCAGACGCTGCTCGGACGGGTCGATATCCGTATGGACGTGGTGGCGCGCGACCTCGACCACTACCAGGAACTTTTGAAGACGCAGATTCTCGATCTGCCGCATATCGCCGATATCGAGGCGCTCCTGCTCGTCTCCGAACTGAAGAACGACGAATGGCTGCCGATCTGACCGCCCCCCCCGACGCTGTCGATCTGGCGCTGCTCCGTGTTCTGCTGGCGGATGGCTCGCTCTCTGCCAAGGAGGCGGGGGAGCGCTGCGGGCTTTCGCAGCCCGCCGCATGGCGGCGCATCCGGCGGCTGGAGGAGACGGGCGTGATCCGCCGCCGCCGCTTCGCGCTGGATCGCGCGAAGCTCGGCTATGGCGTCACTGTCTTTCTGGGGGTCAAACTGGCGGCGAGAGGCCGGAGCCGGGTCGAGGAATTCGAACGCGCGGTCACCGCGATTCCCGAGGTGCAGATCGTGCAGCATGTCCTCGGCGTCTATGATTACCGGTTGCGGGTGGTGGCGCGCGATCTCGCGGATTTCGAGCGTATCCTGAGGCGGCGGATCATGACCCTGCCGGGGATCGGCGAGTTCGAATGCAATGTCCTGTTGAGCGAAGAGAAATCCACGCCGCCGCCAATCTAATCCGCCAACGCCCGTGCGATCTCGGCCGCGAGCCGGCAATTGTCGAGATAGAGCGCGATGTTCGTCTCAAGGCTGCGCCCGGCGGTCGCCTCAAGCACCTGGCCGAGCAGAAAAGGCGTCACCGCCTTGCCGCTGACGCCCTTCGCCGCCGCTTCGGCCAGCGCGGCCTCGATCAACGGGGAAAGTTCCGCCGCCGGGATCTCGGCCTCCGGCGGCGCGGGGTTGCAGACCAGTTGCCCGCCGGAAAGCCCAAGCGCGGCGCGCATCCGATGGGCGGCGGCGATAGCGGCCGCGCTGTCGAGCCGGAGCGGCGCGGGCAGGCCGCTGTCGCGCGACCAGAAGGCGGGGAAAGCGCCGGTCCGATAACAGATCACCGGCACGCCGCGCGTCTCCAGCGCCTCCAGCGTTTTCGGCAGGTCGAGGATCGCCTTGGCGCCGGCCGCGACGACGGTGACCGGGGTTTGGGCCAGCTCCTCCAGATCGGCGGAAATGTCGAAATCGCGCTCCGCGCTGCGATGTACGCCGCCGATCCCGCCCGTCGCGAACACCGATATTCCGGCGAGCCGGGCGGCGATCATCGTCGCCGCCACCGTCGTCGCCCCGGTGCGCCCCGTGCTGAGCGCGACGGCGAAATCGGCGCGCGAGAGCTTCATTACATCTGGCGCCGCCGCAAGGCGCTCAAGCTGGCTGCTTTCGAGGCCGATATGGAGAACGCCGTCCAGCACGGCGATGGTGGCCGGGGCTGCGCGCCCGCGCCGGACCGTCGCCTCGGCATTGCGCGCGATTTCCAGATTGCGCGGGGCCGGGAGGCCGTGGGTGATGATCGTACTTTCGAGCGCGACGATCGGGCGGCCGGTGCCGCGCGCGGCGGCGACTTCTGCGGAATAGACGAGGGGAACTGTCATGGGTCTTCCTCCAGATGTTTCGCCGCGACCGCCAGGGCGGCGCGGAGCGCGGCCTGGGGTGTGGCGCCGCACAGTTCCGCGGCGATATGCCCGGCCATGAACGCATCCCCGGCGCCGGTAACGTGGCGGGGGGAGAGCGGCGGCGGAGAGGCCGCGTGCGCGCCTTCGGGCCCGTGGAACGCGGCGGCTCGCGGTCCGTCCGTGACGAGCACGCGTTCCGCCCCCGCGGCGATCAGGCCGGCGGCGGCGGTCGGCGCGTCGGCGTATCGCGCGCCGGTCAAAAATCCGGCTTCCTCCAGATTGGCATAGAGGGTTGTCCGCGGCCGGCGAAGGAGCGGCAGGAGCCGCTCGACCTTGCCGGGCGAGGCGGGGGCGAGCCGAAGATCAGCGGCGGTGAAAAGCGGCGAGACCGCGATTTCGGTCAACAGTTCGGTCCTCAGATTGCCGTCGAGCACTATCAGGCCGGCGAAAGGAGCATCGGGCGCGCCTAGACTCCCGTCGCCGAGCGGCGCAAGGATCGCGGCGCCTGCTTCCTCCAGCCCATGCGCGTCCGCGATCGCGGCG
>JBBDTD010000066.1:0-9682 GCA_040904645.1 Paracoccaceae bacterium
GACGGCCTTGCGCACCTTGTCTTCCGTGTTGAGAAGGAAGGGCATGTAGAAGACGTCTACCGCCGGAATGTCGCCGACATAGCGGGTGAGCGAGGCGACGCCCATCTCGATCGAGCCTGAACCGACGGCGGCCGGCACTTCGTTATCCTTGTAAAGCTGCGCGCTGTCGTAGATCTCGACCTCGATCTCGCCGTTGGAGGTCTTTTCGATCTCTTCCTTGAAGACCAGCAGGTTCTGGCCGAGATGGCTTTTCAGCGGCAGCTGAAGCGAGATCCGCGCCGTCACCTCCGCCGCCGAAGCGGGAAGGGCGAGAGCGGCGGCGAGGGCGAGGCCCGCAAGGGCGTTGGCCGGTTTCATGCGTCTACCTCCATGTGTTTTATTTTGCCGAGATGTTGAGCATCGCCGCCGCCGCCGTCAAGCTATGGTTGACCGAGCATCTCGGGAGGACGCGGCGCCGGGCGCGTCACCGCTTCAGACGATAACCACCTCGCCGGCCGCGTTGACCGCCACCGGGATCGGATCAAGCGCCGCGCCGAGGCCGGGGCCCTCCACCCCTTCGCCGGTTTCGGTCAGGAACCCGGCGCCATGGCTGGTGCAGCGGAGCACCGCGCCATCGGCCGACAGCAGCCGCTCTCCCTTGTGGTTGAGCGGCAGATACTGGTGCGGGCAGGCGTTCACATAGGCGAAGAGCCGCCCGCCGCGCCGCGCGAGGAGGATCGGAAAGCCGCCATGGATGAGGCAGAGCGTCCCGGTTTCGGGCAAGTCGGCCGCCGCGCAGAGCACGGCGCCGGGCTGGGGCGCGAGCGCGTAATCTTTCCATGCGTCGGTCATGCGCAGTCTCCTCCGCTCCGTCGATGCCGGGTCGATAGGCGCGCGCGGGCGGGCCGGTCAATCCCGGTCTTGACGCGGCGCCGGGCGCGCGGCGCTATGGCGGCGAAGGAGACCGGCATGATTTACGAGACGATCGCCCTGGACATGGACCCGCGCGGCGTTGCGACGCTGACGCTGGCGCGGGAGGAAAAGCACAACGCGCTTTCCGCCGCGATGATTGAGGAACTGGCCGCCGCCGCCGCAGCCATCGCCGCCGACAAGGCGGTGCGCGTGGTGGTGCTGACCGGGCGGGGGGCCAGTTTTTGCGCGGGCGGCGATCTCAACTGGATGCGCGACCAGTTCGCAGCCAGCCGCGAGACCCGGATCGCCGAGGCGCGCAAGCTCGCCGCAATGCTCGGCGCGCTGAACGAGCTTCCCCAACCGCTGATCGGCCGGGTGAACGGGCAGGCCTATGGCGGAGGCGTGGGCATGATGGCGGTCTGCGACGCCGTCATCGCCGCGGATCACGCGAAATTCGGCTTCACCGAAACCCGGCTCGGCCTGATTCCGGCGACGATCTCACCCTATGTGCTGGCGCGGATGGGTGAGGGGGCGGCGCGGCGGGTGTTCATGTCCGCCCGGATTTTCGGGGCGGAGGAGGCCGTGGCGCTCGGCCTCGCGGCGAAGGCGGTTCCGGCGGCGCTGCTGGACGAAGCGATAGAGGCCGAAGTCGCGCCCTATCTCGCCGCCGCGCCCGGCGCCGTCACGCGCTCGAAGCGTCTTGCGCGGATGCTGGGGCCGAGGATCGAGCCTTCGGTCGTCGAAGCGACCATCGCCGCGCTGGCGGACGCCTGGGACGACGCCGAGGCGCATGAAGGCGTCGGCGCGTTCCTTGAGAAGCGAAAACCCGCCTGGAAGGGCTGAGCAAGAACGCCGTCTCAGATCCCGAGGGAGAAATACCCGCCCCGCGAAAAGCCCAGCGGCGCGCCACCGGGATGGTCGAACCCGATCACCTGGCCGATCAGGACTTCATGATCGCCAGCCTCGACCTGATCGTGAATGCGGCAGTCGAACCAGCCGCAGACGCCGTCGAGGATCGGTGAGCCGGCGGGCCCGGGCCGCCAGTCCACACCGGCGAAGCGGTCCGACTCCCGCCGGGAAAAGCGGGTGGAGAGGGGTTCCTGCCCTTCGGCCAGAATATTGACCGCGAAGCCGCCGAAGGCGAGCAGCGCCGGCAAACTCTGCGAATGGCTGGAGATGCAGACGAGGAGCAGCGGCGGCTCCAGCGAGACCGAGGTGAAGGCGTTGGCGGTCAGCCCCACCGGGGCGCCGTCTTCGTCAATGGTGGTGACGATCGTGACCCCGGTCATGAAGGCGCCGAAGGCTTCGCGAAGCGCGAGCCGATCAATCACCTGTTCTGAATCATTCACCATCGATGCGCCCTTTCTCCGCCCTGCAACATAGCGGCGGCGCAGTGCGATACGGGGGGCGGGGGGCGGCCCGTGCGGCGCTACTCGTCGCACGGGCCGGAATCAAGGGGCGAAAATCGGGGGCGGCGCGGAACAGCCCGCCGCTTACTCGGCGGTCAGAAGCGGCGGCTTGTCGCCCGAAAGGCGGCGCGTCTCCGGCGGTGTGATGTCGAGCACCAGCTTGCGGTCCTTGACCTCGACGCGCACCAGCCCGCCCTTGGCGAGGCTGCCGAAGAGCAACTCCTCCGCCAGC
Organism: Paracoccaceae bacterium; assembly: GCA_040904645.1. Taxonomy (GTDB): domain Bacteria; phylum Pseudomonadota; class Alphaproteobacteria; order Rhodobacterales; family Rhodobacteraceae; genus Pikeienuella. The sequence goes on from JBBDTD010000066.1 coordinate 2,533, forward strand.
GGTTTCTTGATATACTCCTGAATGACGCGGCCGAGCGGGCGGGCGCCCATCCGGTCGTCATAGCCCTTTTCGGCCAGCCATTCAGCCGCGCCCGCGCCCAGCTCGATCGCGACGGCGCGGTCCATCAGCTGCGCTTCGAGCTGGAGGACGAATTTCTCCACCACCTGCAGGATGACCTCGCGCGGCAGCGGGCCAAAGCTGACCACCGCGTCGAGCCGGTTGCGGAATTCCGGGCTGAAGGCCTTCTCGATCGCTGCGATATCCTCGCCTTCGCGGCGATCGCGGCCGAAGCCGATCGCGGTGGAGGCCTGCTCCGCCGCGCCGGCGTTCGAGGTCATGATCAGCACGACATTGCGGAAATCGACCGACTTGCCGTTGTGATCGGTCAGCTTGCCGTGATCCATCACCTGCAAGAGAATGTTGAAGACATCCGGGTGAGCTTTCTCGATCTCGTCGAGCAGCAGCACGACGTGCGGATGCTGATCGACGCCATCGGTCAGAAGCCCGCCCTGATCGAAGCCGACATAGCCCGGCGGCGCGCCGATCAGGCGGCTGACGGAATGTTTCTCCATATATTCCGACATGTCGAACCGCAGGAGCTTCACACCGAGAATATCCGCGAGCTGTTTGGCGACCTCGGTCTTGCCGACGCCGGTCGGCCCCGCGAAGAGATAGGAGCCGATGGGTTTTTCTGGCTCCCTCAGCCCGGCGCGGGCCAGTTTGATGGCGCTCGCCAGCGCATCGATGGCGTTGTCCTGGCCGAAAACCACGCGCTTCAGCTTGCCCTCAAGGTCCTTGAGCAGTTCGGCGTCGTCCTTCGAGACGCTTTTCGGCGGGATGCGGGCGATCTTGGCGACCACCGCCTCGATTTCCTTCACGCCGATGGTCTTCTTGCGCTTCGATTCGGACAGAAGATGCTGCGCCGCGCCAGCCTCGTCGATCACGTCGATGGCGCTGTCAGGCAGTTTGCGGTCGTTGATATACCGATGCGCCAGATCGACGGCGATCTTCACCGCTTCGTTGGTGTAGCGGATATCGTGGTGATCCTCGAAATAGGGTTTGAGGCCACGCAGGATCTTCACCGCGTCATCCACCGAAGGCTCGCTCACATCGATCTTCTGGAACCGGCGGGAAAGCGCGCGGTCCTTCTCGAAATGCTGGCGGAACTCCTTGTAGGTGGTGGAGCCCATGCAGCGGAGCGTGCCGGACTGGAGCGCCGGTTTCAGCAGGTTCGACGCGTCCATCGCGCCGCCCGAGGTCGCGCCGGCGCCGATCACGGTGTGGATCTCGTCGATGAAGAGGATCGCGTCCGGGTGATCCTCCAGTTCCTTGACCACAGCTTTCAGCCGCTCCTCGAAATCGCCGCGATAGCGGGTGCCCGCCAGAAGCGAGCCCATGTCGAGGCTGAAGATCGTGGCTCCCGCCAGGATGTCCGGCGTGTCGCCCTCGACGATCTTTTTCGCCAGGCCTTCGGCGATGGCGGTTTTGCCGACACCGGGGTCGCCGACGAGCAGCGGGTTGTTCTTGCGCCGCCGGCAGAGGACCTGAATGCAGCGCTCGACCTCCTCGGCCCTGCCGATCAGCGGGTCGACCTTGCCCTGGCGCGACTTGGCGTTGAGATCGACGCAGTATTTCGCCAGCGCGGTCTCCTCCGCCTTGCCGCCGGGCGCTTCCGGCGCTTCGGCTTCGTCGGCCTGCTCGGAGCCGCGAACCGGCCGCGGCTCGCCATAGGCGGGGTCCTTGGCGACCCCGTGGGAGATGTAATTGACCGCGTCATAGCGGGTCATGTCCTGCTCCTGCAGGAAGAACGCGGCGTGACTTTCCCGCTCTGCGAAGATCGCGACCAGCACGTTCGCGCCGGTGACTTCGGAGCGCCCCGAGGATTGCACATGGATCGCGGCGCGCTGGATCACCCGCTGGAAGCCGGTGGTCGGCGCGGCCTCGGACCCCTCGATCTCGCTCACCAGCGTGTCCAGTTCCTCATCCACGAAGCGGGTGAGGGCGGCGCGAAGCGCCTCCAGATCGACGCCGCAGGCGCGCATGACGTTCGAGGCGTCCTGTTCATCCAGAAGGCTGAGCAGGAGATGCTCCAGCGTGGCCAGTTCGTGGCGCCGCGCGTTGGCGAGCGCCAGCGCCCGGTGAATGGCCTCTTCGAGCGATTTTGTGAAGGACGGCATCTGAGCTCCGTTCGTCGATGAGGCGGCGCCCGGATGGCCCCGCTCGACAATGACAACACTTTATCTCGGGCTTGTCAGCAGCCGATCAAGCCAAAGGTCGCGGGAAAGTGTAATTTCTGCGTGTGCGTGACGAAAAAAATCGGGAAAAAATTTCTCCCCGGGCGCGGAAAAAGCGCAAGCGCCTATTCCTTTTCCATCGTGCATTGCAGCGGGTGCTGGTTGCGCCGCGCATAGTCCATGACCTGCGTCACTTTGGTCTCCGCGACCTCGAACGAGAAGACGCCGACCACGGCGAGGCCGCGGCGATGGACCGTAAGCATCAGCTCCACCGCCTGGGCGTTGGTCAGCCCGAAGATGCGCTCCAGCACATGCACGACGAACTCCATCGGCGTGTAGTCGTCGTTGAGCAGCATCACCTTGTAGAGGGAAGGGCGCTGGGTTTTGGACTTCGGTTTGGCGACGATCACCGTGTCGGTGCCGTCGCCGCGCCCGCCGTCGTCCTTGCGCACGCCGTCGTCATCCCCGGCGCGGATGGGGCTGGTGCGGGAAAGGGCGCTGAACTCGGTCATAACAGGTGTGGCATATTACGTGTGGGTCTTCCGAGCGGGTTTCGGGCGGACGTCTTTCAGCTTGGCTTCGGACCGATGATATAATGACAGGGCCCAACAAGAAAAGGGGGCCGAAGCCCCCTCTTCAGTCTTCACGGCTTGAAAAAATCAAACGCGGTAGGACTTGGCCAGGTCCGTGGCGGCGAGCGCGCGGGCGTTCACCGGCTCGGAGACGTCCTTCGCGGCGGACATGAACATCTCGTTGAACTTCGCGGCCTGCTTCATGAAGCCGTCGACCGACGACTTGGCGAAGGCGGCCTGCTTTTCGACGAACTCGGGCATGGTCTTGATCGAGGACATTTCCTTGGCGGCGGCGACGCCCTCTTCGGCGGTCTTCTTCGAGAAGCTGATGAACTCGGCGTTCATCTGCTCGGCGGCCTTCGCGAAGATGTTGGACGACTTCATGATCGCGTCCATGTTCTCCTGGCCGAAGACGGCGGCGTCCTCGAAGGATTTCGTGATTTTCTCGAACTGGTCGGCCGCGGCCTTCTGGGCGTCGGCGGCGAGGGATTCAACGTTCGCGGTGGTTGTCTTGGTGGTGGCCATGGGGGCTCTCCTCAGGTGTGCGCCCTTGATCTCGCGGGCGTGGACGATGTCTGGTCTTATGCAGAACCATATGGAGGTCATGCTGCACTGCGTCAAGGAATTTTTTGTGCAATGCAACATTTACTCAAGGTTGCGGGGGCTCGTCGCCCCGCACGGAGCCAATATTCTGGTTAATGTTATGGAAAAGACTTTTTGTTTCCATCGGCTGGCCGACGATGTTAGCATCCCATCCGAGCAGTCGCTCTGGCGGGCCGCAAAATGAGCTTCGTCGGGCGGAGAATTGAAACTACAGGCGCGAGGTTGAAATGAGTGGTGTTTGGCGTGTGATCGCCGGGCTGGCGATCATGATCGGGGCCATCATGGCATGGTCCGGGGCGGTTTCGGCGGCCCCATATGCGGCGTTCGTGATGGACGCGCGATCTGGAGAGGTTCTTCACGAATCAAGCGCGGACAGGCGGCTGCATCCCGCCTCTCTGACCAAGATGATGACTCTTTACCTGACATTCGAAGCGGTGACTTCTGGCAAGCTCAGTCTCGACCAGAGAGTCACCATCTCCCGTCACGTCGCGGCTCAGCCCGCGTCGAAGATCGGCATGAGGGCCGGGAGCAAGGTGACGATTCGTGAACTGATCCGAGCGGCTTCCGTCAAATCCGCGAACGACGCCGCCGCGGCGCTGGCCGAGGCGCTGGGCGGCAGCGAGTCGGGGTTCGCAAAGCTGATGACGGCCAAGGCGCGGATGCTGGGCATGAGCAACACAACGTTCAAGAACGCCTCTGGCCTGACCGCGGCCGGGCAGTATTCCACCGCCCGCGACATGGCGCTGATGGGGCGGGCGCTCTTTTACGATTTCCCCCAATACTACAATCTTTTCAGCCGGATATCGACTCCGACCATGGGGCGGACAGTCTATAACACCAATCGGCGGTTCCTGCGCAGCTATCGCGGCGCGGACGGGATCAAGACCGGGTTCACCAATGCCGCCGGTTTCAACCTCGTTTCCTCCGCGGAGCGGGGCGACAAGCGGGTGATCGCCGTGGTTTTCGGCGGCCGGAGCTCCGCCACACGCAACGCCAAGGTCGCGGAGCTGCTGGACCTCGGCTTCCGCAAGGCGCCGAGCAATTCCGACTACATCTCCACCGCCTCGCTGACCGCCCGCTATGGCGGCGCGTCAACCAAGGTCGCCTCGTCTGCGGCGACGCGCAGCCCCGCGCCGATGGTGCGGCCCGGCTCCGGCTCCGTGTTCGAGCCCGAATCACGATCGCTGCTCGCGCAGGCGGGCGCGGCGTTGGTGCCCGCTGCGGTCGCAGCCGAGATGCCGCAGGACTACACCAAGCTTTCGCCCCGCCGCAGCCCGGCGCCAAAAGCGCGGCCGGGGTCGGAAATCGCGGCCATTCCCGTGGCCGCGCACCCAGGCGGAGAGACCGACTGGGCGGTTCAGATCGGCATTTTCGCCAAGCAGGAGACGGCGATCGCCGAGTTGGCCTCAGCGGCCCTGGGCGGCGTGAGAGGGCTTTCGCATGCCGGGCGCGACGTGGACGAATTCAGGCTTGCGGGGCAACCTGCCTGGCGCGCGCAGCTGACCGGTTTCGATCGGCCGAGCGCGCTTGCGGCCTGCGCCGCGATCCAGTCGCGCGGTCATGACTGCGTGCCGATGGCGGGCGCGGGACACTGAACCCCGTCTGCGGGCGGATCCGCCGTCAGAAGGCGGGTCTGCCGACCGAGACATAGGCGAAGCCCGCTGCGGCGGCGTCGCCGGGGCGATAGATGTTCCTCAGGTCCACCATGACATCGCCGGCCATGGCGGCGCGCAGGCGCTGAAGATCGAGGGCGCGGAATTCATTCCATTCGGTGATGATCACCACTGCATCCGCTGCTTGCGCGGCCTCGTAGGCGTTCAAAGCCCAGCTTGCGCCGGGCAGGAGCGCGGCGCCTTCCTTGCGCCCTTCGGGATCGGCGATGGTCACATGCGCGCCGGCGCCGATCAGCGCGGGAACGATGGTCAGCGCCGGCGCCTCGCGCATGTCGTCGGTGTCGGGCTTGAAGGTCACGCCCAGCACCGCGACGCGCTTGCCCGCCACCGCGCCGCCACAAGCCTCGATAACCTTGGCCGCCATGCGGCGCTTGCGGTCCTCGTTCGCCGCGACGACCGCCTCGACTATTCGGAGCGGGCTGTTCAACTCCTGCGCGGTGCGCGTGAGCGCGAGCGTATCCTTCGGAAAGCAGGAGCCGCCATAGCCCGGCCCCGCATGCAGGAATTTGCCGCCGATGCGATTGTCGAGCCCCATGCCCTTTGCGACGGCCTGAACGTCGCCGCCGGTCTTTTCGCAAAGATCGGCTATCTCGTTGATGAAGGTGATCTTGGTCGCGAGGAAGGCGTTGGCCGCGTATTTGATGATCTCCGCGCTTTCCAGCGTCGTGAAGACCATCGGCGTCTCTCGCAGGAAAAGCGGGCGATAGATATCGGTCATCACCGGGCGCGCGCGTTCATCCTCCAGCCCGACGACGACACGATCGGGGCGCATGAAATCCTCGATCGCGGCGCCCTCGCGCAGAAATTCGGGGTTGGAGGCGACGGCGAACGGGCAGCCGGGCCGTGCGGCCTCCATGCGGCGCGCGACTTCGCGGTTGGTGCCGACCGGCACCGTCGATTTGACCACGACGACGGTGAAGCCTTCGATCGCAGCGGCGACTTCCTCGGCGGCGGCGTAGACATAAGACAGGTCGGCATGCCCTTCGCCGCGCCGCGTCGGCGTGCCGACAGCGATGAACACGGCATCCGCCCCGGCGACCGCTGATTTGAGGTCGGTGGTGAAGGTCAGCCGGCCGGCGGCGACGTTCTTTTCCATCAGCGCGGCGAGGCCGGGCTCAAAGATCGGCGTCTCTCCGCGGCTCAGCGTCTCGATCTTGTCGGCCATCTTGTCGACGCAGACGACGTCATGGCCAAAATCGGAAAAGCAGACGCCGGACACGAGCCCGACATAGCCGGTTCCAATCATCGTAACGCGCATCGTGATTTCCTTTCGGGTTCAGATCGCCGCCGTGACCCCCGGAAGGGCGAGCGTTTTCAACAGGTCGCGCACTTCCTGGCGCGCAGCGACATGCGAGAGCGACATTGCGCCCCCGGGCAGGTCCATCAGCGTCAGCCCGTCCAGGAACAATTCACGAAAGATGACACGCTCGGAGAACCCGGGCGCAAGCCGAAAGCCGATGCGGCGCGACAATTCGGAGAGGAAATCGCCGACCTTGCGCTTGTTGCGGGCCTGAAGGTTCGACATCCGGTTGCGCGTTACGATCCAGTCGATCGATTTCAGCCCGGCCTGCGCGCGGATCTGGCGCGCGCGCCAGACCATCTCGGAATAGACCGAAGGGCCGAGGACTTTTTCCGTCGTCGGGTCGACATGCGCGAGCAGGTCGAAATCGATCAGGCTGTCGTTCATCGGCGTGATCAGCGTATCGGCGCTGGCGTGGGCGAGCTGCGCGAAATAGCTGTGCGCGCCGGGGCAGTCGATCAGCACGAAATCGGAAAGCGCCTGCAACTCCTCCAGCGCGGTTCCGAACGTCTCGTCATCCGTGGCGTGGGCGTCGCGGCGGTCATGCGCGCGTGAGGCGGCGATGTCGCGCCGTTCGGGCGCCGACAGATCGACGCCGTTTTTCCGGCCGTAAGCCACCCGGTTGTCGAGATAGCGGAAGAAGCTTTGCTGGCGCAGGTCGAGGTCCATGACCCCGACGCGCTTTCCCTGCCGGGTCAGCGCCGCGAAAAGATGCATGGCGGTGGTCGACTTGCCCGATCCGCCCTTTTCGTTGCCGAGCACGATGAC